>CAZNKC010000258.1:0-7179 GCA_964573315.1 uncultured Verrucomicrobiaceae bacterium | reverse complement strand
GTTTGCGAGTCCGGCACCCGTTTTTTCCATTCGAGGATGGTCTCGTGCTTGGGCGCGGCCAGGATCGCTTGCGCGCCGACACCGGCGGCGCGCACTTCATCGGCGAGTTGGGCGAGGTCCACCTGCTTGATGTCGAGATACAGGCGGCGCTCCGGTTTGCCCTGCATGAGCGCGAAGACGTCGCTCAACCTCGGGATGCGGTGTCCGGCGAATTCCGTGCCTTTCCAGGAACCGACGTCGAGGGTGCTCAGCTCGTCGTAGGTGAGGTCTTTGATCAGCTTGTCTTTCCAGATGACGGGCAGGTCTTTGACCACGCGGGCGAGGTCTTTGTCATGAAAGGCAATGATGACGCCGTCCTTGGTGGTGTTGACGTCGGCCTCAGGCACGGTGTCGAGCTGCCAGCCGAGCGTGAAGGCTTCCAGCGTGTTGTCGGTGGACAGCTCACCCGCGCCGCGATGACTCTGAATGACGAAGTCCCCCAGCTTGACGTGCTCGGCGGCATTCCACGGGCTTTTCAAAGGCTCATCGGCGGCGGAAAAAGCGGCGGCTGCCAGCCATGACAGGAGTGTGATAGGTGCTTGGTAGGATTTCATGATGAATGCGTAGGTTGGGAAAAAACTCATGCGGCGGCGAGCAGCGCGCGCGCGCCGCCTTCGTCAATGACCAGGGATTTCAGCAGGCCGCCGCGGATCGCCGCCGCCAGCGCTGCCGAGCGGTCGGTGCCGGCGACCACGCCGATGACCTGCGGTACTTTGCGCAGTTGCTCCAGGCTCATGCTGACCACGCGCCCGCTCCAGGCCGTGCGGCATTCACGCCCGCGCGTGTCGTAGAAACGCCCGCAAATCTCGCCGACCGCGCCGCTCTGCCGCAGCGCCTCCACGTCGCGCGCCGTCAGGATGCCGCGCTCCGCGAACACCGAATTCTCCAGCGTGCCGACGCCCACGAGCGCCGTGTCCACCTCCTTGAAACGCTGCCACACGGCGCGGATGGGGTCGAGCGCCAGGAAGGCGTCGCGCGTTTTGCTGTCGGGAACGAAGGCGGGTGTGTTGATCGTCATGAAGCGCCCGCCGCCGCGTTGCGCCATCACCCGGCCCAGTTCCAGCGCGTCCACCGGGCTGATGGTGGGGCCGATGCTGCCCATCGCTTGGATGACCGTCAGGTTCTCCTTGCGCGTCTCGGGCAGCATTTGCACCAGCTCCCGCATGGTGCGCCCGCCGGCGATGGCGACGGTGGCGTCCGCGGGAATCAACGCATCCACAAACGCCGCGCCGAAATGCCCGGTGACACGCCTGACGTCTTCCTCGCTCGCGCCGCCGATGGTTTTCATCACAGCGGCCGCGCGCAGGCGAAATTTTTTGCAAAGCTGCCGCTCCAGCGCGCCGTCGCGCGGCTCATACTCCGCCACGGAGATGCGCACGATACCGCGCTCCCGCGCCGCCGCCAGCAAACGCGAGATTTTGGCCTGTGACACCTTCACAAACTTCGCCACCTCAGCCTGCCCGAGGCCGTCGATGTAATAAAGCCGCGCGGCGAGGCGCAGTTGGTCATCGGAGAAGGCGGGGGCCATGATTCGGTTGGATGACAGGCTTCCAGGTAACGTCAAAGTTAGGTTTTATTCTTCTTTTTGAATACATATCGGGTTTCGCCTTCGAGGTAATCGTCCAAGGCACAGATCTCTTTTTCTATTTTTTCATGAGCGTCCCAAGGATCGATAGTCCAAGCGATGTATCGTCCGGCAATAACGTCTCCCACTTCTATGTCTTCGTGGCGGAGCAGACAACTCACAGATTCTGAAACGAAGAGATGTACGCCATTAGGCGAGGCGACAGTTTTCCACTTATTTTTGATGAGGCGAACCAGATGTGCTACCGGGAGTGGTCCGTCCGTCAGCTTGGTATAGGCGTATTCAGCTAATACGCTCTGTTGGCTCATGGTTTTTGACTGACTGGTAATTTCCTCCAGCAGGCGTTCCTCGCCCCACCCCAGAAACTCCGCCATCCACACGGCGACTTGTTTGGCCAAGTCGGCGCTGTTGCGATGATAGGCGTGCCAGCTTGAACGGCGGATCATCACGTCGTCGAGATGCAGCGCCCATTCGTGCTGGCAGAAATGCTCCACGGCTTCGCGCCCGAAGGCCGGCGGCACGATGCCGCTGACGCCCGCTGTTTCCTCAGCGTCCAGCAAAGGCTCCTGCGCCGTGCGGCAGGGCCGCGCGTCCAGACGCGCCGACGCGATCACGCGATCCACCGTCTGCTCCGCCATCAGGCGGCAGGTGGTTAGTTTGCCGCCCGCAACGTCCCACCAGTCCGGCTCCGGGCTTTTGATCTCGTGCGAGCGTGAGATGTCCGAGGGCCGGCCTTTGGGATCGGCGATCAAGGGCCGCAGACCCGCCCAAGTGCCGACCACGTCCGCTTCCGTCAGACGCGCCGCCGGGAAATGCTGGTTCGTGATGGCGAGCACGTAAGCGATGTCCTCCGCGTCCGCCGTCACCTGATCCAGCGGGCCGTGATAATCCGTGTCCGTGGTGCCGAGGATGGTGCGCTCGCCCCAGGGGATGGCGAAAAGCACGCGCTTGCCATCCGTCATCACCACGGCGTCCGTCACCGGCAGCCGCGTCCGGTCCACCACCAGATGGATGCCCTTGGTGAGCCGGAGCTTGACCGCGCTGTGCGGCAATCCGTCCGCCCACGGCCCGGTCGCGTTCACCACGCTGCGGGTTTGAATCGTGAACCGGCGATGCGCCGCCGTGTCCTCCACCTCGCAGACCCATACGCCCTCGCGCCGCGCCTCGTGGAAGCGGGCGTAGTTGAGCACGCCTGCGCCATGCCGCGCCGCCGAGCGCAACGTGTCCAGCACCAGACGGGCGTCGTTGGTGAAGCCGTCGAAATAACGCACCGCGCCGCGCAAGCCGTCGCCAGTCAGCCCCGGAGCCGCTTCCTGCGCCGCCGCGCGGGACAGCCAAGTCGAGCGGCCCAGGTTGCGGCCGCCGCAGAGCAGATCGTAGAGTTTCACCCCGATCTTGAGCTGCCAGAGCTTCCAGTCGGGATTGCCACGGAAGGTCGGAAACACAAACGGCAGCGGCGCCGCCAGATGCGGCGCGATGCGATGCAGGATCGTTTTTTCAATGCTGGCCTCCCGCACCAAGCCGACGCGCCCCTGCGCCAAATAACGAATGCCGCCGTGCAGCAGGCGGCTCGACCGGCTGCTGGTGCCGAACGCGAAGTCGCGCTGCTCCACCAAGCCCACGCGCAGCCCGCGCATGGCCGCGTCCCGCGCCACCGAGGAGCCGACGATGCCGCCGCCGATGACGAGCACGTCCAGCGTGCCGTCCGTCAAAAAAGCCAATGTTTCGTCGCGTGTTTTCATTGTCTTTATCATGCGTGTTCTCGATGCGCCGCGCGCAGTTGCTCGCCGAACTCCTCCAGATCGCGCGCCACCAAGTCCGGTTTCGGATTCGCCGCCGCCGCGTCCTCTGCCGTGGCCTCGCCGCTGAGCACCAACACGCCGAACGCGCCCGCCCGCCGTGCCATTTCCATATCCGTGTAAAGGCGGTCGCCCACCATCGCCAACTCGCCGGGTTCACGTCCAAGCCGGCGGCACAAGCCCAGCAACATGCGCGGGTCCGGCTTGCCCGGCACCGCGTCCGGCGCGCGGCCCGTGGCGGCCTCCAGCGCGGCGCAGACCGAGCCGCAATCGATGAGCACCGTCGGTTCGTCCGTGGGGCACACCCGGTCGGGATGCGACGCGATGAACAACCTGCTCTGCTTGATCCAATAAGCCGCCCGGCACAGGCGCGAGAACGGCAGCGCCAGATCAAAGGTCACAAGCACCGCGTCCGGCCCGGTTTCATCGTCCTCGTCCACCAATTCATATCCCGTCGCCCGCACCTCCGCCGCCAAGCTGGGCGTGCCGATCAAAAACAGCCGCCGCACCTCCGGGTGCGCCGCGCGCAGGTGCTCCAGCGTCGCCTGTCCCGAAGTGTAAATCTGCCCGTCCTCCACCGCCACGCCCATGCCGCGCAGATGCCCCGCGTAATCCGCCGCACTCTTGGAGCAGTTGTTGGTGAGAAACGAATGCGTGATCCCCAACTCCGCCAGCAGCTTCAAAAACGGATTGGTAAAGGGAAACAACGTCCGCCCGCGATAGATCGTCCCGTCCATGTCCAGCGCCACATGGCGGACCCGGCGCAGCGGCGCGAGATCAGGAGCGGACGGACAGAGGGTGGGAGCGGGCATAATGGGTTGGGTGCATCATCATGCGTGTGGGTGGCTCATTCGGTCAACCATTTTTATGCTGAATAATTATTCTATTTCTGGCAAGAGCGGTGATGGAGTGCCGCTTATCCTAGATTCGTGAATGAGGAAAACAGGAAGGCAGGAAAAGGGTGATGGAAGGGACATCTCTGGCGGAGATGCCAACTCATCCTTGGAGTGAAGGCTCGAAACTTCGCCAGCGCTTCTCTTTCCACTCCTTTTCTTGATTTCCTGCCTTCCTCATTCCCGTTTTGAGGATTATCACCCTGCGTCCTGCTTCCCTCCCCGGCGCTACGCCGCTTCCGCTTGCGGGAAAATGGGCGGGAGGACGAAGCTCCCATCAATCAACCGAATCGTCCTTGAAAAGCCCCGGCGCTGGCGGATTCTTCAGGCTTGTTTTTCGTTCGCCCCAGTGCTCGCCATGTCTGAACCCCACCAATTTCGCCACTACCTCATCGTCCAGGACGCGGGTGGCGCCAACGTGGAGTTGGAGCGCTCGGCGGAGAAGGTGGCCGTGCTGGCTTTTGACACTGTGCGAATGGAGTTCGCGGCCTGCCATGTGCTGCTGCAACCGCTGGAGGAACGCGCCGAGTTTGAAGAGGCCTGCCGCCGCCTGCGTGGTCATGGCCATCCCCTGCTGGCGCGGATGGTGGACTTCGGCGAGGACGAGGGAAATCCTTTTTACATCACCGGCGTGGCCGATGGCGAGCCGTTGCGCGCCTATTTGAGCCGCCAGCAGGAGATCCCCGGCTGGCTGGCGGTGATGCTGGCCAGCCGCGCCCTGGACGCCGCCGCCGCGGTCTGCTCGCGCGGCGACTGCCTGCCCGCGCAGCCACTCGACAGCCTGCGCGTCGTCCAGGTGGGCGTGCAATCACTCGTCGTTATCGCTTCCGATTACTGCCTTACGCCGCCGCGCGCCGCGGCCAAAAGCCGCGCGCTACGCGCCAACTTCGACCGTCAGGGCAAGTTCCTGCGCTCTTTCCTGCTGGAGCAGTCCGGCGGCGGTCCCACCTTGCCGGACCACCCGCTCAATGCCGCCGATTTCACCGAGCTGCTGGCCGGCTGCCTCCAGGCTGCGGGGCCGGTGGCCGTCAGCCAGATGCTCGACCTGCGTGACAGCCTGCAAAAACTGGCTCCAGAGCATCTGTCCGGCGAGATCCCCGCCCAGCAGAAACCGCGCGCCCTCATCGCCCCCCTGCTGGCCGGTTATCAGGATGTGGCGCGCGCCGTGGCCAACCGCGTCCGCATCCAGTCTCAGCGGCTGGACATGACCAATCCCTACTCCATGCGCGGCACGCTGACCAAGGCCGGACGCTCCGTGCTCGTGGAGCAGATCCCGCCCGCGCGGCTCGTCGGACGCCGCGTGCTGGAGACCGCTCAGCGCGCGCAGAAGCTCACGCGCAAAAACGACCACCCGCATCTGGCCACGCTCGCTTTGGTTCATGAAAACGACAACGTGATCTGCCAGGCCGAGGAGATCGTCGAAGGCATCAGCCTCGCCGAGTTGCTCAGGGAGCGCGACGCCCTGGAGGTGCAGGAGGCCTACCTCATCCTCGCCGGTCTCGACTCCGCGCTGGCCGACCTCGACAGCACCGGCCTGCCCACGCAGAAGCTCCGTCTGGAGGATGTCTTCCTGCTCATCGGCGGCTCCCGGGAAAACCCGCGCAGCGCCCGCCTGCTCGCCTCCAAGCTCACCGACTGGCCCTCCTTTTCCATCGTCCTGCGCGCCCATCCCTGCTTGGCCGGCATGTCTGGACGCGGCACCGATCCCGGCCTGCTGTTGCCGCCCGGCGCCACCACCTCCGCCGAGGTCAACACCCGCTGGCACGGTGGCTGGATGGCGGCGGTTGGCCGCTTCCTGCTCGGCATCGAAAGCTCAGTCGGCTCCAGCTTCACCCCCGCCGGACTGCCGAAGGTCCGTGAGCGCGAGACCGTGGCCGCCATGCTGGAGGACGAGATCGCGCGCACCATCGAAGGCCGCCCCGGGTCGCGCGCCGAATTTTTGTCCCGGTTTGCACGACTCGTGCATCACTACGGCGGAGTGAAGCCCATGTTCTCAGCCTCCGTGACGACCGCGAAAACAGCGGCCATCACCGAGATCGCGCCTGCGAAAAAAGCAACGCCGCAGACCGTGCCCACGCGCGAGCCTCTGGGCGTTGAGGAAGAAGACGAAGGAGTCGAGGTCGTGTCCCCCGGCGGCGTCATCGCCGCCGCCCTCACCGGCGTGGCGCTCACCCAGGGCGTCTCGACGCCGAAACCGGACAAACCCACCGCCGGTTTCGCCGAACTGCTCTTCCAGGGCGGCGACGGCGAACCCGCCCCGCCCGACGAACCCGACTGGGCGCGCCGCCCACAGGCTGGCGGCGCCTTGCCTTCCCACTTCGAGGCTCCGCGCGACCAAACCCCTCTCTGGCTCAAAGCCGCTGTCTTCCTGCTCGGCTCCATGGCACTCGGCGGCGGTTTTGCCCACCTCTCCGGCAACGCTCTCTGGCAGCAGCTTCATAAAAACCCGCCCAGGCCGCTGGAAATCCTCGACGACTCGGCCAGCCCGGATGCCCTTCACAGCAGCGGAAGCGCCGCTGCGGATCTGAAAAAACTGCGCCCCACCACCGCCACCGAAGCGCCACCGCCGGACGACGATCCGCCCGCCGGTGCCTCCCTGCTGCCGCCCCCGCCGCCCAGCCTCAAGAAGAAGCTGGTGGATTGAGCGCCCGCATTTTTTCATTCAACAAAGGGCAAAAAGAGCAGGGCATACGCATGGAACAAGCAAGTCTTGATGGGATTCCAAATCCCGGCGTTGGTGGCTGCGGAGAGACGAGCGTTGTTCTATCTTCAGCGTGAATCGCACGATCCTGGCGCGGAGTTGACACGCTGGAGCGCACGCGTCCCGCGTGCTGCGTTCGGCGTCCCGCCGAACGCATTGCGG
>CAZNKC010000257.1:0-7235 GCA_964573315.1 uncultured Verrucomicrobiaceae bacterium | reverse complement strand
GCCTGCCTGCCTTTGGCATGGTCCCGCGTGCCCTTTTCGGCGTCCCGCCGAAAAGCTGAGCGCAGCGAACACGCGGGGAAAGCTCCACCGCCCCCAGCCCGCACCCGCGCCTGTAGCGCATCGCCCGCAAGCCCCCGCCCCGCCCATCACTTGCCGGGAAGCGTGGTGCTGTCCTTCGGCGGGTTGCGGCCGATGAAAGGATGCTGTTCCAGATCGACGACTTGGCCGCTGATCGGGCCGCTTTCATCCGCCAACCAATAGACCGCGGCGGCGGCGATCTCCTCAGGGAACAGGATACGGCCGGCGGGCGCATAGACCTTCGGCAGATCGGCGTACCAGTCGTCACGCAGGCCGTGGTCGCGTTTGCGTTTGGCCTCGTTTTCGGTGAGCACCCAGCCGGGATTGATCTGGTTCACGCACACGCCGTCTTCGCGCATGAGCGTGTCGCCCAGATTGCGCGTGAGCGTCATGAGCGCGCCTTTCGAGACCGAGTAAGGCAGCAAATTCGGCTCGCCGCTCCAGGCGTTCACGCTGCCGATATTCAGCACCCGCCCGCGCGTCTTGCGCAGCTCCGGCAGCGCCGCCTTGATGAGCGCGAACGGCGCTAAAGTGTTCACCTCCAGCATCCTGCGGAAAAAAGCCAGATCGGTGTCGTGCAGATTCCCCGTGGTGACGAGCGCCGCATTGTTCACCACGCCGTCCAGCCGCCCGAACGCCCGCAAAGCCAGCGCCACCAGCGCGCCGGGGCAGCTTTCGGTGGTGATGTCCTCGACGAGCGCCGCCGCCTTGTCCGCGCCAAGTTCCGCGACCACCTCCGCCGCCAAGTCCGCCTCCAGCCCATGCACCACCACCCGCGCCCCTTCCGCGACGCAGCGTTTCGCGATGGCCCGGCCGATGCCGGTGCAACTGCCGGTGACGATGATGACTTTATTCTCGAGGCGCATGATGAAGGGGATTTTGTCCGCGCCACGAAAGAGATGCAAGCGCGCGGTGAACGCCCTCCTGGCGCGCGGACCTCCGAGTCCGCAGCGCGTCGGGGCACGGGACGGCCCCCAGTCAGTCTCCCGTTTTGCAGCGGCTCTGCCGGTTCGCCACATGCCAGCCGTTCCCGCCAAGCCTCCCTCAACTGCAGGCCACCCGCTGCGGGCTCGGAGGCCCGCGCTCCTGGCGTCTTTGCAGACATCGCGCGGCAATATATCCTTCCCTGCCCGCGTAGTTTTCCCTTCCATGAACACCCGCCGCCAGTTCCTCCGTACCGCCGCCAAGACCACCGCCGCAGCAACAGCCGCGATCAGCTTTCCCACCATCATCCCGCGCCACGTTCTCGGCGGGCCGCGTTTTGTGCCGCCGAGCGAGAAGATCAACATCGCCATCGTCGGCGCGGGCGGCAAAGGCAAGAGCAACACCAAGGCGCTCTTCGAGCACGACGACGCCCAGGTGGTCGCCATCGCCGATCCCGCGGAGTTTTGGGATGTGACCATGTTTTATTACAAGACCGACGCCGGCCGCGGCCCGGTCAAAAAAATGGTGGAAGAGCACTACGCCGCCAAGACACCGAACCACAAAGTGGCCGAGTACGAAGACTTCCGCGAGCTGCTGGAAAAAGACAGCTCCATCGACGCCATCGTCTGCTCCACACCGGACCACACCCACGCTTTCATCTCCGTGCTGGCCATGCGCGCCGGCAAGCATGTGTACTGCGAAAAACCGCTGACCCACAACATCTGGGAGGCGCGCCACGTCGCGAAAGTGGCCGCGGAAACCGGTCTCGCCACGCAAATGGGCAACAGCGGCCACAGCACCGACGGCATCCGCCAGACCGTCGAGTACCTGCGCGCCGGAGCCATCGGTACGGTGCGGGAGGCGCACTCCTGGGTGTCCGCCACGCGCTGGAATCCCGGCCTCACGGGTCTGCCGGAAGGCGGATCGCCCTTGCCGAAAAACCTCAACTGGGATCTCTGGATCGGCCCGCGTGATCCCCTGCCCTTTCACCAAGCGCTCGCCCCGGTGGCTTGGCGGGACTTCTGGACGTTCGGCTGCGGCGCGCTCGGCGACTTCGGCTGCCACGACATGGACGCCGCCACCTGGGCCTTCGACCTGCCGCCGCCTGAGAGCGTGGAAATCCTGCCCGCCGGCCAGAACAACGCCGACATCGCCCCCTATGGCGAGATCGGTTACTATCAATTCCCGGCGCGCGGCGAGCAGCCGCCATTGAAACTGACGTGGTACTCCGGCGGCCTGCGCCCCGCGCATCACGAGGCGCTGCCGGAAAACTTCACCCTGCCGCGCCGCGGCATCTTGTTCGTCGGCGAAAAAGGCGTCATCCAGTGCGACGGCGCCGGCGGCGCGCCCCGGCTTTTCCCCGAATCCGTGCGCACCGCCTTCACCCCGCCCGCGCCCAGCATCCCGCGCTCGAAAGGCCACATGCGCGACTGGCTGGACGCCATCAAAGGCGGCCCGGCGGCCAGTTCCAACTTCGACTACGCCGCGCGACTCACCGAGATCACGCTCACCGGCGTGCTGTCGCTGCGTCTCGGCGGCAAAAAAATCCACTGGGACGCCGCCAACCTCAAAGCCACCAACCTGCCCGCCGCCGATCCCTTCATCCAGGAACCCGTGCGCAAAGGCTGGGAGTTCGCTTGACGCCCGCCTCCCAAGGAGCGGCGGTTTGTAACCGCCCCTCAAAAAAACTTTTTCAAGCGCCCAGCCCCCCACCCTCCGCCAGCATCGACCGCGCGGAACGCGGAGAGACAAGGATATGCGCGGGGACTTCGACGGGGTTTTGGGAGCCGAGAAAATCAAGCAGCAGGCGCACCCGGTCCTCCCCCCGGCGCAGGCTGTGGACGATGCCATGCAACCCGCGCATCGGCCCCTCCGCGATCTCGACGGCATCCCCCGGCTGCAACGGAGCCTGGATTTCCTTGATCTCCAGGCCGTTCATCTCAGCCTGGATACCGGTGATGACCTCATCCGGCACACACGACAGCACGCCGCCGAACTCGACCACGTTCAACACGTTGTGCGCATGGCGCACGGCGCGCAGGGAGGTCACGGGATTGAAACGCGCGAAAAAATAGCTCGGAAACAGCGCCTCGACGAACCAAACCTTGCCGCGCGCGGTGGCGCGTTGAAACCGGATGCGCG
Organism: uncultured Verrucomicrobiaceae bacterium; assembly: GCA_964573315.1. Classification (GTDB taxonomy): domain Bacteria; phylum Verrucomicrobiota; class Verrucomicrobiia; order Verrucomicrobiales; family Verrucomicrobiaceae; genus JAGRPD01. The sequence goes on along the minus strand of CAZNKC010000257.1, from coordinate 4,091 downwards.
GACAGTAAGCCGGGATGTCCAGCATCGACTGCATCATCCCGGCGGCGATGTGCTCGGCCTTGGTGCGGGTATGCACGACGAACCAAGCGGTTTCATCGGCATAATGGGCAGGCGTAGGCAAGGCGGTGGACACGGCAGACTGGTGCGTTCAACCAAGCCCGCCTTCAAGGGAAAACGCACTCTGACGGAAGGCAGGATTGGATTCCCGCCCATTCTTTCGCGAGCGGATACAGTATGACCAGATTTGGCACAAAGTACCCCGCCTCTCCGAGGCGGGCAGTCACACACCCGCTTCGGAGAGGCGGGGTACTTGTTGGCCGCCTCAAGTCCCCCGCTTGTTCCCGAACCACTCGATGTGCAGCCGCGGCGCCAGCCGGTAGCCGTGTTTTTTGCACAACTCGACCAGCAGCGGCTGCCGCGCTTGCAGGGTGGCGTGGTCCGTGCCTTCCGGCATCAGCAGCACGCGCCAGGGATCGATGCGCCGGTCCAGCCCCGCCAACACGGCGCGCGCCTCCTCCAAGTCCGCCTCGCCGGCGATCACAAATTTCCATTGCACGTCGTAAGCATCCGCCCAGGCGCGCAGCACCTCCGGCTGGAGGCGCATCTCCTCATGACGCCGCGCCCAAGCCGCGCCGGCCTGTTCGGCGGCGGGCGTGGAATGGGCCAGCTTGGGGCTGATCGAGGCCAGATCGCAGGCGATGCCATCCGGCGGCAGCGTGCCGGCAGTCTCGATGGTGATGTGGCGTCCCGCCTCCCGCAGCCGCCGCGCCAGTTCCGGCAGGTCTTTGGCCAGCATCGGCTCCCCACCGGTGAGCACCACATGCCGCGCCGGATGTTTTGCCACCTCGGCTAAAATGGCGTCCACCGTCCACTCCTCGCCCTCCGGCTTCCAAGAGGCGTAGGGCGTGTCGCACCAGACGCAGCGCAAATTGCAGCCGGACGTGCGCACGAACACGGAAGGCACCCCAGCCAGCCCACCCTCGCCCTGGATCGAATAAAAAATCTCCGACACCCGCATCGCGTCACTCCCCTTTCAACTCGCGCCGTTTTTTCAAAGGCAGGCCGCTCACCACCAGATCGAACGAATGATCGATCATCTCCCGCACCAGCCCGGCGGGCAGCGTGCCGTCGAGCAGCACAGTGTTCCAGTGGCGTTTGTTCATGTGGTAGCCCGGCAGGATGGCCTCATAGCGGTCGCGCAGTTCCAGCGCGCGCTCGGGGTCACATTTCAGGTTCACTCGCGGCGGCGCGTCCTCCGGGCTCAGCAGCGCGAACATCTTGCCGGCCACCTTGTAAACGATCACCTCCGGCCCGAACGGCAGCGTTTCCTCCGTTTGGGGAAATGACAAGCAATGGTCGCGGACAGCTTCGAGGGTCATGGGCGCTGTGGAGCCATAGCACGGGAGCGCCCCCCTTGCACCCTTTTTGACACGCGCGAAACCGGGCGGCAAGGAGCAGCACTTGCCCAATCCCCAAGGAGCGACGGCTTGCAACCGCCGGCGCGCTTGCAAAGCGCCCCTCCTTGTTGCGGTTTTTCTTGCCGAAACTATTTCCCACCTGCTAGGTTCAACATTAAATCAGGAGGCCTGACCATGATCGAACTGGAAGTTTATGCCAAAGGACTGCGTGCGAACAACTACCTGACCGAATTGCGCGGCCAGATGGACTTGCTGCCAAAGGTGCGCTACAAAATCGACGCACGCCATGACCTCGTTTATTTCGAGATCGACGACCCGCAGGAGGTCTCCGTCAAACAAATCCACAGCCTGTTCGCCAACATCGGGCTGACGCCGCGCTTCGTCGGGCAAATCCCCGAAAATCTGCGCGCCAACGACGAGACCATGCGGCTGGCATGAGCCCGCGGAGATTCACTCCTTCTCCAAAATCTCAAACAGATTATGCCGCCGGTCGGTCCACAGGGACACATCCAGCAGCGTTTCGTCAAAGGGTGACTCGGACGGATTGGCTTTGAGAAAAGCCTCGTCGCGCGTCAGCAGCACGTAGTCCGTGATCTCGTGATCCCCCTCCTGATCGGTGCAGATGCGCGTCACGCCGTAGCCGAGGTTTTCGGCGATCTTGTAAATGACCGAGGCCAGCGCGATGTAGCGGTTCGTGCAATTGACCACGATGACACCGTCCGTCCGCATGTGGCGGTCATAGATTTGGAAGGCCTCGCGCGTCAGCAGGTGCATCGGCACCGAGTCGCCGCTGAAGGCATCCAGCAGCAGCACGTCGAAGCGCTGCCCCTCCTCCTGGTCCAGCGCCAGCCGTCCGTCGCCGATCACCACCTCCAGCGTGCCGCCGCGGCTCTCGAAGTCGTCCATGTAGGTGAAGTACTTGCGCGCCAGCCGCACCACTTCGGGATTGATCTCGTAAAAACGCCAGACGTGCCCCTGCTGGCCGTAGCAAAGCGCCGTGGCGGTGCCCATGCCCACCACGCCGACGCGGGCGTCCGGCTTCTTTTTCGCCCGCAGCAGCGCCCGCCCCGAGCCGGTGTGCTCGCCGTAATACGAGAACGGCTCCGCGTTGAGGCCGCCGCCCAGGTTTTGCATGCCGTGCATGATGCCGCCGTGGTAGAGACTGCGCCAAGGCACGTCGCTCTCGTAATCGTAGTCCTCCGCCACGGAGACCACGCCGTAAAAATTCCGCACCCGCTCCAGCCGTTGCTCGTCCTTCGGCATCCCTTTCCACATCAACCACGGCCCGCCCGCCATCAGGACCAGTCCCAGCACGGCGACCGGCACACCGTAAAAACGCCGTGCCCAGATCAAGCCCTGCAACGCGATCACCGCCGCCGCCACCACGAACACCGCCAACACCCCCCACGGCCACTCCCGGTAGGAATCGAACACCCGCGGCGCCACCAAGCTCACCAACAGCCCGCCGAGCGCGCCGCCGGCGGACATCATCAGGTAAAACTCCGTCAAATGCCGCGGCGCCGGCTTGCTGCGCGCCAATTCCCCGTGGCAGACCATGACGCCGAAAAACATCGCCCCGAAGCAGATGAAAAGCTCCGCTTTGTAGGTAATTTGAAACCACTCCGGCAGCGTCCAGGCCATGCCGAAAGGCAGCGTCACCCGCGAGCCGCCCGACCACTCCAGCCCGCCGTACACCGCCGCCGCGAACAGCAGCGCCAGCGCCGGCGGCGCCCACAGCAGACGCTGATACCAGCGCTCGTGCTCGAAGCAGATGATGAAAGTCACCAAATATAAGCTCAACGGCACCACCCACAGGAAAGGAATCACCGCCACGTCCTGGCAGACGTGGTTCGTCGCCGCCAGCAGCAGCACGCTGGCCAGCGCCGGCAGCAGCACCCACAAAGGCCGCTGCCACCAGCGCACCCGTTCGCCGTCAGCCGCCGGCGCATCCGCGCCTCCCGCCACCACGCTCCGCCGCCGGTCCTGCCAGGCGATCCACAAAGACAACGCCGCGAACACCAAAAACGCGCCCGACCACATCCACGTCTGCCCCGTCACATCCCAGCGCACCTCGAAGAAAAACGGATAACTCAACAACGCCGCCAGCGAGCCCAGGTTCGACAACGCGTACAACCGCCACGGACTGCCGCCTCCCGTCGCCCGCGTGAACCACACCTGCACCAGCGGGCTGGTGCTGGACAGCACAAAGTACGGCAGCCCCACGGTCGCCGCCAGCAGCAGCAGGATGCGGCCCGCCGGATCCTCATCGCCCGCCGGTTTCCAGGACTCGCCCGGCGTGATCGGCAGGCACAGCAACGCGCCCAGCATCAGCGCCGCATGGATCACGCCCTGGCTTTTCAGCGGCAGCCGCGTCAGCAGATGCGCGTACGCGTAACCGCCAAAGAGCACCACCTGGAAGAACAGCATGCACGTCGTCCACACCCCCGGGCTGCCGCCGAACCACGGCAGGATGAACTTGCTGATCAACGGCTGCACCTGGAACAGCAAAAACGCGCTGAGCAGGCTTAAGGAACCGAACAACAGCAGCGCGGAAAAAGAGCGGGGAGATGACATCAAGAGAAGGAGAACGAATGACCGGCGCGCAAGTTGCGCGGCTGAACCTAGATTCGTGAATAAGGAAAACAGGAAGGCAGGAAAAGGGATATGGAAGGG
>CAZNKC010000256.1:0-7253 GCA_964573315.1 uncultured Verrucomicrobiaceae bacterium | reverse complement strand
CCCATGAAACCCATCGTCCAAATCTCCCTCGACCTCACCAACATCGACGAAGCCCTCGAAACCGCCGCGCTGGCTTTGCGCGCCGGGGTGGACTGGCTGGAGGCGGGCACGCCGCTCATTCTGGCGGAGGGGCTGCACGGGGTGCGGGCTTTGCGGAAGGCTTTCCCGGACACGCCCATCGTGGCGGATTTGAAGACGATGGACGGCGGTTATCTGGAGGCCGAAATGATGGCGAAGGCGGGCGCCACGCATGTCGTGGTCATGGCGCGCGCGCATGTGGAGACGATCAAGTGCGTGGTCAAGGCGGGCGCGGATTTCGGCTGCAAGGTAATGGGCGACAACATGGTGTGCGAGGACATGGTGGCCGGCGCGAAGCTGCTGGAGGACTTGGGCTGCGACTACGTGATCCATCACGTCGGCTACGACGAGCGGCGCGGCATCGCCGCCGCGGGACGGCGGATGCCGAGCCCGCTCGATCAGTTGCGCGAGGTCGTCAATGCGGTCTCGATCCCGGTGCAGGCCGTCGGCGGGCTGACGCTGGAGCAGGCGGTGCAATGCCCGCAATACGGCGCCCCGCTCGTCGTGCTCGGCGCGCCGCTCACCATCGACGCGGACGCTTTCAAAACCGCCGGCGGGGATTTGGAGGCGTCGCTGCGCCTGATCTGCGAGGCCGTTCATGCTCAGGAGACGCGCTGACAAGGCGAGATAGCGGCTTCTGAACGACCCCAAAGCGGAGCCTCCGGCATGGCGTTCTTTTCTGCCCGAAGGCCGGCTCCACGGAGCTTTGGCGGGCGGGCGGATTGTCCGTCTTTGCCGCCGGTCGCGCGGCATGATTGCCTTGAGCGATAAATTTTTCGATTTTGTCAAAAAGAACGGACATCCAGCCGTTGGAAGATACAATCTTGACAATTTCGCCAAAAACACTCAAAATATGTATTAATAATGTCACTAATATATTCCATTAACCAGATCAAAGGGAAACTTTATAGCGCCGTCATCTCGGATGCCTTAGATGCGGCGGGGTTCCGCCATCAGTGCCTGGGGGTCGCGCTGGCTCCCATGACGGGGGTGTCCAAGCTGGCCGGCCGCTGCCGGACGACGCTGTGGGAGGACATCGACTTCACCGATCCCGAGCCCTACAAGCTGGAGCTGGATGCGGTGGATGATTTGCGCGAGGACGATATCTTGATCGCCGCAGCGGGCGGATCGATGCGCTCCGGCATCTGGGGCGAACTGCTGTCCACCGCGGCGCGCAACCGCGGCTGCGCCGGCGCCATCGTGCATGGCGCGGTGCGGGATGTGGCGGCGATGCGCGGCATGGGCTTCCCGGTGTTCGCGTCCGGTGTCTGTCCGTATGACAGCCTGCACCGGCAGCGCGTGATCGCCCGCGATGAGCCGGTGGAGATCGGCGGGGTGACGATCCGCTCGGGCGACGTGATTTTTGCCGACGAGGACGGCGTGGTGGTGGTGCCGCGGGAGGTGGAGGAGCGGGTTTTGCAGGCGGCGTGGGAAAAGGTCCATGCCGAGAACACAGTGCGGGACGACATTCGCTCCGGCATGGCGGCGGCGGCAGTCTTTGAAAAATATGGCATTCTTTGAAGATCATGAGAGTGGGAATCGTGGCGCTGTTGCAGGAGTCGAACACCTTCATCGACGGGGTGACGACGCGGCGGCATTTCGAGGAGGATCTGCTGGCGCGCGGCGAGGCGGTGCGGGAGCGGCTGGCAGGCGCGGCGCACGAGGTGGGCGGTTTTTTCGAGGGTCTGGAGGCGGAAGGCATCGAGGCGGCGCCGGTGTTCGCGGCGCGCGCCTACCCGTATGGGGTGATCGAGGCGGAGACGTTTGACGCGCTGGTGGCGGAGATGCTGGAGGCCTTGCGCGAGGCCGGCCCGCTGAACGGGGTGCTGGCGGCGCCGCACGGGGCCACGGTGGCGGAAAATCACGAGGACGCGGACGGCTGGTGGCTGAGCGAGGTGCGGCGGGTGATCGGCCCCGACGTCCCTTTGATCGCCACCCTGGACCCGCACACGAATCTGTCCGAAGACATGGTGGCGGCGACGGACGCGCTGCTGGCCTACCACACGAACCCGCACTTGGATCAGCGTGAGACAGGGCTGCGGGCGGCGCGGCTGATGGCGCGCACGCTGCGCGGAGAGGCGCGTCCCGTGCAGGCGGCGGCTTTTCCGCCGCTGGCCATCAACATCCAGTGCCAAAACACCTCCGAACCGCCGCTGAAGGAGTTCTATGAATGGGGGGCCATGCTGGAGGCTGACCACAGAGTTTTGTCCCAGAGTTTGGTGCTGGGTTTCCCTTATGCGGACGTGGTGGAGATGGGATCGTCCGTGGTGGTGGTGACGGACGGTGATTCAGAACTGGCGCGGCGGCTGGCGGACGGCTTGGCCGAGGATTTGTGGAACCGCCGGAACGACTTCGTGCCCGTCTTTGTCTCCGTGCAGCACGCCGTCGATCGAACCGCCGCCGGGACCGAGCGGGTGCTGCTGCTGGACATGGGGGACAATGTCGGCGGCGGCGCTCCGGCGCATGGCACCCTCCTGCTGCACGAGCTGCACCGGCGCGGTGTGCGGCCGGCCTTTGTCTGCCTGTATGATCCGGAGTCGGTGCGCGCGGCGGAGGCGGCCGGGCCGGGAGCGCGCCTGACTTTGAGCTTGGGCGGCGAAGGGGACAGCCTGCACGGCGGCCCGCTGGAGACGGAGTGCGAGGTGGTCAGCCTGCATGAAGGGCGGTTTCGCGAGACTGCGGCCAGGCATGGCGGCTTCATGGATTTCGACCAGGGGCGCACCGCCGTGGTCCGGACGGATCGCGGCATCACGGTGATGCTGACTTCGCGGCGGATGCCGCCATTCAGCTTGGAACAACTGCGGAGTTGCGGTGTGGACCCGCTCGCCTTCCGCGTCATCGTGGCTAAAGGCGTCATCGCGCCGCTGGCCGCGTACGGCCCGGTGGTGGACCGCATCATTCATGTGAACACGCCCGGCGTGACCTGCGCGGACATGACGCAACTGCCCTTCCATCACCGCCGCCGGCCCATGTTTCCCTTTGAGCCGCACACGGTCTGGCCGCAGTTCACCGAACGGGACGCGTCAGGAATCCCCTTGCAGGACGGCGGCGGCGGTGATACCGGGCCGGTCCAATCTTCCAACCGCCCCCTGCCCTGCCCCACCCAATGACCGCCCTCCAACTGCTGCAAGCCATCGGCCCCGAACTGCGCAACGAAATCATGGCCTACCTGCAAGGCGAACAGCGCGCCGCCTATCGCGCGGTCATCCAGCAACTCGCCGCCGCCCGCAAGCTGCGCCCGGTTTTCATCCAGAGCAAAAGCAAGGCGGATCAAGCCGCTTGGCTGCTCGATCAACTCCGCCTGCGGACCAATGAGGAAGTGACCGCGCAGATCCTGCAAATCTGGCTGCTCAAAGGCCAATCCCGGATGCTCGTCACCTTCCTCGATGCTGCCGGCATCGCGCACAACGGCGAGGGCGAGGTGGAAGAGCTGCCGGACGACATCGCCGAAGACAAAGCCGAAGCCGGCATCGCCGCGCTGCTGGCCGATTTCCCGGAGAAAAACGTGGCGCTCTACCTGCACATGTTCCAGATGCAAAAACAGGATGGGTTTGCCGGCATCACCACCGCTCTGGAAAAACGCCCCGAACTCAAGCTCGCCGCGGACTGACCGTGACGGCATCGTCACTTGGCGCCACGCGCGGCAACCTTCATCCTGGAAACGGCAACAGAAACCACGAATGAATGTTTGCCAGATCACCTGCCGAATTAGGTTCCCCCTTTTCCCGCAAATCCTACCATGAAATCCATCCGCCTCCTCCTGCCCTTCCTCTGCGCCCTCCTGCTCGCTCCGCTGCTGCGGGCCGATGACGCAGACACCGTCTATGAGCTGCGCATCTACCAGTGCCACCCCGGCAAACTGCCCGCGCTGCTGGAGCGCTTCCGCGACCACACCTGCAAGCTGTTTGAAAAACACGGCATGACCAACATCGGCTACTGGGTGCCCACCAAACCGGAGGACGGCTCGGAGACCACTCTCATCTACATCCTCAAGCACGCCAGCCGCGACGCCGCCAAAGCCTCCTTCGCCGCCTTTTCCCAGGATCCCGAATGGCAGGCCGCGCGCAAGGCCAGCGAGGCCGGCGGCAAAATCCTGGCCAATCCGCCCGAGTCCATTTTCATGAAGGCCACCGATTACTCCCCGGAGGTCAAAGTCACGAGCCAAAATCCGGAGCGCACCTTCGAGCTGCGCATTTACGAAACTCCGGAGGGCAAAGTGGCGCCCCTGCACGACCGCTTCCGCAATCACACCATCAAGCTTTTCAGCAAGCATGGCATGACCCACATCGGCTACTGGGAACCGACCGACGAAGAAAAAGGCGCCGGCTCCATGCTCATCTACGTCCTAGCCCACGACAGCGAGGAAGCCGGGCTGAACTCCTTTACCAGCTTCCGCGCCGACCCCGACTGGATCGCCGCCCGGACCGCCTCCGAGGAAAAAAATGGCGGCTCCCTCACCCTGCCCCAGCCGGAAGGTGTGCGCAGCATCTACATGAAGCCCGCCGACTTTTCGCCCATGCGGTAGCACGGGCATTCTGCCCGCATGACTCGTCACAGGCTGAAAGCCTGAGCTACTGCTGGTCAAAAGGAAAGACCAGCAAGGCCGCGATGCTTGCGCGTGTTGTGATGGCAGCATCCATCCCAGCCATGAAGCCTTTCATCCTCACCACCACCCTCCTCGCCGCCGCGCTGTCCGCGGCGGCCGCGGATTTCCGCATCGAGCACAGCACCGTGCTCACCAGCAGCGGCCCGTATTACTGGGCGCAATCACGCGCGGCGGTGATTCCCGGCAACCCGGCGCGGGTGATCGTGACCACGCAGCAGATCGAAAAGCAGGGCGCGCATGGTTATCGCGATGTCTTTGTCACCGAGACCACCGACGGCGGGAAGACCTGGAGCGCGCCGCACGAGATCGTGAGCCTGCGCCGCGCGCGGATGCCCGAGGGCCACGACTTCGTCATGGGCGACATCTGCCCGCAATGGCACGAAAAAACCGGCGTGCTGCTGGCCACCGGCAAGACTTTCGGCTTTGACGGCGGCGTGAAGGAGAATCGCGGCTTCGAGCGCGTGTCGTATGCGATTTACTCGCCGGAGAAAGACGTCTGGAGCGGCCTCAAGCTGCTGGAACTGCCGGAGAAAGACCACGAGGGCAAACCCTTCCTCGAACCGAACGCCGGCTGCCACCAACGCTGGGACTTGCTGGACGGCGACATCCTCCTGCCCATCCGCTACCGCAAAGACCCGAAGATCCGCGTCTATACCACCATCGTCGCCCGTTGCGCTTTCGACGGCGGCACGCTGACCTACCGCGAGCACGGATCGGAATTCAACATCACCGTGCCTCGCGGTCTCTATGAGCCGTCCGTCTGCGGCTTCCAAGGGCGCTATTTCCTCACCATGCGCGCCGAGAACACCGGGTATGTCGCGCGCGGCGCGGACGGCATCCACTACGAGCCTTTCGTCGAGTGGAAATTCGACGACGGCCAGCCGCTCGGCAGTTACAACACGCAGCAGCACTGGATTTCCCGGCCTGATGGATTGTGGCTGATCTACACCCGGCGCGGCGCGGACAACGACCACGTCTTTCGCAACCGCGCGCCGATCTTCATCGCCCAAGTCGATCCCGAAAAACTCCACGTCCTGCGCGCCACCGAGCGGGTGCTCATGCCGGAGACCGGCCTCGACCTCGGCGGCGGTTTCGCGCCCGTGGATGTGGGCGCGGACGAGACCTGGGTCATCAGCACCGAGATGGCTTTCCCCGAAGAGCGGAAGGGCGAAAACAACCGCGTGCTGCTCGCCAAAATCCTTTGGGACGCGCCTGCCAAGTAGGCTTCTTTCGCTGGCTGTCTGATCCTGGAGGGATCAAAGCTGGTAGCCAGGGATGAAATCCCTGGATGAACAGTGGTAAAAAGGGCGCGGTACGCCCCGCGCCCTGAAGGAGGCGCGAGAAACTCCCGTGCGTCTCCATCGTCCTCCATGCCGCCTTTCTCGCGCCCCTGCCGGGGCGCGGCCTTGACCTGGAGACGGGTGTCGTCGTTGATCCGGTGGTTTCACCACCGGCTACCGGCTCTGCCCCCTGCCGGGGGCAAGCATTTCTCTCCTGTTTTTTTCTCTCTATTCCATCTATTGTGAAAGAGGCCTAATGAAGGCACCCCTCACCCGTGCCCCTGCTACCGCCCACCGTTCCGGCGCCGCCGGTCCAGCAGCATCTTCACCGCCGTTTTCATCCGGGACAAGACATAGTACACCGTCTGGCTGCGCAACCGAACCAGTTCCGCGCCGATGATGCGCGGCACGAAATCCGCCGGCACGTCCAGCACCTCCTTCAAGGGCATGCCGTTGAGTCCGCGGCAGAGGATTGTCGTCATCGCCTTGGTCAGCGTTTGCACTTTCGGCCCCAATTCGATGGCGAAGCTGGCAAGGTCTCCCGGCTCCGCGCGCAAAAACACGCCGACCGTGTCCGTGCATTCCTCATCCTTGCGCACGTCCTCCAAGTCGAACTGCTCACCGTCTTGACGCGCGCAGGTTTTCGCGGCGTCGGCGTAGTGAATGAGATTTTCCCGGCGCTCCGGCTCGGGCAGCGCCTCGAAAAACTCAATCAACTCCTGAAGCGGCGGTGGGTAAGCCATGATCGATCAGACATCTTTTTCGATGGGCGACCGCACCATGTTGCCCCACTCCGTCCAGCTTCCGTCATAGTTCCGTACTTGGGAGTAGCCCAGCAGGTACTTCAAAACAAACCAAGTATGACTGCTGCGCTCCCCGATCCGGCAGTAGGCGATGATGTCATCCTCCGTCCGCAATCCCAGCTCGCCCGCGTAGATGGCCTCCAACTCCTCGCGCGTTTTGAAAGTCTTGTCCTCGTTCGCCGCGCGCGCCCAGGGGCAGCTTTTCGCGCCGGGAATGTGGCCGCCGCGCAGCACACCCTCCTGCGGGTACTCCGGCATGTGCGTCGTCTCGCCGCTGAATTCCTTCGGGCTGCGCACATCGACCAGTTTTTTGCCGGCGCGCATGTGCTCCAGCGTCTGCTGTTGATAGGCGCGATGCGTCGCGTCATCGCGCGCGGCGGGGACCGGATAGGCCACCTCCGGGAAATGTGGAATCTCGCGCGTCAGCGGCTTGTCTTCGGCCTCCCATTTGTCGCGCCCACCGTCCAGCACCTTGGCGTTGGCGTG
>CAZNKC010000255.1:0-7273 GCA_964573315.1 uncultured Verrucomicrobiaceae bacterium | reverse complement strand
GTTGAGAGTCGAGAGTTGAGTGTTGATAGTTCAAAATCAGCGGCTTGCGCCGAAATCTCCATTCATCCGAAGAGTGATTCCCCCTGGCGACACAAGTCGCTCATTTTCCAGTCTCTCAACTCTCAACTCTCAACTCTCAACTCTTCAACCATCAACTCTGTTTTTAGGTTCATCGATGAAAACCGTCCTCTGCTTCGGCGACTCCAACACCTGGGGTTACGACCCCGCCTCCGTCACCGCCCCTTTCCCCGTCCGCCATCCCCTCGATGTCCGCTGGACCGGCGTCCTGGCGCGTGAACTCGGCTCGGATTTCCGCGTCATCGAGGAAGGCCAAAACGGCCGCACCACCGTGCATCACGATCCCTTCAACATCGCCCGCCGCGGACTCGACTACCTGCCCGCCTGCCTGGAGAGCCACAAGCCTATCGACATCGTCGTCATGATGCTCGGCTCGAACGACCTGAAAAGCTTCCTCAACGTCCCGCCGGTCGATGTCGCCACCGGCGCCGGCGTGCTCGCCCGACTCATCCTCGCCAGCACCACCGGCCCCGGCAACCGCCCGCCCAAACTCATCCTCATCTGCCCGCCGCCGATTGGCCAAGCCACCCGCCTCCCCGATCTCGAAGTCCGGGTTTTCGACGGCCCCGCCCGCAGCCGCGAGCTGCCGCGCCACTTCGAAGCCCTCGCCGCCAGCCTCGGCTGCGCCTATCTCAACAGCCAGGAAATCATCTCCCCCAGCCCCACCGACGGCGTCCACCTCGACGCCCCTGAACACGAGAAACTCGGCCTCGCCGTCGCCGCGAAGGTGCGGGAGATGTGAACAGACCGCTTTCACAATCCCTCCGGGTTGCCTGGAGGATGGCTATGAATCTACTGTGAAAGGGGTCTAATCTCTCGCAAGGCGACGACGCGGCAGCGTTATGGAGTGCGGGGCTTTGCACCGCTTTGGATGGGAGCGCCGGGAGACGTTGACGCGGAGAAAGACGCCCGCGCGTTCTCCCCGCTCCCCCAATCCAAAGCGCCGGAAACCGGCGCACTCCCAAATAAGCTGCCGCGGCTCTCGTCTCAGCATTGAACTCTCCGCCTTCAAACTTGCGCGGCGAACGCCACGGGCTAGGATCGCGCATCATGGACCGTGCCGCCGCCATCCAGCAAATCCGCGAAGCCTGCAAAAACATCGCCTTGCAGATGATGAAAATCTCCCCCGCCATTCACAAGCTTGGCGACGCGGAGACGCAGGCGGATTGCATCAAGGCCGCGCACGAGCTGACGGTGCAGCTTGAGACGATCAAGAAAAAAATCGGCCGCCTGGAACGGGCGGACGACAGCACGCTGCTGTAATGTGAAATTTTTTTTGCTTGTCCGCCCGCGGCAACTGTGGCGCAATCGGGGACCATGAAACCATCACCGCCCCGGATCGCTGCCTTTGTTTTTTGTCTGACATCGCTTGCCATCAGCCTGCCCGCCGCGGAGGTGTTTGAGGCGGCTTTGGGACGGGAGGCGGAGCTGCCCGGCGGCAAAGAGGCGGACGGCATCCGGGGAGATTTCGTGCTGCGCTCGGACAAAGTGGAGGCGGTTATCTCCGCCAATCTGCCCAACCGGCGGGCGAACATGAGCACGTTTTACGGCGAGGACGGCATCAGTCCGGGCTGCCTCTACGATCTGACTCTGCGCGGGGCGGACAACGACCAGCTCGTGGTTTACGGACCCTGCGGCCACGGCCAGGTCTCCTATGTGCGGGCGGTCGCGGGCGCGGCGGCTGTGGAAAGCGTGACCACGGCGGGCCTGAACAAAGGCGTGGCCAAACGCCACGAATACCGGGTGGAGGACGGCGTGAGCGGTGTGTTCATCACCACCACGCTGCGCAACGAGACGGACAAAGCGGCGAAGGTGTCCACCAAAGATGATCTGACGAGATTCAACACAGCCGGAGAAGCCGAAGGCGGCATCCGCTGGGTGGATGCCATCAACCCGGCGCATCGCTGCGGTTACGCGCTGGTGACGCTCAAAATCACGGGAGCGGAAAAAATCGGAGGCGACGTGGAAATTGCGGCGGGCGGCACGGTCGAGATCGAACGCTTCTTCGCGGTGGGAACAAGCCCCGCAGCGGCGGCGGGCGAGGCGATGCGGGTGAAGGGTATGAAGGTGGGCAAGGTGGAAGCCCTGGTGACGGATGAGAACGATCAAAGGCTGCCCGGCGGCAAGGTGGAACTCCAGCTCGGCAAAAACACCGTGCCCGCCTATGCGGACGAGCAAGGGCGGATCGACCTCCACTGGGCAGCGGGCAAGCATGAATTCAAGGCTTCCGAACTGGGACGGGACGAAGTGGCCGCATGGGTGACCGTGACGGAGGGAGGAACAGTTAAACCGGCGTTCGGTCTTTCCGCCGCCACCCGGGTGCGTTTTGAGATCACAGACGAGTCCGGCAAAGACATTCCCTGCAAAGCGATGTTTGCCGGCCGTGACGGCACGCCGAATCCGAATCTCGGGCCGAAAGAACGCGCGCATGGCTGCGTGGACCAATACCACAGCGAGACCGGAAAATTCAGCGTGCAACTGCCGCCCGGCAAATACGAGGTGGCAGTGGTGCGCGGGCCGGAGTTCGGACGCTTGGAGCAGGTGGTGGAACTGAAAGCGGGCGAGGAATTCGTGTTCTCCGGCCAGTTGCGCCGCCAAGTGGACACGACCGGCTGGATCAGCGCGGACTTTCACAACCACAGCACGCCGAGTGGAGACAATGTCTGCGACACGGACGGCCGGGTGATCAACTTGGCGGCGGAGCACATCGAGTTCGCGCCGACGACGGAACACAATCGCTTTTTCGACTGGGAGCCAACGATTCGCACGCTGGGCCTGACGCCCTTCATCAAGACGGTGAAGGGAATCGAGATGACCGGACGCGGACAGCACATCAACGCGTTTCCGTTTGAGCCGGATCCTTACCTCCAGGACGGCGGAGCGCCGGTGTGGAACAGCGACCCACGCATCACCGCGCTGACCCTGCGGCGCTGGCAGGACGAGAACGCGGCGCGCTGGATTCAATTCAACCACCCCGACCTCTCCAACATGTTCGTGGATCGCGACGCCGATGGCACAGCCGACGGCGGCTTCGTGGGAGTGGGCGCCATGATCGACGGCGTGGAGACGCAGAACTTCAGAGACTCCGCCATCCTGCATGATGCGCCGTTCCAAGTGACGCGCACTCCGGGAGCGCTCGCTGCGAAGGCTGTGATGGTGCGCGAGTTTCTCTGGCGGCAGCTTCTGAACCAAGGGCACCGGCTGGTGGCCGTGGCAGTGGCGGACGCGCACACCGTCCATGGCAACGGGGTGGGCGGCTGGCGGACCTACCTGCCAAGCGGCACGGATGAGCCGGAAAAAATTTCCTGGGAGGAGCTGTCTCCCCATGCCAAAGCGGGGCACATCGTGCTGAGCAGCGGGCCTTTTTTGGAGGTCACCACACCGGACGGCAAGATCACGGGCGACGACGCGCGAGGCAACGGCGGGATCGATCTGCGAGTCCGGGTGCAGTGCGCCGACTGGCTGGACATTGACCGGGTGCAGGTGCTGGTGAACAGCCGGGTGGTCCCGGAGCTTGGCTTCACCCGCGACAGCCATCCGCAAATGTTCCAGGATGGCGTGGTGAAATTCGAACAAACGATTCACATTCCGTTGCAGCAGGACGCGCATATCATCGTGGTGGCGGACCACCGGACGATGACGCTGGAGAAAGGGTTCGGCACCAGCGATCAGACGAGGCTGCGGCCCTGCGCCTACAACAATCCGATCTATGTCGATGTGGACGGCGGTGGTTTTTCTCCAAACGGCGACACGCTCGGCTTTGAGATTCCCGGCGTGGGCGTCACGGCAGACAAGGCCCGCGCTCTGCTGGAGCGGGCGGGCCTCCTGGAGTGATCGATCCCAAAAGCACCCCGCCGCTCCGAGTCAGGAACCCCTCTCTCGCCCGCCTCGGAGAGGCGGGGTACTTTCAGCCGAAAAAGAAAGTCGAGAGTTGAGTGTTGATAGTTCAAAATCAGCGGCTTACGCCGAAAGTTTCATTCACCCGGAGGGTGAGTCCCCCTGGCGGCACAAGTCGCTCATTTCCAGCCTCTCAACTCTCAACCATCAACTCTGTTTTTAGGTTCAAAGCCGCCTCTCCCGGATGGCATTCACCAGCCCCACCAGCCTGTCCGTCAGCCGTTCAGCTCCGCTGAGGTCCAGGTGTCCGGCATCGCTGAAGTCTTCTTCCGGGAATTCATGATGCCCGGCGCGATGGATGTCCTCGAACCAGAGATTGGGGAGTTTTTGGTCGAGTTCACGCAGCCGTGAGATGACGAGCGCGTCGTGCTCGCGCCCGGAGCCGTCGGGGTCGCAGGCTTTGCCTTCGCGGGCGAGCGGATGCGTGGGCGGCGTGAAGAGCAGGACTCGGATGCCTTTGCGATCGAGCGCGTTGACGGCGTCCACGAACAAATCCCACTGCTGCTGGTCCCAATCGAAACGGACAATGGAGAAGTTGCCGAGAAACTTCGCGCGCGCCGCCGGATCAGCCAGTTGCGGAGAGTGGCCGTCGGCGCGCGGCGTGGCGCCGTAGATGTCGGTGCCGGCGGGACAAAGCTCCTCAGTGTCGGCAACGGTAAGCGGAGCGTTGCGCACGCGGATGGGCCAGAGTTCGTCGTGATTTTCGAGATCGTAATGCCGGCCGTGGCTCTCCGTGAAAAGCTCGAGGCGGTCGTTGTCACGCCGTTTTTTGTTGAAGTAGCGCGGGCAGACACCCCAGACGACCCATTCCAGATGCGGCAAAGGCAGCACATAGTCACGCACCAGGAGGGATTGGAGTTCGGCGTTGCTGCCCGGCGGGGCAAGGTTGAGCGCGACCGGAGTTTGGGCGTTCGCCTCCGGGAAAAAGCGTCCGGTGAGCACGCCGACGCCGGTGCGCGAGTTGCCGAGGGCGACTAGATTGAGCTGATCCCGCAGCGCCCAATACAGGGTCATCTGCTTGGAGATGGGGCCGCCGTAGTGGTTGCGAAATCCAGTGGCCACCGGTCGGCTGGCCGGAGGCACCTCGACGTATTGCGGCGAGTCGAAGTCATCGAGGTCGTTGGCTTGATAGAGATCACCGGCTCCCGGCACTTTTTTGATGGGCAGGATTTCGACTTGGATGACCTCGCCCAGATCCGCATCGACAGGCTGCGCGACACCATCGACCACGGCCCAATGACCGAGCTGAATGCGTGGTTCGCGCAGCTCCCCATGCAACACCTCCCGCACGGCATAAGAGTGGAAAACCAGACCCTCGTCATAAGGCTGCACCTTGGCAACGTCGGGAGGATGCGAAACCGCCAGACGCTCCAGCTTGACGATAAGCGCCTTCGGGAAAGCGGGCGCCGGAGGATCGCCGCAAGCGGCAAACCCGATCACCCAAAGAACCGCCAAGAAACGAAAGACCGTGGACATGGCGGGAAAATCTGGCGGTTTATCCTCTTTGCGCAAGCTCGACGAGCACCGCCTTTTGCGCATGGAGGCGGTTTTCGGCCTGATCGAAGATGACCGAGGCATGCGCCTCCATGACCTCGTCCGTGATCTCCTTGCCGCGGTAGGCGGGCAGGCAGTGCATGACGAGAGCGCCCGGTTTGGCGTGGGCCATGAGCGCGTCGTTGATCTGCCAGGGGCGCAGCGTCTCGATGCGCTCCTTGGCCTCATCCTCCTTGCCCATGCTGACCCAGACATCCGTGTAAAGGGCGTCCGCTCCCGCGACGGCGGCGGCGGGATCGTCGGTGATGGTGAGATTGGACCGGTCCGGCAGGGTGGCGAGGAAATCGGCGGCGGGCTGGAAGGCTTTGGGCGCGCCGATGACGATATGGAAACCGCCGCGCACCGCCGCCCAGATCCACGAGCGGGCCACATTGCAATCGCCGTCGCCGAGAAAAGCGACGCGCTTGCCCTGCCAGGAGCCGAGGCGCTCCTGAATGGTGAGCAGGTCGGCTAGGATTTGGCAGGGATGCTCGTCGTCGGTCAACGCATTGATGGTGGGCAGCCCGGAGTAATGAGCAAAATCCACCACGTCCTGCTGCGCAAAGGTGCGGATGACCGCGCCATGAACCATGCGGCCAAGCACGCGCGCCGTGTCCTTGATCGGCTCGCCGCGGCCAAGCTGGATGTCCGCGCTGGAGAGAAACATCGGCATGCCGCCCAACTCGCGGATGCCCACCTCGAAGCTCACGCGGGTGCGCGTGGAGGATTTGGCGAAAAGCAGCGCCCACTGCTGGCCGGCCAGCACCTGGGGCGAGCCGGCGCGGTCTTTCTTGAGGTCCGCGCCGAGACGAACGAGCGACTCGATCTGCGCGCCCGTCAGAGATTGAATGGAAAGCAAGTGGTCCATCGGATGGAAAAAAAATTCGGCAAACAAGATTTGCCCGCAACCTCGCTGGAATACCCGGTTGCGGGGTCTGTCAATCGAATACTTGGAAACAACCACGCCTCAAAGCCCCACCGCCTCAGCCTGTCACCCCCTGGATGTCGATGAGATGAAGCTGGCGGCCTTGGTCTTGGTGGGGGGCGTCGATGCAGATGAAGCGCTCGTCGCGGCTGAGACGGGGGTGGGTGTCCACGCGCCACTCGCCCTTGTATTCGGACGGCTGCGAAAAGTGGCCGAGGTCGATGCGGCGGTTCGTGGCGATGTGGTAGAGATGCGGTGTTTGCAGACGGCGCACCCCCTTGGGATAAGTGTCGCTGACGATCCACTCATTGCCGCGCAGGTAGGTGAAGTGGCCGCCGGAGTCGAGCACGCCTTTGCCGACTTCGTCGATGATGCCGGAGTCCCTGTCCGCGAAGAGGAAGTTCCCCCAGTTCGGGTTGCCGAGCCAGTCTTTGGCCTGGGAGAGGAGGTGGGTGGCATCCCGCCAGATGAAATGGGAGGCGTAACCGTTGGGGATGACAATGCGGAGGTCGCCGCCATCCATGTCCGCAGTGATGAGGCGGGTGAGATGGCCGCCCTTGGGCTGAGTCCAGCGATGCAGGAGAATGAAACGCTTGCCGTCCGGGCCGGCGAGCAGGTGATAGGCGTGGTGCTTGGAAGTGGCGTGATTTTCGATGACCTCTCCGGTCTCGGCCAGTTGCTTGTGGGAAAGGATGAGCTTGGCTTCGCCGGTCTCCAGATTCACATGACTGATGCCGGTCTCGGCGGGCGCCATGACCTCGAAATAGCGATCGGGGATGCCGGCATAGCCGTAGCCGGGCCGGCAGTCGGCGACGCGGGAGTAATCGCAGGTGACCGCTT
>CAZNKC010000254.1:0-7274 GCA_964573315.1 uncultured Verrucomicrobiaceae bacterium | reverse complement strand
TTTCGGCGAGGACGCCGAAAAGAGCACGCGGGACGCGTGCGCTCCATGCGCGAAGCCCTGGCTTTCCGTAACTCGAACCCTTTCCTCGCTTGCCAGCCGCGCCCCCGGCTGGTAGGGTTGCCTGATTCTTGACCTCAAAATGAGAATCCCCATGCGTGCAATTCTATTGATTATCGTCCTCCTCACGCTTGGTGGAGTTGCAGCGGACGAGGAGACAGATCCCTTTGCCGTCATTCCCCTCGGGGTAAGCGAAAAGAAAGAAATCAAAGAGGAGTTCGAGACAACGGGAGCATTCAAGGTGGTTCCCGTGAGGGGCTGGATTGAGGGTATTCCTTCGGAGGATTGGCCCAAAATTGAGAGTCCTACCAACTTCAATCGGCATTTCGATCGCGCTTTCCGAATATGGAGAGTGGATGGCGGCTACTTTGGGGCATTCGATGGCGGAGAATGGGGAGGCGCCCTTTTCTTTGCTGCGGATAACGCAGCTAGATGGACACGAATTATCGACACCCATATCCAGGATTTGGAGCGATTCGAAGGCGACACCTTTCTTGCCGCGGGTGGCGTTGCGCACCTCAGTCAATCAGACGGTGAAGCATACCTGATCATACGGCAACCAACAGGGAAGTGGCAAGCTCGCAAGATTTTTAGCTCCAATATGGGAGTTCCTCGAATAATCGGAACGAGCGCAACCGACGCTTTCTGGAGAGCCAACTCCAAAAAGTTGATCGTTCTCGGGTTGGAATACCCATTGGGCAGTGAACCTTTCTTCGGCGTAGATGTCAGTGGAACAATTCATTACATCGGAGAATCCACAAAAACCACGACAAGCGAATCGGGTTCCCGCGACTGACGGATTCGCTCAGGAATCCACGGGTTCCACACTACCCGGCGTGCGGGCCGCACCGGGCGGTTCCGGTTAGATTCGAGCCTTTGGTCCATAAGGAAGCATGGCTCCCAGGATGCGCATGTTGGAAACATGCGAAGGCTTGGGCTGGCCGGTGGTTCAGGAAAGGAACAACTCGTAGTAATCCTTGAAGTAAAACACCCGGTTGCGGCGTTTGCCGGTGAGTTCGTGAACCAGCCCGAGGCGGCCCAGGTCCGCAAGGATGCGGTCGGCGGTGGGCTGGCTGAATCCCAGGCGCGCCGCCAAGCCGGCGCTGGTCACGACCGGCTTGGAATAAAGAAACTCCAGCACCCGGGTGGCGTTTGCGGACCGGCTTCCAAGCGTGCGCGCTTGATCCGCGGCATGTAGGCGCAGGTGATGGATCGCTTGAAAGGTACGCACCCCTTTTTGCGCTGTCTCATTGACCGCCACGAGAAAGAATTTGATCCAATGCGCCAAATCCCCCCGCGTACGCACGGCGGTCAAAGCGTCGTAGTAGGCGGCGCGGTGTTTTTCCAAATGGTCGGACACATAAAGGCAGGGACGATGCAGCAGCCCCTTGCTCACCAGATAAAGCGTGATCATAAGCCGCCCGATCCGTCCATTTCCATCCAGGAAGGGGTGAATGGTCTCGAATTGGCAATGACTGATGGCCACCCGGATCAAATCTGGAACCGTCAGATTTTCGTTGTGCCAAAAAGCTTCGAGATCGCCCATGAGTCCGGGCACATCGTCATGATGAGGCGGGATGAACACAGCATCCGCCAGCGTGGCGCCTCCGATCCAGTTCTGGCTGCGGCGGAACTCACCGGGTGTCTTGCTTTCACCACGCACACCTTGCAACAGCGTCCCATGCGCCTCGCACAGCAGCCGGTTGGACAACGGCAGGGTCTCCAACCGCTCGATGGCTTGATTCATCGCGGCCACATAATTCCGGACCTCCCGCCAGTCATCCCGCTTTTCCGGCGCGATTTGTTCCGGATCCTCTTCCAGCGCTTCGGCCATCTCCGTTTGGGTGCCTTCGATCCGGCTGGAGGTCTGGGCCTCCTTGACCACATGCATCTGGATGAAGCGATCCACATCCGGTACGATCAGGGAAAGCCCGTTCAACTCGCCCAAATGACGGTTCGCATCCGCAAGCAGTTGATGGATTTCCGGTGACTCCCAGGTCCACGGTACATTGACCAAGCTCGGCGCAAAGCTCAGATACCGAAATTGCTGGCGATATGTCCCGGGTTGGAAAGATTCGATCTTCATGGGTTTTGAAAGGCGCTAAGTTAAATTCATGAAACACATTTTGTAAATTTAACTCAAATATAAAATAAGAAAAGCGATTTTTGTGAATTTAATATGATCTGTTCATTCACCTACTCCCCATTGTGACACAGGTGGAAGGCCAAAAAGTAAGCCTTTTGTAAAACGGGCCATTTTTTCTTGTATCTATAATTTGATACGCTAAAATGCAAAAAATCTTAAAAATGAGGTTTTCCTCTCATGAACGCACTTTCTCCCTCCCGGTTCCGGCTTCGCTCGGCCTCGTTTTTGGCGGCTTTGGCGGGGTTTTTGTCAGGATTTGACGGGGGGAGCGGATTGGCGGGGCCGTTGCAGCAACGGCAGGTGCGGCTCTACGTGAATTTTTCCCCGTCGCCGCCTGCCGCCGATTTACTGGCCCACAATGTCTGCCTGCTCGATGCCAACTGCCGGACGGACCTGGGCGCCGGACGCGCACTCGGTCACACTTACTTGGCGCGGCTGTCCGTGGTGACGGTGACGCCGGGATCGGAGGCGGGAGAGCGGGCGCGGGAGTTGGGGCTGGTTTTGCCGGAGGCGGATGGCAACGGTGGCTGGGATCGCTTGCTGCTCGATGTGCTGGAGCCTGGTTGGGCGCGGGAGATGATCGAGGTGCAGGCGAAGAACGCCGCCATGCAGGGGTTCGCCGGATTTGTGATCGAAGGCGCGGAGCTGCTGCCGGAGCTGGATGCGCTGCGCCCGGAAAAGAGCGCCGCGCACCGCGAGGCGTTCGTTGCTTTGGTGCGCGGGCTGCAACGGCGTTTCCCGGACAAACAGATCGTGCTGCATCGCGGGTTCGGCCTGCTGCCGGAAGTGCAGCGGCAGCTTCACGGGGTGTTTCTCGACGGGGCGTTCCGGGAAGCGGCGGGCGAGGAGGGTCTATCGCGGCCCGTGCCGGCGGAGCGGGCCGCCGAGGTTGAGTTGCAAATCCGGCTGGCGCAAAGCCGGGGTCTGAAGGTGTACGTGGCGGAGCCGGGCGATCCCGCCGATACGCACGCCAATCGCGACGCGGCTGCGCGGCTGGCGCGCATCGGCTGCGCGGCTTTTGTCACCGGCGTGGGGCTGGACGGCTTGGTGCTGGGGCCGCATCTGCCGGAGTCCGGGCGCGCGCTGGTGCTGCACGGCTGGGATCCGGCCAGCGAAGGGCACGCCCAGCGTCCGGCGGTGCAGACCTGGACCGCACGCACGCTCGGCCCCGCGCTGCGCTGGCTCGGCCTGGAGCCGGAATACCTCGCTGTGCCGGAGTGGGCCGGGGCCGTCGCCCGGCCGGAGCGGTTGTTGCATCCGTTGCCCGCCGCCATTGTCATCGACGCCGACACTATCGTCCCCGCCGCGCAGCAAGACGCCTTGGCGGACTGGCTGGCGCGAGCCGTGGAAAACGGCGTGCCCGTGGTGCTCGGCGGCCAGCCTTTGACGGAGCGCGCGGCTTGGGAAAAACTGGCCCGCCCGCTCGGCCTCGGTGGCTCCGGCCAGGAGTTTCCCGCCTCTGGTCATGCCGGGCTGTCCGGCTACCGTGCCGACTGGTTTTTGCCGGGAAGTGCCCCGGAGCTGCGTGCGTTGTGCGGTTACGATTTGCAAGCGGGCGCGGAAGCGGAGCGGATTTTGAGTTATCGCCGCGCCGGGGCGGACGCTCCGGCGGAGACGGTGCGTTTTGACGCCTGTTTCACAGCCGCTTGGGGCGGAGCCTGGATCGCGCGCGCCGCCGCAGCGCCGTTGGATTCTTTCCGGTTTTTGGAAACCGCTCTGCGCCGGCAATCCGCCGCGCCGGTCGTGGATACGAGCACGCTGGCCGGACGCCGGATTTACCTTTCCACCGTGCAGGGGCGCGGTTTTTGCGAGCCGTCCTGGCTGCCGGGCGGGCAGGCTTGCGGCGAGGTGCTGCGCGCCGAATTGGAAAAAGTCCAGGCGCTGCCCGTCACCGTCGCCGTGGCGGAGGCGGACATTCGCGGCTGGTCCGCCGGCAGCGAACCCGCCGAGGCCGGGCGCTACGAGGCGGTCGCGCGCGCCTTGTTCGCGCAGCCACAGGTCGAACCTGCCTCGAACACACTCACCCGGCCCGCCTCCTGGCTGCCCGGCGAGTTCCAGCCCGGCCCGCTGCGCACCGCGATTCCCGAAGATCGCGCCGGCCTGGAGCGCGAGATCGCCGGTTCGCTCGATTTCGTGCGCCGCCGCCTGACGCCGCCGGGCAAGAGCGCGGGCTTCCTGCTGTGGCCCGAAGGCAGCGCGCCGGGCCGGGATGCGCTCGACCTCTTGGCCGGGTCCGGCGGCCTGCAACTGCCCGGCTCCTGGGAATCCGGCTGGAACCTCGGCGGCCAGGAAAACGACGGCGGTTATGCGGCGGGAGCTGTTGAGTCCGCGCCTCAAGAGCCCGGCAGCGCCGAAGCCATCGCCGCCGCTTGGCTGCAAAATCAGAACTCTGGCGACACCGCACGCCGCACCGGTCCCGTGCATCTGGCCTATGCCTTCGCCGATCTCAAAAAACCCGTGAACGTCCAGGCTCTGCGCCAAATCTGGTCCTGGTGCGCCGCCCAGCCGCTGCACCCGATGAGCGCCTCCGGTTACGCCCGCTTCCTGGCGGACGCCGCCGCCGCGCAGGTGTACACAGTGGCGGAGAATCACTGGCGTGTCGTTTCCTCCGGCCGCCCCGTGACCCTGCGCCTGCCCGCCGCACGCGGATTGCCGGACCTCGCCCGCAGTTTCGGCGTCACCGGTTATGCCGTTCATGCCGGGCAGCTTTACCTGTACCTCGCTGGGCGGGAGGTAAGCGAGATTGTCCTGCGCCCCGCTGAAGCAGCGCCGCCGCATCTGCATCTCGTCGCCGCCGACCGCCTCATCGATTTCCTCGCGCTCAGCGTGAACAACGCCCGCTTCCGCGTTCAAGGACGCGACGCCGCCGAGGTCACGTTGGGCGGCCTGGAGCCGGGAGTTTGGTATCAAATCACCGCCTCCGGTTCCCAAGCCCGCCTTCAAGCCGGCGACGAAGGCCGCCTCACCTTCAAAGCTCCGCCCCTGGCCACCATCCACATCGAACCCGGCCAGATCGCCGGCAAGCCCTATGCCGCGCGTTAGCGAATGCCGGATGTCAAATGACGAATGCCGGATGAAAACCGAAGGCGAGGCTCATTCGTCATTCGCCATTCGTCATTCATCATTCCCGCGCCGTCGTCTCCTGCTTTACGGCAGCCTCGCCTGCGGCCTGGGCCTCGCGCTTTATCCGCCCAAGAGCCTGAGCCGGTCGCGCCAGACCGCCGCCGCGACGGCGCAGAATGACGAGATGCGCGGCGTCAGCCAAGCCATCTTGAAAAAGTACCTCTCCAGCCTGCCGGACGGCGATCCGTCCGCCGCGCTGGCCGATCTGGAAACCCTCGACGGACAAAAACTCGTTCGCCTCCTCGACTGGCTGCCCACGCCGCCGGACCAGCGGCCCCTGACGCTTGCCGACACCGGGCTCGACACCGGCGATGCGTTGTTCGCCGCCTTGTTGGAAACCAGCCTCACCGGTTACCAACCCGCGTCACTCGACGAGCTGCCCGCGCTTTTCCACCCTCTGCCCCTCGCCAAAGGCGATCCGCTCCGTCTGCGCCTGCTGGCCGCCTGCGCGGAGCGCGCCCGCCGGGAAAAACAGCCCGCCCTGCGGCTCGACTTCCTCGCCGCCGCCGCCCGCCACCCCGCCGCCGGCTGGCCCCAAGTGCGCGCCTTGATCGAAACCGCCACGGCGGAGCGGAGCGTCAAAGCCGCCATCGACCTGTTGCAAGACTGGCTGGACGATCCGCCATCGGACACGGAAGGCCGGGCGCGTCTGGACGAAGCCCATCTAGCGCTCGCCCGCCTCCTGCTCCTGGACAACCGCCCGCAAGACGCCTGGGAAAGCCTGCGGCCCCTGCTCGAAAAAACCGGCGAACCACCCGCCGCGGACGTGCTCGATCTCGCCTGGACCCTCGCCGGACCCACCGGCCACAGCGCCGCACTCATCGCGCCTTTGGAAGCGCATCTGCTTCGGTTCCCGCAGCACCGCCTGAACTGGCGCGAGTTGACCGACGCCCCGCCTGCCGCGCCCGATTACCTCGCCGGTCTGCGCCGCCTGGGCACCGCCTGCCTGGAAGCCGGGGAGGAAGCGCGCGCCGTGGAAATCCACCTGCATCTCGCTTGGCTCGACGATGCCGCCCGGCTCGTACCCGCCTTGTCCGTCGCCGCTCATCTCGGTCGTTTGCCGGAGGCGCTCGACCTCCTTGACCGCTTGGAACAAGAGGCTCCGCAAACCGGGGCAACCGGACCGCGCCACCTCGTTCTCGCCGCCGGTTGCCTGGAGCGCGGCGACCCCGCCAGCGCCCGCCACCTGCTCGACCACCATCTGCGCCAGCATCCGCGCGATCCCGCCGCCGCCCGCCTTCTCATCCAGACGCAAGCCGGCAATCTGCCTTCCTTCCAGGCTGCGCAGCTTTGGAAGCGCCACTTGCAGAGCCATCCCAGCGACAGCGCCGCGCATCACCTTCTCTGCGAAACCTGGCTGCAAAGCGGCCAGCCCCGGGCCGCCGTCAACCATCTGCTCCAAGCCGGCGCGGAAAATCTCGATCCCGCCCTTCGTCTCCGTGCCGCCCGCCTCGCGGTGGAGACCCGGCAGCACACCGCCTTTGTCACCTCTGTCGAGCGCCTGCTCGCCGCGCGCGACCCCATTCCGTCAGACGCTCTCCCGGCGCTCCTCGCGCATACCGAAGCCCTCGGTCAACCCCGCTTGGCGGCGGCCTTGCGCGGGGCAGGAAAGTAGCCCTCTCGCTCCGCGAGAGGAGCGAGCGATTTCACCGGAGCCATCACGCTTCAAACCAGCGCAGCCTTTCACGACATGCGGAGCGCCAAGCTCGTCTCGCTGAGCGAGACGGCTACGATGCTCCGCGCCGCCTCCGCCCGCGAAAGAATGGGCGGGAATACAATCCCGCCCTCCGGGGGGGAGGCGCTTACAAAGCGCCTCTTCTTGGGGACGCTCTGCGCTCTGCGCTCTGCGCCCTGCTCCAGCTCCGCGCCGCCGCCGCCCACGGAGAAATGGGCGGGAACAGAGCCCCGCCCTCCGGCATTTTCAGCGCGCGACGGCTGCTTTCAAAGC
>CAZNKC010000253.1:0-7281 GCA_964573315.1 uncultured Verrucomicrobiaceae bacterium | reverse complement strand
ACAGAGTTGATAGTTGATGGTTGAGAGTTGAGAGACTGGAAATGAGCGACTTGTGTCGCCAAGGGGGGGACTCACCCTTCGGGTGAATGGAGCTTTCGGCGCAAGCCGCTGATTTTGAACTATCAACAATCAACTCTCGACTCTCAACTTCCTTTTTCGGCTCAGCCCTTGAACACAAAAAACTTCCGCGCCACAAAATTGATCAGCGCGGCAAAGACCGTGTTGGTGAAAATGGCCACGTTCGTCGCCACCCCGAACTGATGCACCAGCCAGGGGCCGGCCACTTGACTGAGCGTGAAACTGACGCCGTTGATAAGTGTGAACCAGAAGAACTCCATCCACGGATGATGCCGCCCGCGCTTGAACACCAGCAGCACGTTCATGAAATAAACGAACACATTCGTGGTGAAAAAAGCGATGGTATTGTTGATGAGCAGATTGCGCGCGCGCAGCGTGTCGGTCATCAGCTCCCCGTCCACCACCATGCCCTCGTAGGCAGGTATCACCGTGCTCGACAGCGCCACCACCTGCCCCACGGAAACCACCGTGGCCAGCACCCCGCAAAAGCCATAGACCGCGAGCTGCACCATCCACGGCATGTCACGCGCCCGCAGCCGCCTCCAGACGGTGGCGGGGCTTTGATTGAAGAAAAACGTGATGACCTCGGCGATCTGCGCAAGCATGGGCGCGCATCCTGCCCCGCCCCGCCGTCTTTGCAAGCGACAGCTTGGCCACCCGGCGAACCGAAACAACTCGACATCCGCGCGCGTTTGGTTTTTCATGCCTCACCCCCCTTTGCTGCCATGAAAACTGCCGCCCTTCCCTGCCTGACCCTCGCCCTCCTCTTCACCGCCGCCAGCCCCGTCCGCGCCGAAAACTGGCCGAACTGGCGCGGGCCGAACCAAGACGGCTCCACCACCGCCACCGGATTGCCCACCCAATTCTCCCAAACGGAAAACGTGCGCTGGGTCGCCGACGTGCCCGGCATGTCCGCCTCCTGCCCGGTCATCTGGGGGGACAAAGTCTTCCTCACCGCGCCGATCGAGGCCGAGCAAAAACTCGTCGGCCTCTGTTACGACGCCAAGACCGGCAAAGAATTGTGGCGCAAAGCTATCGCCGACGGTCTGCGCTGGGATGACCGCAGCAACATGGCCAACCCCTCCCCCGTCACCGACGGTCAGCGCGTGCTCTTCCTGTTCTCCAACGCCAAGCTCGCCTGCTTCGACCTCGACGGCGGCGAACTGTGGCGGCGCGACCTAGCGGAGACCCACGGCGCTTTCGGCACCCAGTGGACCTACGGCTCCAGCCCGCTGCTCGACGGCGGCAAGCTCTACATCCAGGTGCTGCAACGCAACGAAGCCTTCGAATTCCAAGGCTTCCCCAAAGGCACGCCCGGCAAGGACATGTCCTCCTACATCCTCGCGCTCGATCCCGCCACCGGCAATGACTTGTGGAAAGTCACCCGCGCCTCCGACGCCGTCGCCGAGAGCCTGGAGTCCTTTTCTTCCCCCGTCGTCACCACCCACAACGGCCGCCGCCAGCTTCTCATCGTCGGCGGCGACTGCATCACCGGGCATGACGCGGACACCGGCGTGGAGCTGTGGCGCTCCGCCTCTTGGAACGGCGAAAAAATCGGCCACTGGCGCCTCGTGCCCTCCGCCGTCGCCGGCGACGGCATCGTACTCGCCTGCGCGCCGAAAAAGAACCCCGTCTATGCCTTCAAACTCGACAGCCGCGGCGACGCCGAACTGGCCTGGGTCTCCGATCCGAAAGAAGCCTCCAGCGACGTCTCAACGCCGTTGTTTTACGAAGGCAGCTTCTACGTGCTCGACAGCGACCGCAAATCCATCACCCGCATCGAGCCCGCCACCGGCAAGGTCATCTGGCGCGGCGAACTGCCCTCCCGCGCCAAGCTGGAAGCCAGCCCCACCGCCGCCGACGGCAAAATCTACTGCATGAACTTCTGGGGCGAAGTCTTCGTCATCAAAGCCGGCGGCGACCGCTTCGAACTCCTGCACACCGCTGACATGGGCAACGGCTCCAAACCCGGCGGCAGCGACCAATCCGTCCGCGCCACCATCGGCATCGCCGGCGGCAGCCTCTTCATCCGCACGCAAGAGAAGCTCTATCGTATCGGTGGGTGACCCTGGAAGGATTTGCCGCAGAGGTGCAGAGAGGCAAAGGACGCAGAGTTTTGATAAAAAAGAAATTCCTCTGCGACCTCTGCCCCATTGCCTCTCTGCGGTTAATCCGGGGCAGGCTCACTGATCCACCCGCAGCAGGAACTCATCATAGTTCTCATGCTGCTTTTCCCAAAAGGCCAGCGCTTCCGGGATGGATTTGAATTGCGGCACCTCGCCGCCGCCGGGTTCCAGCCATTCCTGGATGACCCCCACCAAGCGCGACGCGCGGTCCGCGGGCAGTTCCTCGCCCAGCGTCAGCATCATCTCGAAGAGCGGGCGCTCCGGCGAGGTCGTCATTTCCTCGATAGCCTCGTCAAAAGCCGCCCCCGGCCCGCGCAGCAGCGCCTCGCGATAAATCGCCGCACGGCTTTCCATCGGATAGGTGGCGGACAGGCTCCAAGTCATCTCCCGCACGTCGGGATCGGCGCTGGTGGCGGATTTTTTCCACACCTCCACCGCCGGCGCGATCTCCAACGAGGAAGCGGACTCCACCGCAAAAACCCGGATCTCCGCGTCCGCGTCATCGAGCGCCGCCTTCAGCATCGCGTAATTGTTATCGTCGCCGAGGGCCATGAAGTTGCTGATGGCATCCATGCGTTCCTGAGCCGTTCGGCCCTCCCGGTAGTGCGCCACCGGATCCTTGTCGAACAAATGCTCCAGCGGATGCGGCTTCCCTTTCGCCCTCGGCGCGTCCTTGGCCGGCGCGGCGGCAGCCTCACCGCCCGCCGGTCTCACCACGCCGCCCGGGCCGCCCCGCGTGGCCAGCATCCACCCGCCGATGCCCGCCACCGCGATGCAACCGGCGATCGCCAGAACCAAAAACGCGCGATTCCCATGATTTGCAGCCATGCGCCAAGGAAAGGGATTCGCTTCCGCTTGCAACCTCATATTTTCCAAACAGCAGCCGCGATCCGCGGAAGAGAACCACGAATGGACACGGTAAGGCGGACGTGTCGTCCGCCTCGTCAAGCGGGCTTGCAGCCCGCTGCTCGACACAGATTTGGCTTCGCTCAAGGATCTTGCCACTCGAGGCTCCGTTGAGATGGCGGGCTGGGAAGCCCGCCGGACAGGGCGGACGACACGTCCGCCTTACTGTTCATTCGTGGTTCCCCAAACCCAACGCGCGCTTGCAACACCGGCATTTCGCGGCTGATTGGCCGCAATGAAAAAACGGACCGTCGCCTCGCCCGCCAAAGTCAACTTGTGGCTGCGCGTCCTGGGCCGGCGAGAGGACGGCTTTCACGAGGTGGAGACGCGGCTGCTGCGGCTGTCCCTGGCGGACGAGGTTCGTATCGAGTACCGCCCCACCGGGCGCGCATTGGAGATCACCTGCTCGGACCCGTCGCTGCCGGTGGATGGCTCGAACTTGGCGGCGCGCGCGCTGCGGGCGTTTCAGGAGCGCACGGGAACCGGCGGCGGCTGGAAGATTCATCTGGAGAAAAAAGTGCCCGCGGGCGCCGGCCTCGGCGGCGGCAGCGGCAACGCAGCGGCGGTGCTGCGCACGGCCAACGAACTGGCCGGGCAGCCGCTGGACGAAGCCGCGCTGCTGGAGCTGGCGGGAGGCATCGGGGCCGACGTGGCGTTTTTCGTGCTCGACGCAGCGGCGGCGGACGCCGCGGGCCGCGGCGAGGCCGTGACGCGCGTGGCGAGTCCGGAGCCGGTGTCGATGCTGCTCATCAAACCGCCGTTCCCCGTGCCCACCCCGTGGGCCTATCAGTCCTGGCAGGCCAGCCGGGAAATCCCCGGCGTGCTCTACGCGCCGCAGATCACCCCCTGGGGCGCGCTGGTGAATGACCTGGAGCGCCCCGTGTTTGAGAAGCACCTGCTGCTGCCCTCGCTCAAATCCTGGCTGCTGGAGCAGCGGGAATGCGCGGCAGCGCTCATGTCCGGCTCAGGCTCCACGATGTTCGCCATCACCCGCCACGGCTCACAAGCCGCGGAACTCGCCGCCCGCGCCCGGCAGTATGTGGGACCGGAGGCGTGGATCGAAGTGGTTCAGGCCGGATGAGAAAGAAACCCCAAATCACTCCGCCGCCGGCGCGGTAATCATGGGGAAATCATCCGTGCGGAACGGGGTGACGGGGAGGCCTTCGATGCTGTAAAGATTGCACACGGGATTATCCGACCAAGCGTAACGCACAGCGACGGGCGCGGGCACGGCGGGGGAGCTGACTTCGACTTTGTCGCGCCCGGCGATCTTGGCATCGGCCCACACCCATTGGCGGTCCTCGCCGCAAATAGCAAAACCCTTGGCTTCGCTGACATCCACGGTGCGCAGAGTGGAGCCGAAGGTGTCGAGGGTGACGATGGCTTTGCCGTCCTTGATTTGCAGGGATTTGTACTCGGGGCTGCGCCAGGGGATTTTGACGCCGTAATCACGCGCCAAGGCGATGCGGGCGAGGCGCTCGGCGACGTCGCGTTTGTTTTTGGGGTGGATGTCGTTGGCCTCACCGAGGTCGATGATGACGGCTTGGCCGCCGTTCGGGATGACTTGTTGGGTTTGGGTCTGGCTTTCGCGCAGCTCGGCCCAATCGCTGTCGCCGGGTTCCGGTTTCTCGGCACGGAAGTCGGCGAGCTGGACCCAGTAAAAGGGGAACTGGCCCTGCTGCCAAAGTTCCCGCCAATGCTGAATCATGAGCGGGAACAGGTAGCCGTACTCATGGGCGCGGGCGGCGTTGGACTCGCCCTGATACCAGATGGCGCCTTTGATGCCGTAGCCGATGCTGGGCAGCAGGACTCCGTTGAAAATGTTGCCGGGGCGATGGTTGCCGGCCAGGGTTTGCTCCGGGCTTTGCGGGGCGCGCGTGGTGAACGGTTTGCCGGCGGCTTTGGCCTCGTCAGCCTTGGCTTTCCACGCGGCCATGGCTTTTTCATGATCCAGCCGGGCTTGTTCGCTGCTCAATTGCTTTTCCCGCTCCACCCAGCCGGCGATGAGGCCCTTGAAGCGGGCATCATTTTCCAGCACGTCACGGCGCACCCAGGCTTCGGCGGCGCTGCCGCCCCAGGCGTTGTTGATGAGGCCGACGGGTACGTCGAGGATTTGATGGAGGATGCGGCCATAAAAGAAACCGACGCCGCTGAACAGGCCGACTGTCTCCGGGGAGCACTCTTCCCAGGCGGCGGTGAAGTCCTGCTGCGGTTCCTGGGTGCCGACGTTGGGCACGTTGATGAGGCGGATGAGCGGATGCTTGGCGCTGGCGATCTCCAAATCGGCGTCCCAGGAGTTGGCCACCGTCCAGCGCATGTTCGACTGGCCGGAGCAAATCCAGACCTCGCCGACCAGGACGTTTTGGATCTCACGCGCACCGCTGCCGCTCTTCACGGTGAGGGTGGCGGGCTGGGCGTTGGCGGGCAGCGGGTCGAGCTTCACCGTCCATTTGCCGTCGTCGCCGGCCTTGGCGGTCTTGGTCTGGCCGGCAAAGGTGACGGTGACTTCCGAGCCGGGTGTGTCCCAGCCCCAGACGGGATTGGCAAGATGCTGCTGGAGTACCATGTTGTCGCTGAAGAGCGCGGGCAGTTTGAGTTCGGCGGTGGCGTTGGCGGCCAAGGCGAGGAAGAGGCAGAGGGAGACGCGGGGGAGCATGGTTGGGAGCGACTGGTTGTTGGTATTGGAAACGGATTGGGAAAACTCAGACTCACTGGCCGGCGAGTTTGCGCGCTTGCGCCTGGCTGTCGGCGGAGAGCTTGGAGAGCGGGTAGGTGTGAACGGTGCCGTCGGCGGTTTTCAGCAGCACGTTTTCGCCCTGAAGGCCGCCGAAGGAGGCTTGCAAGGGGCGGCCCTCGGCGTTGGTCCAGGTCAGTATTTCGGCGGCTGCGGCAGGCGCGGCAGCGGGGGCGGGAGGCGCGCCGCCGGCCTCCAAGCTGGCGCCTTCCTCAATCCAGCCTTTGAGCAGCGTCACCTCGGCGGGAGTGAGACGGTTTTTGCCCTTGGGCGGCATGACGTCCTCGTCGTCATTGGGCAGGGTGACGGAGATGACGAGGCTGCTTTTCATCGGCTCGCCGGCCTTGACGTGCTTCTGGATGTCCTCGTTGCGATCGATGGCGAATTTGCCTTTGATTTTGTCGCGGGCCACGCTGTGGCACTCGGCGCACTTCTGGTTGAGGATCGGCAAAATCTGGCCGCGAAAATCCACGGCGGCGAGCGGCGTGGCAGACAGCAGGAGCAGGGCGAGGATGCGTGTGGGGTGCATGAGTGATGGTATTAGGGTTTAACGAGGAATTTGGCAAGAACTTTGGCGTCAATTCGCGGTCGGTACGCGGGTCAGGCGGTAGTTGCCGCGATCAAGCGCGCATCGATACGCAGCTTCGAAGCTATCGCCCTGCACGGTTCCTTCATATTGATAAAGGCCACCGGCCCAGCGCGGCATTTGGTGCTCCCCGGTAAATGTCCAGCCGCTGCGGCCGTCCGGCTTGACTTGATGGTCCGCGCGATAAGCACCGCTGAGCACGCGCATCCAGGTGGCGTGGTAAAAGAACCGGTGCGGCCCGTCCGGTGACTCCGGCGCGGTGACGACGCAGCGCAGCTTGCCGTGGTGGCCGTTGGCGTCGCTCAGCCAAGTGCCCTGCCAGCGTCCGGCGACGCCATCATCGGCGGATGCGGGCGCCTTGGCGGCGGCTTTCCAGGCTTTGCGGAAGGACGGCCCGGCGCAAGAGGTTTGAAACAGCAACAGCAGCGCAAGCGCGGGCAGCATCCAAAGCAGCCGCGACGCGGAGGATCGGCGATTTTTTTCCAATGGCATGATGTCTGAATCCAGCACAGCCACACAAAACGCAAGCAGATGCGCCGGTTTGTCATGGGGATTGAGCGGGCGAGCGAACTCTTCCAGCGTCACCGCTGCCGATCAGCCCCGTTCCAGCCACTCCAAGCACTCCGCCTCCGTCTCGAAGAACAACAGCGCCTCCCCAAAAGCCAGCAGCCGCGGCTCGTCCAGAGACCGCAGCTTCACGTCAGCCGCCCGCGCCACGCGGGGGAATTTCCGCTGCAGAAGGCGTTGCGCGAACGCCAATTCGCCTTCAGCCCGGCCTTCCTGGCGGCCTTCTTGGCGGCCTTTGAGTTTGCCGAGTTCAACGAACGGATTGACGAGGGTAGGCATGGGGG
>CAZNKC010000252.1:0-7398 GCA_964573315.1 uncultured Verrucomicrobiaceae bacterium | reverse complement strand
AGAGTTGAGAGTTGAGAGTTGAGAGTTGAGAGTTGAGAGTTGAGAGGCTGGAAATGAGCGACTTGTGTCGCCAGGGGGACTCATCATTCGGATGAATGGAGCTTTCAGCGTAAGCCGCTGATTTTGGGCCATCAACACTCAACTCTCGACTCTCAACTTCCTTTTTCGGCTAATGGGCGCTGATGGGCACTAATGGGGGCTGGGGAGATGGGGAGAATGAGGGATGGGGGAGGAGGACTTGCGGAAGGCAGAAGTCGGAGGTCAGGGGCAGTGGTGAGCCGCTTTGGAAAAGCGGGGTACTTTTGGAAGAGCTGCTTTGGAAAGGTGAGGGCCTTTGGGGGCGACGCTAGCTCGATACCTTTCCTTTTATGGAAACAATTGCAAGAGCATCCACTGCTGCCTTGCACCGACCTGAGCGGGGGAATTCATCTTGAGGCGGCTGACTGTCGCCCGGCCGACAGTGGTAATGCCAAGGATCAGGCCTGTAGCAGAGTCCGCCCGGAAATGCTCAGACCACTGTTGCCGGCGTGGATGATACAATCTGTCCGATGTTTGGGTTTCTGGATCGAATCCTTCAAGGTGGTTGGATTTGTGCAGGTTGCACGAGCGGCAGGCCAGCGCCCAATTCGATTCCTCGTCAGGCTCTCCGCAACCAACCGGTACGACATGCTCGACTTCAAAGGGGAAATTGAACACGGCTTCGGGAGCCCCGCAGTATTCGCAGCGATGCGCGGCGCGCGGCGCCACCCGGGGGTAGCGGGGATTCATTGATTCAGTTTTTTGAGCCAAGCCGCGGTGCGTTCGCCGGAGGCGCGAACTTCTTCCTCGATCAGGCGCTCCAATTCCGACTGTTCGGCCGGTGGCAGAGCCGGGCCGCCGTCGCGGGCTATGCGCCACCGGGCCATGAGTCCCTGAAGGCGCGCTTGTTGCCCGGCGGTAAAGAATTGGTCCGGTTGCTGGGGCTGCACGATGACCAGCATTGCGGAATCGTCGCCTTGCAAAGACAAGGTCAATGAATCCAACGCTTCTCCTGCCGTCTTTCCGACGGACTGTTGCCATCCGGCTATCGCTCGATAGGTCATCTGCCCCGATTCTGCTGGTTCCGGGAGAATGGCGATTTTGGTCATACTCTTATTGGAGATAATATGGCATCAAGCATGGGCTGTCTGCAACTTGAATCGCCAGTTGGAGGGATTCTGACCAGGGCTGAATCGAATTGAAGGGCAGCTCGGATCGATTCCAAGGAAAGGCAGGGATAATCGCGGAGGATTTCATCGGGCGAGCGGCCCGCAGCAATCTGGCGGACGATGTTGGCGACCGTGACGCGGGTGCCCTTGAGGGGACAAGAGGACAGGGGCGGAGGGCAGAAGTCAGAGGTCGGAAGGCAGGAGGCTGGGGCCGCCTTGGAAAGGCGGGGTACTTTGGAAGAAGGCAACCAAGATGGTTGCGCCACTGGGAGTAGTGCGGGCTTGCAGCCTGCTTGTGGGCGGGGGGGCTCTACTTTAGGCGAAGATGTCTTCGATGATGACGGCGTCGAGAATGCGGTCGCTCCACTGTTCGAGATCGTCCAGAGTGGCTTCGGTGAGCCGCTTTTCCGCCCAGGCGGGCAGGTCTCCGAAGCGGCGCTGCAACAGGCGGCGCAGGAGGCGGATGCCTTCCTCTTGGCGGCCTTCTTGGCGGCCTTCTTGGCGGCCTTCTTGACGGCCTTCTTGACGGCCTTTTTCGAGACCGAATCGCTCAATGCTGGTGACGTAGGGCATGGTGTTCTCCTTTTCGTAGTTTACCACTTTCTGCTGAAAGGCAACTTCCAATTCTTCCGGCAGGACCATCAACCAGTCGATCAGGCGGTAGAGGTTCAGGATGTCCTTCTTGTTGTACTTCAGTTCATACAACCGACGGGTGAGCTGCCATTTGAGCTGCTGACGGAACTGCGGTTTGCCCCCGGTGATTTGGGTTGCCAAGTGGGCTGCGATCACTACTGCGGCCGGGTTCTTCGCTTCGGTTGCCTGATCGAGCGTTTCATTGGCCAACTCGCACAGCTTGCACACGGGGTAATCGAACCGCACGCGGCAGCCCCACAATTCTTCTTCGTAGCAGGAGGGTTTCCAATCCTTGCGTTCGTCGGCCAATATAACCAGGGTGGCCGCGCGCCGCCCGAAGCGGTCCACGATGCGATGGTGGTATTGGTAGAGCCGAAGGGGAAGGGTTTCGTCTGGCTGGGCCTGCACTTCCAGGTGCAGCAGCACCCATTCCTCGAAGCCGTCGAGCCGGCAGACTTTGACCAGCTTGTCCACGCGCTGCTTGCCGAGGTCGGCATCGCGGACGATTTCCTGGAGTTCTTTGTCGAGGAATTCGAACGGGGCGCTCCAGTCGATGCTCTTGGCGACGGCGGGGAAGCTCAGGGAGAGAAAGGGCTCCAGATAGAGTTCGAGGGCTTCCTTCCAGGCGCCGTCATAGTCAATGGCGGCGGGGTTCATTCAGAGGGGGAGGCGACAGGCTCGGTCGCCGGCGGGGGCGGGAGTGCGGGTTTGGAACGGGCAGGGGCGCCAATCAACCGGTTGCGCGACAGTGTTATCCTCCCATGCGGGCGATGAGGTGGGGCATGGCGAGGCGGAAGGCGACGAGGCCGATGAAGATGAGGAGGAGAGCGGCGGCGAAGACGATGAAGAAGGCGGGCAGATGGCTGAGGGCTTGGCCGGTGAGGCTCTCACGGGCGGTGGTGATGAGGGGGGAAACGGGGTTCCAGGTGGCGAGGAAGCCGGCCAGCCCTTGGGTGCGGGCGGGATAAACGACGGGGGTGAGCAGCATCCAGAACTGGGCGATCATGGGGATGGCGCGGGTGACATCGCCATAAAGCGCGGCGGCGGGGGTGATGGCGAGGCCTATGGCGAAGCCGGTGGCGAGGAGCGCGGCCATGGCGACGGGGAACATGAGCACTGTGGCGGTGGGGGCCACTTTCCAGACGGTCATGACGGCGGCGACGAGGGCGAGGCGGATGAGGAAGTTGAAGATGACCATGTAGAGGCCGCCGAGGAGGATGGCTTCGCGGGGGAAGTTGATCTTGGCCAGCATGGACTTGGCCGCGTTGAGCGATTGAGAGGGGGAGCTGATGGCATCGACGAAGACCTGCCAGAGGAGGGTGCCCATCATGGCGAAGGCGGGGTAGGGGATGCTGCCGGTGTCGATGTTGACGATGCCCTGGGAGTTGAGAAAGATGAAGGTGAAGGAGGCGACCAGGGGTGGGAGGAAGGCCCAAAGATAACCGAAATAGGTCTGGCGGTATTGGGCGCTGAGGTCGCGGATGAACAGACGCCAAGCGAGTTCGCGGCCGGCCCGGAGGTCGCGGAAAATGTTTTTGACCAGGGTGACGGGGTGGCCGAGCAGGGGCTCGGGGGAATAGACGCGGACGGGGAGCTGGGACAAGGGGAGAAGGAGGGATAGGGGGAATGGGAGATGAATGTCGCCGGTAGGCGGTGGTCAGTGGGCGGTGGCGGCGCTGCTGGCGGCGTGGATTTCCTGGAAGACGTCGTCGAGGGTTTTGGTGATGTCCCAGGCGGGGTAGTGGGTTTTCATTTTGGCGAGGTCGCTGATGTAGCAGATGTGGTCGCCTTCGCGGTTTTTATCGACGTATTCCCACTGCATGGGGTTGCCGGTGAGGGCGGCGATTTTGTCGAAGGCTTCGAGGATGGAGACGCTGTTGGCGCGGCCGCCGCCGATGTTATAGACTTCTCCGCTGCGGGGGTTCTCGAAAAAGGCGTGCATGAAGCGGACGACGTCGAGGCTGTGGATGTTGTCGCGGACTTGCTTGCCCTGGTAGCCGAAGACGCGGTAGAGGCGGCCGGCGAGGTTGCATTTGATGAGGTAGCTGAGGAAGCCGTGCAGCTCGACGCCGCTGTGGTTCGGGCCGGTGAGGCAGCCGCCGCGCAGGGTGCAGGTTTTCATGCCGAAGTAGCGTCCGTATTCCTGCACCAGGATGTCGGCGGCGACTTTGGAGGCGCCGAAGAGGCTGTGCTTGCTTTGGTCGATGGGGAAATCTTCGGTGATGCCGTCTGTGTAGGCGGGGTCGGCATAGTCCCAGCGGGTGGGGAGTTCCTTGAGGGGGATGGTGTTGGGGCGGTCTCCGTACACTTTGTTGGTGCTCATGTGGATGAACACGGCCTCGGGGGCGTGGAGGCGGGTGGCTTCGAGGAGGTTGAGGGTGCCGGTGGCGTTGGTGTCGAAGTCGTCAAAGGGGCGGGAGGCGGCGAGGTCGTGGCTGGGCTGGGCGGCGGTGTGGATGACGAGGGCGGGCCGCAGGGTTTGCAGGCAGTCGAGCACGGCGGGGCGGTCGCGGATGTCGAGTTCGTGGTGGCGGAAGCCGGGGTGGAGGGCTTGCAGGCGGCGCTGGTTCCAGCGGGTGTCGCCCTGGGGGCCGAAGAAGTCGGCGCGCATGTTGTTGTCCGCTCCGTGAACCTGCCAGCCGAGTTTGCAGAAGTAATCGACGACTTCGGAGCCGATGAGGCCGGAGGAACCGGTGACGAGCAGGGTGGGCATTCGAGGGGAAATGGGAGATGGGGGGATGCTTTGCGGGCTGGAGGTCTGCGTTACGACGAGGAGCCGGTGTTGTTCCTTGGCGCATGGCATTCAGGCAAGATGCCTGAATGACTCTTTTCAGGCGGGGACGCCCGAACTACTGGAAACCTGAGCTGCCGTATCAAGACAAACTGCCGTCATTGGTCGCGAGCGGCGCGGCCGGTGGCAAGGGAGATTTTTAGTGTTGAAACCAGTAACTGGAATTTGGCTGACTAGTGCAAGAAAGAGGCCATCTCCGCAAGGCAGTATTTTGCAGAAAAGTTTTTTCACCGCGTTGATTGACGGTGAAATCGTTTTGTGCCAACGGAAGCGTTTGCACATCCGCGACTCCGGCAGAAGACCATGAAAAAAGCATTGATTACAGGCATCACTGGCCAGGATGGATCGTACTTGGCGGAACTGCTGCTGGAGAAGGGCTACGAGGTGCATGGCATCATCCGGCGGGCCTCGACCTTCAATACGGCGCGCATCGACCATTTGTATCAGGATCCGCACGCGCAGGATGCGCGGCTTTTTTTGCACTACGGGGATCTGATGGACTCGGTGGCGCTGGTGAAGCTGCTCTACGACCTGAAGCCGGACGAGGTGTACAACCTGGGCGCGCAGAGCCATGTGCGGGTGTCTTTTGACGTGCCGGAGACGACGGGGGACATCGACGGGCTGGGGACGCTGCGCATCCTGGAGGCGATCCGGGAGACGGGGCTGATCGAGAACGTGCGGTTTTATCAGGCGAGTTCATCGGAGATGTACGGCAAGGTGCAGGAGGTGCCGCAACGGGAGACGACGCCGTTCTGGCCGCGTTCCCCGTACGGCTGCGCGAAAGTCTATGCCTACTGGCTGACGGTGAACTATCGGGAGAGCTACGGCCTGCACGCGAGCAACGGCATTTTGTTCAACCATGAAAGCCCGCGTCGCGGGGAAACCTTTGTAACACGAAAGATCACGCGAGCGGCGACACGCATCAAGATGGGTCTGCAAAAAGATCTCTACCTGGGCAATCTGGACGCAAAACGGGACTGGGGCTATGCGAAGGATTACGTGGAGATGATGTGGATGATGCTGCAGCAGGCGGAGCCGGACGATTACGTGGTGGCGACGGGGGAGACGCACAGTGTGCGGGAGTTCGTGGAGGAGACGTTCGGCTGCCTGGACTTGGACTGGAAGGACTATGTGAAGTACGACGCGCGCTACGAGCGGCCGGCGGAGGTGGACCTCTTAATTGGCGATCCGGCGAAGGCGAAGCAAAAGCTGGGCTGGGAGCCGCGGGTGACTTTCAAAGAACTGGCGCGGATCATGGTGGAGGCGGACCTGGAACTGGCGCGGCGGGAGGCTGCCGTGGCGGGGGTGCTGACTGCCTTGGATCAGGGGGGGGCTTCCACTCCGGCTTGAGGCGGGGGACGTTGCAGGCAGGGCGGCGCCATGCCGCATGGCTTTGTTGCAAGCGAGACGCTTGCAACACACACAGCCGGGGACGGGCTGTGCTACATCAAGCGTCCTGGAGGCCGCGGCGCATGATTTCCAGCGGTGCTTCGCGTTGGAACCAGTGCTCGAAGGAGAGCGCGCCCTGGTGCAGCAGGAGGGTGAGGCCGTCGGCGGTTTTGGCGCCGGCTTGGCGGGCGTGGGTGATGAGCGGGGTGGCGCTGCCATCCGCGCGATAGACCATGTCCAACACGAGATGGTGCGGGCGGAGCGCGCCGGGGGGAACCAGCAGGGCGTCGCCGGGCTTCATGCCGAGCGAGGTGGCGTTGACGATGAGGTCGATGTTGTCCAGCTCGGCGTGCAGCCGCCGGTCATCCCAGGGCACGGCGCCGATGTCGCGCACCGGGCTGGGCTGGGGGGGCAGGGCGCGCAATTCCCGGAGGAGTTGGGCGGTTTTTTCCGCGGTGCGGTTGGCCAGCACGAGGCGCCAGCAGCCTTCCAGGGCGCATTGCACGGCGACGGCGCGTCCGGCGCCACCGCCGGCGCCGAGGATGAGGATGCGCAGGTCGCGCACGTCTGCCTGGAAGGCGGCGCGCACGCTGCGCAGGAAGCCGGGGCCGTCGGTGTTGTAACCGAACAGGACGCCGTCGCGCAGGGCGAGGGTGTTGACCGCTCCGAGCCGTGTCGCCAGCGGGTCGGCGTGATCGACGGCTTCCAGGGCCTCGAACTTGTGCGGGATGGTGATATTGACGCCGAGGAAGCCGGTGTCGCGAAACCGGCCAAAGGCTTCCTTCACCCGTCCGGCGGGGACTTGGACGCGGATGTACTGCGCGTCGATGCCGCAAGCGGCCAGCGCGGGGTTGTGCATCTGCGGCGAGCGCGAGTGCCCGATGGGATCGCCGATGACGGCGAGCCGCGCGGGCGGGGTGAAGCGCGCTTGCGTCTGTTCCCAGCCGGTGAGGTCTTCGAGGGTGATGAAGTCAGCCACGCGTGCAGCATGGCGTGGTGAGGGGGAGGCGTCAATGATTTGGAGGGAGCGGTGATTGGGTTTTTGGGACAGGATTGACGGGATTTGGACAGGATGGGGGGATTGTGGGGCGAGCCGCTGGCTCGCCGGGTTTGGGGAGTGCGACCGGGCCGGTCGCACCACGGGGTGCCGCCAGCAGTCTCTCGTCACAGGGTGGGCTGATGCCGGGGGAGTTGCGATTCGGTTTTTGACAGGATTGACGGGATTTTCAGGATTTACAGGATGATTGGGGGAGGCGGTCGGCGGCCGAATCCTCCGTTTTCCATTGAACCCTGTCATTGGAGCCTCTATGTTTTTTTAATGGCTGATCCCTTCCAGGAGCCCATCAACCTAAAAACCGAGTTGATGGTTGGTAGTTGAGTGTTGATAGTCCAAAACCA
>CAZNKC010000251.1:0-7424 GCA_964573315.1 uncultured Verrucomicrobiaceae bacterium | reverse complement strand
GCCGCAGACGCGCACCCTGAGTGTTCGCTGCGCTCAATCTTTTCGGCGCGACGCCGAAAAGGGCACGCGGGACGCGTGCGCTCCAGGCGCGCTGGCGCAGTCGCACTTTTTTCGTCCTCGTCCTCGTCCTCGATACTTCGGATTTCGGATTTCGGATTTTCGAGGACGAGGACGAGGACGATTTGGGACGGAGGGGCGGAGCCTGGAGCGCACGCGTCCTCGCGTGCAGCGTTCGGCGTCCCGCCGAACGCTTTGCGGCGGCAGCCGCACACGGGGGTGGGCGTTGTCCGCCGCAGACGCGCACCCTGAGTGTTCGCTGCGCTCAATCTTTTCGGCTCAAGCCGCCGACTCTCTACTCTCCACTTCCTTTTCCGATTCACGCCAGCAACTCCTTTACCACGTTGCCGAACACATCCGTCAGCCGGAAATCGCGCCCGGCGTAACGATAGGTCAGCGCCTCGTGATCGAAACCTAACAAGTGCAAAATCGTCGCGTGCAAGTCATGCACATGCACCTTGCCGTCGGCGATGCCGAGGCCAATCTCGTCGGTGACGCCATGCACGTAGCCGCCGCGCACGCCGCCGCCAGCCATCCACACGGTGAAGCCGTCGGTGTGGTGGTCGCGGCCCACTTTGGGTGTCAGCGGCAGTTGCGCCGTGGGCGTGCGGCCCATCTCGCCGCCCCAGATGACCAGCGTGTCCTGCAACATGCCGCGATCCTTGAGGTCTTGCAGCAGCCCGCCGATGGCTTGGTCGCACTCGCTGGCGAGGCGCTTGTGCGCGTCCATGATGTTGGCATGGCTGTCCCAGGGTTGCCCCGCGCCGTGATAGACCTGCACGTAACGCACCCCGCGCTCCGCCAGCCGCCGCGCCATCAGGATTTGCCGGCCTTGCAGGTTGTCGCCGTACATCTCGCGGATGTGCTCCGGCTCCTGGGTCACGTCGAAGGCGTCGGTGGCCTCCGTCTGCATGCGGAAGGCTAGTTCGAGCGACTGGATGCGCGCCTCAAGCTGCGGATCGCCCGCCCGCTCCTTGCGGTGCATCTCGTTGAGCTGCTGGATGAAGCCGAGCTGCTTGCGCTGCTGGCCGGGCAGAATAAAATCGTTGCGCAGGTTGGCGATGAGCTGATCCGGGTTCGTCTCCTTGGTGTCGATGTAGGTGCCCTGATAGATGCCGGGCAGGAAGGCGCTGCGCCAGTTCGCGCTCTGCGCAGTGGGCAAGCCGCTGGGACACATCACCACGAAACCGGGCAGGCTTTGGTTCTCCGTGCCCAAGCCGTACAGCGCCCAGGCGCCCACGCAGGGACGCGGCAGGGTGAAGTTCCCGGTGTTCATAATCATGAGACCCGGCTCATGATTCGGCACCTCGCTGAACATGGAGCGGATCACGCACAGATCGTCGGCGTGCTTGGCCACGTTGGGAAACAACTCGCTGATCTCCATGCCGCTCTGGCCGTGTTGTTTGAACTCAAATGGCGAGGACAACGCCGCGCCGCCGAGACGGCGATCCTTGGCCAGATTCTTGGGTGCCGGCAGCGATTTGCCATGATATTTTTTCAGCAACGGTTTCGGATCAAAGGTGTCGATCTGCGACGGACCACCGTTCATGAACAAATGGATGACCCGCTTCGCCGTGCCGGGGAAATGCGGCCTGCGCGGCGCCAGCGGTGACAGGTTGCCGCCCTCGACAGCACCGGCTTCGAGTGCATTGGCGCGGGTGAGTCCCATGTCATTGAGCACCCCGGCGAGGGCGAGACTGCCGAGGCCGAAACCGGCTTGCGAGAGCGCCTGACGGCGGGTTAGGGGAGGGTGGTGTGTCGTGTTCATGGGGAAGGAGGGGGTTTGGGGTGGTGAGCGGCGGGCTGGCATCCCTTCGGGATGCGGCGAAGGCGGACCGTCACACCTGCGGCGACCAGTGGTATCGCTGCGCTCAACCACCGGCTAATGGCTAGGATGCCTTTGGCATCCTGGAGTATCCATGCCGGAGGCATGGGAGCTATTAGCCGGTGGTTGAGCGCAGCGATACCACCGGTTCTGTGGTCGAGCGCAGCGACATCACCGGATGCCGAAGGCATCCCAGCCATTAGCCGGTGGCTGCACGCCGCAGGCGGGCCGCCACCGGTCGGCCCGGGAAATGATGGTTTTTCGACGGCGCATCCCGGAGGGATGCCAGCCGCTTGCCGGCGCTTGAGCGGGATAATATTCCCCTTTAACATGCGGCTTACCCCGCCGCCGCCATGCCATCGACTTTTCTTGCGTTGCATTATCACATCGTCTTTTCCACGAAAGACCGGAGTCCGTGGATCGCGGATACTTGGCGCGAACGCCTGCACGAGTACCTGGGGGGAACGGTGAACGGTCTCGGCGGTTTTTCCCAGGGCGTCGGCGGCGTGGCCGACCATGTGCATCTTTTGGTGGGCTTGAAGGCCACTCATTGCCTGGCGGATTTCATGCGGGAATTGAAAAAGGCTTCTTCGGTCTGGGTTCACCAGGAAATCAAGTTGGCGGAGTTTGCCTGGCAGGAGGGTTATGGAGCTTTCACCGTCAGCCCGACGGCGAGGGATGGCGTCAGACGTTACATTGCGAACCAAGCGGAACACCACCGGGTGAAGACGTTTCGCGAGGAATTGGAGGCGTTTTTGAAGGCGTCCGGAGTGAAGTATGAGGACCGGTATTTGGATTGAGCGCGCCTTCTGCTGGCATCCCTCCGGGATGCGTCTGAGGCGCGTGTGAGCGTGCATCACCGGTACCGGTGGTATCGCTGCGCTCAACCACCGGCTAATAGCTGGGATGCCTCCGGCATCCTGGGGTTGCGCCACGGACAACGGCGGGACTTCGGCATCTTTGATGCATCTGGATGCCGGAGGCATCTGAGCCATTAGCCGGTGGCTGCGCGCCACAGGCGCGTTGCCACCGGTTCCGAATCGACATGCCAATTTCCCTTCGCCGCATCCCGGAGGGATGCCAGCCATTAGCCGGTGGTTGAGCGCAGCGATACCACCGGTCGCCGCAGGCGCAACGCCACCGGTCCGCTCACCGAGGGGCGCCCCCTTATAGAGGCATCCCGGAGGGATGCCAGCGAGGCACCGGAACTCCCTCGGGATGCCTGATGCATCCACGCTCAACCGGCAAAATACGGGCATTGGAAACAAACTCGTCATCTCAATCCACAAACAAAAACTCGTTCGTCATCAGCAGCGCGTGGGCCATCTGTTCCAGCGGTTGCAGTTTCGGCGGCGGCGGGGCTTTGAAATCGGCTTGGGCGTCCCACACGGTTTGCACGTCGGTCGGCGCGTCCTCGGCGCGCACGAGGAGTTGGAGCGCCGGCGCCCAGCGGTAGTTGTCCGTGCTGCCATTCCCCAGGCAGTCCACCGCAAAATCCAGAATCTCCCCGCGCTTCACCGCCACCTTGTCCACGACCGTTTGCGCCGGCTGCCCCTTGGCGATCCATTCTCCCAACAGTCCGCCCCGCGACGAAATCAAGCGCGCGCGCACGCCGTCGCCGCCCTGCCGCGCCAGCGCGATCTCGCCCTCCACCGATACCTCGCCATCGTAAGGCGCGATCCAGCGGCGGATCGAGGCGGCCTCCAGCTTCCGCCCCGGATGTCCGCCCACCGCGCTCAGGTTCACATGGCCCAGTTCCGGGTGCGGATAGGCCCGCCCGCCTTGATAACGCTTC
Organism: uncultured Verrucomicrobiaceae bacterium; assembly: GCA_964573315.1. GTDB lineage: Bacteria > Verrucomicrobiota > Verrucomicrobiia > Verrucomicrobiales > Verrucomicrobiaceae > JAGRPD01. Next base: position 3,747 of record CAZNKC010000251.1, on the reverse strand, counting down.
GTTTGCGGATCGAAATACGGCAGCCGCTTGAAGGCCTCCGTCCGCGCCACCTCCGGGTCCGCGCTGCCGTAACCATAAATCCACGACCCGCGCTGCGTGGCCGCGCGAAGTCCTGTCACCTCGCGCAAAAACCCGCGCGCCATCACCGCCTCCACCTCGGTCGGCTGCCGCAGAAACACTTGGCGGTACAACCAGTCCACCGCGCCGCTGGCGTCCGTGCCGCCGCCCGCCGCCTCTTGTGCTTTTTTCGCCAGCGCACGCGCCTGGCTGACGATGAAGCCGTCGTTCAAAGCAAACAACGCCTGCTGCGGCACCAGCGTCTCCGAGCGCTCAGGACTGGCGATATCCGGCGACGGGAAATCGAAGGTGGTGAACAGCGGGTCCAGGTTCACGCGGTCCACATGACCATAAATCGTGCGCCGCCCGCTGAAAGGCTCCGCCGAAAGACTGACCGCGCGTCCGCCCTGCGCTGGGTCGATCTGGCCGCTCGTCGCCAGCATGGCGTCGCGCATCGCCTCGAAATCCATGCGCCGCCGGTTGGCGCGCCACAGCAGCGCGTTGTCCGCGTCCATGGCGTCCGCCCCGGGCCGGCCGGCGCTGCTTTGTTGATAGGTGGCGGAGAGCACGATGTCGCGGATCAGCTTTTTCGTGGACCAGCCGCGCTCCATCAGCGCGGATGCCAGCCAGTCGAGCAACTCCGGATGACTCGGCGGCTCCGCTTGCAGGCCGAAGTCTCCCGGCGTGTCCACCAACGGTCGGCCCAGCAAGTGCCGCCACACATGGTTCGCCCACACCCGCGCGGTCAACGGATTGTCGCGACTGGCGATGTTCTCCGCCAATTCCTTGCGCCCGCTGCGGTCATCCGGGAAAGGCGCTTTGGATTTGTCCAGCACCTCCAGAAAACGCCGCTCCACCACGTCGCCGCGTTTGTTCGACTCGCCGCGGATGAAAATGGCCTGATTCACCGGCTTCGCCTTGTCTTGCAGCGCCATCGCCCGCGCCGGAGCGCCGGGGTGGGTGGCATCCACCTCGGAAACCGCGGTGTGCAGCTTGTTCAACTCCGCCCGTCCCGTGCCCAGCAGCCGGTGCGCGCTTTCCACATCCTCAAGCGGGAAGTCCAGCCAGCCGCCCTCGCCTTGGAACGCCTCCTTCACCGCCGCCAACCCGCCCTCCGGCTGCTGCGCGGCGCGCGCCAGGAGTCCGCCATAAACCTTGACCAGCGCCTCTTCGTCTTTGGGCTTTTCCGCGCGCAGAGCCTCCAGCACCGCCGGATGCACCGCCACCTTGCCGCCGGGCACGCGGCCCGACTCGATGATGCCCGCCAGGATGCCCGCCTTGCGGTTGGGCGAAGCCGACGCCACCCGCGCCAGCGGCCCCAGCACCGGATGCTCCAGCCATTTTTCCTCCCGCTTCAAAACCGTCCACTGCCGGCTCAACGGCGTCAGCGCCGTCTCCACCATTTGCTTGCCTGTGATGAGCTTGCGCACGTCCGCCGTCCGCGTGATTTCCATCTGGCAGAGCGCGTCAAAGTACAGCTCCGGCTTCGCCAGGATGTCCGCCACCGCCTTGTCCTTGAGACCTTGGAGAAAGTCCTCAAGCCCCTGCTGCGCCGCCGCTTTTTGCGCCTCGTAATCCGCCCGCATCTTCGCGTCCGCCTTCACCTCCGCCAGCGTCACCTCCGGCAGATCCGCCGCGTCTTCGCTGCTCGCGAACACACCATAAAGCGCGTAAAAATCCGCCGTCGGGATGGGATCATACTTGTGATCGTGACAACGCGCGCAAGCCACCGTCATGCCCATCAGCCCGCGCGTCACCACATCGATGCGATCATTGATGATCTCATCCGCCCGCCCCCGGAAGCGCGGCCCCACGGTGAGAAAACCCAGCGCCGTCAGCGCCGGATCTTTTTCCGGCAACCCCAACTGATCCGCCGCGATCTGTTCTTTGAGGAAACGGTCATACGGCTTGTCCGCGTTGAACGCGCCCACCACGTAGTCGCGATACGTCCACGCATACGGATAACGCAAATCCGTCTGCGCGCGAAAATCCTGCGTATCCGCGTAACGCGCCAAATCCAGCCAGAAACGGCCCCAGCGCTCCCCGAAATGCCGCGACGCCAGCAACTCGTCCGCCTTCGCCTCCACCGCCGCGTCCGCGTCCCGCTCAAACGCCGCCGCGAACGCCGCCATTTCCTCCGGCGACGGCGGCAATCCGGTCAGATCAAAATGCAAGCGCCGCAGCAACGTCCGCGCATCCGCCCGCGCCGACCGCTCCAAGCCCTTGTCCGTGAGCTTCGCCGCCACCAGCGCGTCAACCGCCGCCGGACCGTTCGCCAGCGACTTCGCCTCCGCTTTCGGCACCGGCTGGAAAGCCCAATGCGTCGCTGCTTTTTTGAAAAAGAGTTCCTGGTTGCCGAGTGTCACCGTCTCAGCGCCGTCACCCGCCACCGGTTTCGCCGGCCACTTCGCCCCCTGATCAATCCAGGCGCGCAGCACCGCGATGGCCTGCTCCGGCAGCATCTCCTCATCCGGCGGCATTTCCATATCCGGCTCCAGATGCGCCATGAAGAGAATGAGCGGACTCTCCGCGCTGCGCCCCGGCACGATGGCCGGTCCATACGAGCCGCCACCCGCCAACGCCGCCTCGCGCGAGTCCAGGCGCAGCCCGCCCTTTTGCTTGTCCGGCCCGTGGCAGGACAGGCAATGCTCCGCCAGCAGCGGATGCACGTCACCAAAATAGCGTACCGGCCGCTGCAACGGCTCCGGCAGCGATGACGTGTCGATGCCGCCGCGTTTCTTCGGCGCGGCGGCATCCGACGCCGCCGCTCCCGTCAAAACGGCGAAAGCGCACAAAATCCGAAATCCGAAGCCCGAAGTCCGAAATCTGAGTTTCGGGCTTTGGATGTCGGGCTTCCAATCAGTGTCCGGATTGAACGATGGAATCATGGGGGGAAGGGTTTTGGGAGGGCGTGAAATCCTCCTTGCGCCGGTAACGCCAGCTAGGCGCCAATGTTGCCACAAAATGCAGCCGCAAATCGTCCCCGCCCGGTTCATGTTCCGCGCATTAAAACTCAAAGAAAATCCTGTTCATCTTGCAAATCCTGTCCATCCTGTCCAAACCCAAGACCCGGCCATGATCACCACCCTCATCGTTCTCGTCTTGTTCGGCCTCCTGCTCATCATGCTGGAAGCCTTCGTTCCCGGCGGCATCCTCGGCGCCTTCGGTACACTCTGCATCCTCTCCGCCGTCGCCGTCACCATCTTCGGCGAGGAGCCCGCCTGGGATCCGGCCACCCGCACCGCCGTCGCCCTCGGCATCGTCATCCTCTCCATCGCCGCCGTCTTCATCTGGCTGCGCTTTTTTGCCGTCGGCTTTTTCCGCCGCGCCTTCACGCTCGACGCCACCATCGCCACACCCGGAGAAATCTCCGAAGCCGCCTCGCTCATCGGCATGCAAGGCGCCGCCATCACCGAACTGCGGCCTCTCGGCAAAATCCAACTCGACAACGGCGCCCGCCACGAGGTAAGACTTTTGAACGGCCATGCCCCCGCCGGCGCCCGTATCCAAGTCGTCCAAACCGAACCCGGCAACCTCGTCGTCGCTCTTGTCGAAAAATCTGCAATGCCAAAACCGGAACTTGAAATGTCTGCCAGCGCTTTCGAATGATTCGCGCCCCGGAGAGGCGCGGTACTTTTCACTCTCCACTCTCCACTCTCCACTCTCCACTCTCCACTCTCCACTCTCCAC
>CAZNKC010000250.1:0-7441 GCA_964573315.1 uncultured Verrucomicrobiaceae bacterium | reverse complement strand
GGGGCTCTGTTCCCGCCCACTTTTCCGCGGGCGGAGGCGGCGCGGAGCCCGTGGAAGGGAAGATTCGATTGCCAATCGAATCTACGGCCCCGCCACAATCCGCGCCAACTCCAGCATCACCTTCTCCAATTCCGCGTAATAGGCATCCTCCCCCAAAGCATCACGCTTTTTCTTCAACGCCTCCACCTGCCGCTCCAACTCATCCCGCCGCTGGCGTTGTGCCGCGGAAAGCTTTTGTTCCTCCGAGCTGAGCACCAACGCCACCTGCCGCGCGCGATCACCATCAACCGGCTCAGGCGTACCCACCTTGGGACGCGCGCCTTCAAACACCTCCGCGCGCGTGCCAACGCCATCGCCGTTGTCATCCAGCAGCGCGTGCTCGGTGGCGATGCGCTCCTGCTCCTCGTACCACGAACGCACCCGATCCGCCGCGAACAAAAAAGCCTCCAGCACCGACACCTGATCGTCCTGATCCAAGTCCGCCTCCGCCAAACCGCCGATGGCCTCGGCGAAGGGTTTGCCGAAGCGCGTGAAGAAAACCTCGTCGCCGCTCTTGGTCGCCGTCACCAGGACGCGCTTCTCCCCTTTCAACGCCTTGGCGAACGGCTGGCCCGCCGATCCGGTGTGAATGAAAATCAACTCGCCCTCGAATCCCGCCAACATCTCCGTCAGCGCCTCCGGCGTAAGATCGGGACCGGTGAGATTGAACTTCGCCTCGCGTCCGTCAAAGGTGCCGTGCCCCGCCAGCACCAGCCACAGCGTCGCGGGCGGTTCGGCCAGACAAGTCTGCAAATGCTCGCGCAGTTTTTCCAGGCATTGCTCTCCTGCCTCCGGCCCCAGCACCACGCAAGGCGCGGCGGCTTTTCCCGCCGCTTGTTGCCATAGCGCCGCCTGCTCCGCGAACACCTCACCGTATTCCTGCGCACCATCCGCGCCGCGCACCACGACGATCTGCACGTCAGACGGCGTGGCCAAACCAAGAGACGCCGCCAACAGCAGCGGCAGCAAGAACGTGATGAATCGTTTCCCCCTCATGACATCCCCGACCTCCTGCGCAAAAACCATTCCGCCACCAGCAGCCCCAGCAGCAGCGCGAACACAGCGCCGCCGTGCCACAGCGGCTCCACCCGGCGATCCATCACCGGCGCGTTCAACCCCTTCAGCAACTCCGGTAACCGGCTGATCTCGCCCAAAGACAATACCTGCCCGCCGGTCAACTCCGCCACCCGCGCCATCCAGTCCGTGGACGGCAGCAGATCGGCGGTCGCCACCGCTACCGGATCGTGCGCCCAGCCCGCGATTTTTTTCGCCAGCACCTCCGTCTGCCCCTCCTCGGGCGGCGTTTCCACCACGCTCTCCACCCGGAACGCGCCCGCCGCCGGATTCACAAATTCCGCCTCGAAAAGCCCCGCCTCCTTCAAACTCGGCTCGCCGTGCAGCACCACGCCCTCCGCGTCCCCGGTCCGCACCTCCAGCCGCGCCAGCGCATCGTCCATCGGCTGGAACGCCTTGTCGCGTACTCGCACCGCCAGTTTTTTCACCCGGCTGTCGCCCTCCTGCGCGTCCGTCACCTGGATCTCCACGCGATCCGGCACATCCACCACCGCCCAGCGGAAAAACTGCCGCCACAGCTTTTCGAGGTCGGTCCGGCTGTCCTCGTCGCGCATCCCCCAGCGCCACAGGTCCGCCACCAACAGCGCGCTCACGCGGCCCGCGCCGAAGCGTTGCGTCACCAGTGCCGGATGCGCGCGTTCGTCGTCCGCCATCGTCGCCAGCAAAGACGCGCCCGGCTTGATCGACAGCACGCGGTTGAGCGCGAAAAAACCCGGCATTCGCGCCAGCCGGGTCTCCTCCTCCTCGTCGTTCGCGCGCAGCCGCATCCACGGCTCCAGCCAGCCCTCGCGCGTCAGGTTCAGCCGACCGTCCGCCAGCGGCCCGCCGCCGCTCGGACGATCCAAATACACTGGCAGCATCCGGCCGATGGGCGTGTGCTCGTAACCGCCCTCGCGGAAGCTCTCCTGGCCGCCGAGCATGAGCAGCGAGCCGCCGCGTTCCGACACGAATTTCTCGATCAGCCGCTGCTGCTCCACACTGAAAAACGCCGCCTCCACGTCGTCCAGCACGATGGCGCGGTACTCGGCGAAAAGCTCGTCCGCCGACTTCGGGAAACCATCGCGCAACTCCTCCGCGTTCTGCGTGTCCAGCCGGATCATCACCGGCTGGTCGTACCGCTGCACCTCCTCCTGCGCGCCGAAACCGCGAAACAACGGATTGCTCGTCTCCCCGGCCCGCCCGCGCCATTCGAACTTCGGCTCGCGTTTGGCGATGCGAATCAAAGCCGGCATTTGAATCTCGGGATCAGAGGCCAGCGCCCGGCGCAGAAATTTGTACTCCCAGTTGGGCCGGCCCGACACATAAAGCACGCGAAACGGCCCCATGCCGCGATCCACCGCCACCAGCCGCTCGTTGTTGAGCAGCGTCAGCTCCCCGGCGTGTTCCCGCCAAGCCTCGCCGGTCAGTTCCTCATCGCTCAGCGCCGCGTCCGCCACCCGCACCTTGAAAAACGAAACACCCGGTTTCACACCCGTCAGGCGCAGCCGCGCCGTGGCCGCGTCCTCGTCGCGACCCGCCTTGCTCTTGGCCTGCGCCTGGATTTTGCCCGCCTCGTCGAGCACCACCACCCGCCACTCACGATCTCGCCAGCCGAGCGCCTTCACCGTCACGCCGAGCGTCACTGGCGTGTCCTCGAACGGCGTCTGCGCCACCCGCACCTCCGTCACCGCCAAATCCACCGGCGGTTTTTCTCCGCTCACCAAAACCGGAAACACCGCCGCGCCCGGCTGCCCGGCCAGTTCCTCCGCCAGCGCTGCGTCCGCCGCATGGCCGTCCGTCACCAGCACCACCGCCGCCAGCGACCGCGCCGCGCCGACGCCGCGCAGGGACTGCACCGACCGCACCAAGTCCGCACCCGTGCTTTCAAAGCGCAACTCCCCCGCCTCCCGCACCGCGCGCAACCGGTCCCCCGCCTCCACCAGCCGCAGCCGGAAAGTCTTTTCGATCTCCTCCATCCACGCCTGCTCCCCGCCCAGCGCCCGCCGCACCTGCTCCGCGCGCGGCTCGCCCTTCAACTCGCCCGGCACCTGCATCCGCACCGAGGCATCCACCGCCAGCGCCACCTCGTTGGCGTCCTTGCGCGCCGTCTGCCGCACCCGCAGCGGATCGCACAGCATCGCCGCCAGCAGCGCCCACAGCAGCAGCTTGCAAACGGCAGCCGCCAGCAACCGCCCGCGCGGCGCCGCCCCATAAGCGCGCCACACCAGCACCAAACCCAGAGCAAAAACCGCCAGCGCCCACGGCCAGCGTTCCGCATGACCCCAAACCCAAGTCTCCATCACACCCCCCGCCTCCTTTCCACCGTCTCCCGACAACCCTTCCCCGGCAGCTTTCCAAGAAACCGTGGCCGAAGATCAAGTCCGCTAATCATGCGCACCATTCAAACGCACCCACCGCGCCAACGCCATCATAAAATAAATGACGAATGCGGAATGCCGAATGAAGATGACCGGGGAATGGGAGAAGGAGGGAAAGAGATGGGGAGAAAGGGGGCCACGGTGTGTTTCTCATTCATTCGTCATTCCACATTCGTCATTCGTCATTTTACCCTCCTCACCCAAACCACCGCCGCCACCAAACCCAAAAGCGCGCCCAAATAACTCGCATTGTGAACATACCCCACCTCCGCAAACGCCCGCACATCATCCACCTCGAACCCGCGCAACGCCTGCGCCCACGCGGCGACCCGCCCCTCATCCAGCCGCCACCGCGCCCAACACCAACCGCCAATGCCAAACGCAAACGTCACCCCCAGCATCAGCCCCACCGCCCGCAGGCACAGCGGCGCGGCCACCCGCAGCGATGCTTTCGGAATCGCCGCCCGTCCCAGGAACCATCCCGCGAACAGCCCCACCCACCAGCTCGCCTGAAACCCAATCTTCGCCGCCACCCACCGCCCCGGCTCCGCCGCATCCTGATAACCGAACTGATACACCTTGAACTTGGTGAAATACTCCGGCCTCAAAGAAAACGTCACCTGGTCATGCAGCACCCCATACGCTCCAGCGATCAAAGCCCCCGCCAAACCAAACACCAGCATCCACGCCGCCTGACGCAGCGTGATCCCCGGCACCAAAAAACGCATCACCCCCACATAACGCCGCCGCCCTCCGGTCTTTGCCCTTGCTTTGAAAAGCGGGCTCACTGTTTGATCAACGGCAAGCCTCCCGCTGGTGGCGGACACACGCCACGGTCATTCTCAAGCAATACTCCTCTGCGCTCATCCAATCTCTGCGGTGTCCCCTCAAAGCTTTACACCGCAGAGATTGGATGAGCGCAGAGGTTTTTTGTTTTCAGAGAGAAACTCGGATTCGGCGAATCTCGGTGGCATTGTTTTTGGATGATTAAAACAGAGTCATCCCATAGGATGTATGCCAAGTTAACCCTTCTGGAGGGCTCTGAATCTCCAAACTCCAACACGACTCGCATCCAGCCATGAAACAAGCCGTCTTTCGCCTCCCCCTCACCGCCCTGTTTTTTTGGGCGGGAGTTTCTTGTCAAACCAGGGAGGCAGCGCAACCCGAAGACGCCCCGCAATCACCATCCAAACTGACATCGAGTCTTGTACCGAGCCTTGCGGAACGGCGCGTGCCAAATCGTCCCCTGCACCAACTCCTCCCAGGCGTCTCCATCAGCGCGGACCGAGTCACTGACGACGCTGGCAAAAAGCGTTTCTCTGGCCGTGTTTTCGTGGACGGTTCGGCCCAAAAGCTTGGCCCATTGACGCCGGGAAGACGTGCTCTCGGCTGGCCTCGCTACGCCACGGCGGGAGAGGCGCTCTGGTATCCTTCCAGTCAAACACTCAAACTCTACGGCAATCCAGCGATACAATATGGACACGATGGCCTTCAAATCGAAGACGAAAACGCTGTGATCGCATTGACACCTTCGACCTTCTGCTTTTCCGCAGGGGCGACACTTATTACAACGAACCGAACCCTTGACCAACGCGGCAAAAATAACGTTGCGGCACGACTGTTCGGCAATCTCTAAATCGCGGAGATCAAGCGATCTCCCATTCGTCCTGCGCCTCAATCAAGGCTGAGTTCGGATTTGACCTGCTCCCATGGGGTGCCGGGTTTTCCGCCGTTGCGCTCAACGGCGGCCCGCAACTCCATAAGATCCTCCATGTCCTCCATGCGCTCCCGCAGGTGGCGCATTTCCTCGGCCAGAGATTCGAGGGTCGGATTGTCGAGGGTGGCTGTGTCACTCATAAGCTTCCTTTCGATTTTTGACAGCATAGACTACGATGAGGTCATCTTCCAACATGAAAAGCACCCGGAAACTCCCCACACGCAAGCGGTATTCATGGGTGCGAGCCGCGAGTTTCTTCACGTCTCCAGCAAGGCCGGCCTGGAGGGCATCCAATCGCCGACCGATGTTGCGGCGGTGTTCTTTCGGCAAACCCCGCAACTGTTCGCGGGCTTCGTCTTTGATCTCAAGCCGGTATTTCATCGCCTGACACCATCAAGATTTGACACCACCCCATCAAGCCATTTTTACTCCGGCAACGCCAAGTGGATGCCTCCACGCTTTTGCCATAACCTTCCTCCCTCCATGAACCAAGCCGTCCTCAGCCTGCTCCAAGAAAACCGCCACCCCATGCGCATCGACCTCATCGGGGTGGCTGGGTCGGGCATGAGCGGGCTGGCCTCGCTTTTGCTGGCGCTCGGCCACCGGGTCAGCGGCTCGGACAAGGTCACCACCGAGGAAACCACGCGCCTGCAAAAGCTCGGCCTCGAGTTTTTCTCCCCCCACAGCGAGCGCGAGGTGGAGGACTGCGACATGGTCATCTATTCCTCCGCCATCCGGCCCAGCAACGTCGCTTACGACGCCGCTTTCCGCGCCGGCATCCCGCTGGTGCGGCGGGCGGAGGCGCTGGCCGCGATCATGGCGGTGAAGGAGGGCGTGGTCGTGGCCGGGACGCACGGCAAGACCACCACCTCCGCGCTCACCGCGCACGTCCTGCGCCACGGCAGCCTGCATCCCTCCCACTACGTCGGCGCGGAGATTCCCATTCTCGGAACCAACGCGCATTGGGATGCCGAAGGCAGCCTGTTCGTGGCCGAGGGCGATGAAAGCGACGGCACGCTCGTCAACTTCCACCCGAAGCACAGCATCATCCTCAACATCGAAGCCGAGCACCTCGACCACTACGACGGCCTCGACGCCATCAAGGCCGTCTTCGCCCAACTGCTCGGCCAGACCAGCGGCCACTGGATTTACTGCGTCGAAGACCCCGTGGCCGGCGAAGTCTGCGCCGGCTCGCCGCAGGCCATCGGTTACGGCTGGCACGGCAACGACCGCGCCGCTTACACCGCCCGCGTGCTCGCCACCGAGCCGGATCATTCCGACTTCGAGGTGTTCCGGCGCGGTGTCCCGCTCGGCGTGGCCACGCTCGGCATTCCCGGCAGGCACAACGTCTCCAACGCCCTCGCCGCCATCGCGCTCGCCACCGAACTCGGCGTTCCGTTTGACGCCATCCAGCGCGCGTTGCAAACCTTTCGCGGCGCCAAACGGCGCTTTCAGATTCGGCATCGCGGTCAGCGCTTCACCCTGGTCGATGATTACGGCCATCATCCCAGCGAGATCGCCGCCACGCTCGCCACCGCCAAGGGGTTGAACCCGCAGCGCATTCTTTGCCTTTTCCAACCGCATCGTTACAGTCGCACCCAGCTTCTCAAAAAAGAGTTCGGCGGCGCGTTCCACGACGTCGATCAGCTTTTCGTCACCGACATCTATCCCGCCAGCGAGAAGCCGCTGCCCGGCGTCACCGGCGAGACCATCCTGGAGGAAGTCCGCGCCCAAAGCGCCGTGTCCTGCGCCTCCACGCCCACGCTGCTCGAAGCGCGTGACCGGCTCGGCAACGCGCTCCGCCCCGGCGACCTCGTCATCACGCTCGGCGCCGGCAACGTCCACGAAGCGGGCCGCTGCATCGCCCGCGACCTGCCCGTGCTGGAGCGCCTGTGGGACATCCTCGACGCCCACGGTGGCGGTCTCGCCCGGCTTTACGAGCCGATGCACCTGCACACCACCTTCCGCATCGGCGGCCCGGCGCAGTTTTGGATTCAACCGCAAACCATCGCCGCCTTTGCCGAGATCGTGCGCTACCTGCGCGGCGCGTCCATTCCCATCCGCGTCATCGGGCGCGGCTCGAACCTGCTGGTGCAGGACGGCGGCATCCGCGGCGCGGTCATCCATCCCGCCAAGGGCGAGTTTGAAAACGTCAGCGTCGAGGGCGGCACCCTCATCGCCGGAGTTGGCGCGCGGTTGAAAAAAATCGCCAGCGCCGCGCGCAACGCCGGGCTGGGCGGGTTCGAGTGGATGG
>CAZNKC010000249.1:3232-7473 GCA_964573315.1 uncultured Verrucomicrobiaceae bacterium | reverse complement strand
GTCCCTTCCCTATCCCTTTTCCTGCCTTCCTGTTTTCCTTATTCACGAATCTAGGGTAACTCAGCCGATCGCACGGGGCGAAGGCCGTTGAGCCACGAATCAACACGAGTGGACACCAATCCATTCTGAAACAGGACTGCGTTCTTTTCAGTCCCTTATTCGTGTTTCTTCGTGTCCATTCGTGATTCTCCTGCCCATCGCGGCGGGCGAAGGCGCCCGCGCTCCAATTTCACTCCACATCCGGGATGCCCTTCCGTCCGTTGACGGAAGTTTTCTTCCATCGGCCTTCCAGGGTGTAGTGCAGGTGCGGGGCGTAGAGTTCCGGCTCCAGCAGGAAGGAGTCGTGGCCTTTGCTGGAGCGAACGGTGATCATCATGCTGGAGGTTTCGCTTTTCTCCAGCATGTCCGTCAGTTCGGCCTGTTCCTCGGGGTAAAAGCAGAAATCGGAGTCGATGCTGAATATCAAGTAGTGATGGCCAGCGTCCCGCGACCGCAGGAAAAGCGTGTGATAATCCGCCACCCCGGCATCCTTCAGGGGATCGAATTTCAGCCACATGTCGGCGATGCGCAGGTAGGTGTTGGCGTCGAAGCGCTTCACGAATTTTTTGCCCTGGTGCAGCATGTAGCTTTCCACGTTGTTGCGGACGCGATACCAAGCGAGCTGGTCGTCCGCCTGCACGAGGTCGCCGCGGGCGCGGCGCTCGATGGTGTCCAGGTGGACGAAGGTCTTGTGGCTGATCATGCGCGCCAGGGCCAAGCCGTATTCGGGCGCGGAGCCTTCATAATAATCACCGCCGTTGAAATGAGGATCATTCTCGATGGCGAGCACCTGCTCGAACAAAGTGAGCCGGGTGAGCACGGTGGTGCGCGGACCGGCGGCGACGGGGATGACGATCTTGACCCGCTCCGGGTACAGGGTGGCGAAGTTGATGGAGAGCAGCCCGCCCACGGAAGGACCGATCACGGCATGAAGCCGGTCGATGCCGAGGTGGTCGAGCAGATGGACCTGGGACCGGACCACATCACGCGTGGTGACTGCGGGAAAGGCGGAGCCGTAGGGTTTGCCGGTGGCGGGGTTGATCGATGAGGGACCCGTGGAGCCGTAGCAGCCGCCGAGGTAGTTGACGCAAATCACGAAATACTTGTCCGTGTCCAGCACCTTGCCGGGGCCGATGTAAAGATCCCACCAGCCACGCTGGCAATCCACGGTCCAGCGATCACCCGCGCAAGCCATGCTGTCAGTGAAACCGGCGGCGTGCTGGGAGCCGGAAAGCGCGTGGAATAAAAGAATGGCGTTGTTCTTGCGGGCATTAAGATGGCCGTAAGCCTCGTAGGCGACACAGGCATCCGTAAGGGCGTCGCCGCTGTCGAAAACGAACGGCGCGTCCGCCGTGCCGATGACACAAGCGCCGGCATGAATGGAAAGTTGATCGGCCGAAAGAGGCATGGAGGTGGGGAAGGGTAAGGAACAGCAAAATGCAGGCGCGGGCAATGCGAAAGTGCCCGTTGCCGTCAGCGTTTCCCTGAATGGAAATCTGCCGGTCGGCGAACACCCTTCCCGGAGCGCGGGCCTCCGAGCCCGCAGCGGGTGGTCCGCTCTTGAGAGGATCGCTTGGCGGGAGCGGCTGGCAAGCAGCGGATGAACCGCGGCGAAGCGGGAGACTGACAGGAAACCTGCTCAGGCAGCGGCGCGCTGCGGGCTCGGAGGCCCGCGCTCCGTACGGGGCGCGCGCCCCGCCTCGACACTACGCGCCCCGGTAAGCCCGGATGGCGGTGATTTTCGCGCGACGGGTGGTGTGGGCGCTGTCTGACGGCAGCTCCACCTCGTCCCCGACGGCGCGTCCGATGAGTGCTTTGGCCGCCTCCGAGAGATAGGAGATGATGTTCTTCTCCACGTCGCCGTCCCAGGCGCCGAGGATGGTGAAGGTTTCCTGTTCTCCGGACGGGATGTCTTCCAGGTCCACCACGGTGCCGATGCCGACGGTATCCGTGCCGGTGTTACTGAAGTCCGTGCCTTGGGCGCGGTCGATGTCGCGCTGGCCCTCGGCCTGCATTCGCTGCAGGACCGCCTGCTGCTGCTTGGCGGATTTGTACTCGAAGTTCTCGCGCAGATCCCCGTACTCGCGGGCGATCTCGATGTCCTTTTTGTTCTGCGGGATCTTGACGCTGACGATCTCGTCCAGCTCCTTCTTCCGGCGCTCCAGGCTGTCCCAGGACACGATCAAGCGGTCGTCCTCGCGCCGGCCCGCAGTCTCGTCCACCATGTCTTGCAGCGCCGGGCGTTGTTTGATGATCTTGGCCATCAAGGAGCGGCGGCTCAGTTCGTCCATGCCGGGGAAGCCGAGGATGCGCTTCGCCAGCAGGCGCACGTCCTGCTCGTCGGCGTCCACCACCATCTCGCCCAACAGTTCCGGATCGTCGGCGAAGGCGTCCTGCAAACGCCCGGTGCGCTTCGGTCCGCCTTCCTGGTGGTCAGCCTGAAGGGAGTCGAGGATAGCGTTGCCGAGATCGACGCCGAAGACCGCGGCAGCGGGGCCTTTGCGCTCTTTGCAAATCCAGATCAGCAGGTCGGTGCTCACCCGGCGGTTGCGCACCGCTTTTTTCAAAAACCCGCCCAGCACTTCCATCTCGCCATGCTCCTGCAGCACGCTGGCGATCTCCGCCACGGCGCGACCGCCGGTGCGGTTGAGGTGCAGCAAACATTGCTCCACCCAGCCGCCGTCCGGAAACGCGGTGGGGAAAGCCCGGTACACCCGCCCCAGCAGGCCAACGGGCAGCCCGGTGACCGCCTCCGCCAGTTGCTCGCGCGCCTCGCTCAGCAGGTCGGAGACCTTCATCGAGCCCATCGGCGCCTCGCCCAGCTCCGCCGTCTCCAGCAGTTCGTCGCGCACCAGCAGCAGTTGCAGGCCTTCTTTCAGTTGCAGCCGCGCCGCGCGCCGGGCCGTGTCCGAGAGATCCTGAAACACCGGCACCAGTTCCGTCTTCGCGTCCGCAAACAGGTCGATATCCGTGGCGATGGCCTTGAGCGCGGCCAGCTTGCCTTTCAAATCCCGCGCCTTCAGAAACGCCTCCACCATGCCCGCCCCGGCGGACGCGCTCTCCCGCAGCACCAGCGGCTCCGTGCGCTTCGCCGGCACCACGATGTGGCGCAGCGGCTTGAGCGCCCGTTTCGCGCCCTCCCACCACTTTTTGTATTCGCCGTCGCCCACGATGCGGCCTTTGATCATACTGTCCAGTTCGTCGAGGGACAGTTTGCCGCCCGCGCTTTGCAGGGCCATTTCCACCAGCTTCGCGGGCTCCTCACGCGCCAGTTTTTTCAAACCCTCCGGGTCAGCGTGCCGCCGCGCCAGGAAGTGATCCGGCGGCAGCACCTCCAGCGAGGTGATGGCAAATCCGATTTTCAAAGGATGTCCGGCCTTGCCTTCGAAGTCGATGATGAGCCGGTCTCCCAGCAAATCCCAGGAGGCGATCCGGCCCACCCCCCAGCTTTTGTGGAGGCAATACACCCCCGGTTCCAGGGCCGACAGCTTCCTGCCGTCCGTTACATTCAGTTTGCCTGCTGCTACCAGTTTCTGCACCTCGTCGTTCATGGACCACAAATCATAGAGAGCCGCCGCCCGCTGGCAAATAAAACCGCCAAGCTGTTTTTTCAACCCGCCTCCGGAACGTGGACACCCCCATCCGCCACGCTGGCGCCGCGGCTGGAGGACGGGCTTCAGCTTCCCACCGGCAAAGCGCAGTGGGCAGGGCGCAGAGCGGCCTTGAACCGGCGCCCCCTCTGCGCTTTGCTTCATCCCGCCCAACGGCTCCCCGCCAACAGCCCCCCTTGCGCCACCACCATGAAACGCATCGCCCTCATCCTCCTCGCCGCCTGCGCCGCCGCGTTTTCCGCCGATCGCCCCAACCTCATCCTCATCATGTCCGACGACATGGGCTATTCCGACCTCGGTTGCTACGGCGGCGAGATCGAAACACCGAACCTCGACGCCCTCGCCGCCGGCGGCGTCCGTTTCACCCAATTCTACAACACCGCCCGCTGCTGCCCCACCCGCGCCGCCCTCCTCACCGGCCTCTATCCGCACCAAGCCGGCATCGGCCACATGATGAACGACCGCGGTCTCCCCGGCTACCGCGGCGAGCTTTCCAAACGCGCCGTCACCATCGCCGAAGCCCTCAAACCCTCCGGTTACCGCGCCTACGTCGCTGGCAAATGGCACGTCACCCAGTCCGTCGCTCCCGAC
>CAZNKC010000249.1:0-3222 GCA_964573315.1 uncultured Verrucomicrobiaceae bacterium | reverse complement strand
CGCCAAACACAACTGGCCCCTGCAACGCGGCTTCGACCGCTTTTACGGCACCATCCACGGCGCCGGCAGCTTTTACGATCCCAACACCCTCACCCGCGACAATACCTTCATCTCCCCCCACGCCGACCCGGAGTACCAGCCGGAGGACTCCTTTTACTACACCGACGCCATCAACGACCACGCCTCCCGCTTCATCGCCGAGCACGCCCGCGACCACTCCGGCAGCCCCTTCTTCCTGTACATCGCCCACACCGCCGCCCACTGGCCCATGCACGCCAAGGAAAAAGACATCGCCAAATACAAAGGCCGCTACGACGCCGGTTACGACGCCATCCGCGCCGCGCGCGTCGAAAAAATGCGCGCCCTCGGCCTCATCGACCCGCGCTGGCGCACCGCCCCGCAGGAGGGTGGCGCTTGGGAGGAAGTCCCGGATCGCGACTTCGAACTCCGCTGCATGGAAGTCTATGCCGCCATGATCGACTGCCTGGACCAAGGCATCGGCCGCATTATCACCACGCTCAAAAACACCGGCCAGTACGAAAACACCCTCATCCTCTTCCTCCAGGACAACGGCGGCTGCGCCGAAGGCATGGGCCGCAAGGACGACGAACCGCCTCCGGCGCGCGCGGACCGCCCCACCCTGCCCCCGCTCGCCGCCGATTACCTCCAGCCCGACATGATCCCCAAGCAAACCCGCGACGGCTACCCCATGCGCCAGGGCTACGGCGTCCTGCCCGGCGGCCCGGACACCTTCCACGGCTACGGCAGAGCCTGGGCCAACGTCAGCAACACCCCCTTCCGCGAGTACAAACACTGGGTCCACGAAGGCGGCATCAGCACCCCGCTCATCGCCCACTGGCCCAAGGGGATAGGGACGGAAAGCCAGGGAGAGGGGGAGAAGGGGAGACTGGTTCACTTCCCCGCGCATCTCATCGACATCATGGCGACCTGTGTCGATATCGGCGAGGCGACCTACCCGCAAGAGTTCAAAGGCAACCCCATCACCCCCATGGAAGGCACGTCCCTGAAGCCCTTCCTCATCTCCCCCTCCTCCCCTCCCTCCATCACTCGCTCCCTCTACTGGGAGCACGAAGGCAACCGCGCCGTCCACGACGGCCAGTGGAAACTCGTCGCCAAAGGCCCGCAAGGCCCCTGGGAACTCTACGACATGGCCAGCGACCGCACCGAGCAAACCGACCTCGCCGCCATCCACCCCGACCGCGTCCAGACGATGGCCGCCGACTGGGAAAAATGGGCCAAACACGCCCAAGTCACCCCCTGGATCTGGGGCCCGCCCCACGGCGACCCGTTGCCCGGCGGCAAAGGCAAGGGCAAGGCAAAAGCCAAAAAGTCAGGGCTTACGCGCCAAAACTTGGATGGAAAGGCGGCTTAAAGAGGGAGGGCAAAAAGATTCATTTCATTTTTGCCCCCTTTTTGCCCCCCTCTTTGTTGCCTGCATCCGCTTGTTAACCCCATTGTCGTCTGATTCCGAAACCTGGGTTTCTGGAATTGTGCCTCACCACCTGAATTCGTACTCTGTCATGAAGGTCTTGGTAAAGAATGTGGTAAGGAAATCGATCCATGTTATAGCGCCTCAAGCCAGAGGGATCGTAGTGATGAGAGGTTGGGTTACTGCGAATCTCGAAGAGTGCTGACGACAGCTCACCCCAAAAACGATCAGCAACCCTATCGGAAGCGTTCTCCAAATAGTATTGCATCGCTTCATTGATGTCCTGCTGCACTCGCGGGTGGTAGCGTAACGGCTTCACTATCTTCGAGTGAATTTAAGCCCCGCAAGCAGTTCGTCGTGGGAAATATCCGCGACTATGCCATGGTTGGTCTCTTGGACCCTCCGTGCGACTTCTGCATCGCTGACATCGTAGTCAGGATATCCAAAACCCTCAAGAAGCCGCCCGATTAGCTCTCCCTGCTTTTCATGCGGCAAGTGCTGCGCTTCGGCGTAGATTTCTTCTACATTCATGGACATAGTATAGCTTCACCAGCGAAGGGAGCAACGGAGTTTTCAGGCCAACAACGTGTTTTCATTTCTTTCATGCGTAAGCCCTGCCAAAAAGTACAAGTGAGTTGCTTTGCCCCAGCGGGGCTCTGTCCCCGCCCACTTTTTCACGGGCGGAGGCGGCGCGGAGCCTGGAGAGCGGGCGCCCTCACCCGCTGATCACAACCGGAGGGCGAGGCTCCGTCCCCGCCCACTTTTTCACGGGCGGAGGCGGCGCGGAGCGAGGAGAGCGGGTGCCCTCACCCGCCACTCACAAACGAACGCCGCCCGGCCCCCCTCAAAAAAGCAACGGTTGATCCGGCGGATTAGCCACAGGCACCTTGCGACCGGAACCGCCGATTCCCCTGCCCTTCCGCTTTTTCGCGGAGCCGTCTTCTTTCGCGGCCTCGGTCTCGGGAGGCTCCACCGCAGCCTCTTGCTCTTCCAGATGAGTAGCATCCGGTTCAGTTTCGGAAGAGATGTTAACGACACCCTCAGCTTGTTGCCCGGATTCAGGGACAACAACCGCATCTTCCATGCGTTCCGAATCAGTTAAATCATTGGATTTCAGATTTTTACCATTCAATTCAACGCCTTTAACATCATTGGTTTCCGGCTCGATTTTGACGTCACCAGCCTCATTAAGCTCACGATTCTGAATCAATTCAGAAACGTTAACATCGTTACTTTTTCGTTTCCGATCACGGTGCCGAGCCACTCTTTGCGCCGTCAAAGCGCGACCCTTGGACGACGGTCCATTGTGCCGCTCGAAGTTCGGGAATACCAAGCGTCCCTCCACCTCCTGTAGCCACCCGCAGCGCTCCATCGACAGCGCGAATCCCTTTTTGCCAGCCAGCTTGTCCAGAAACTCTCTGGTAACTCCAAGATCGTTGCCCTTAATCTTATTCACCTCCGCCCAAGACCATAAGCGGACAAGCTTTCCCAGCACCGCGTCAGGGTCCAGACGCAACTGAGTAGCCATCACGCAAATTTCCGGTTTGTCAGGAGTTACCGTTTCGATTTTGATCCAATTTCGTGCCATTCGACGTTAATAAAGCGTTACCCGATCATTGCCAAAACGTTTTTTGCCAAGTTTGGGTGTGGGCCAAACAAAGCCACTCCCGTCCGGACTTCGGCGTCGGATTTTAGCCTCCCTTCACCACGCTCCGCAGCACCCCCTGCTCCAGATGCGTCCGGATCACCTCCCCGTCCGCCACCTCGTCCGG
>CAZNKC010000248.1:0-7499 GCA_964573315.1 uncultured Verrucomicrobiaceae bacterium | reverse complement strand
CATGGCCGTTCAGACCGGCCTCAACGCCGCCACCGACACCGCCGACGCCGTCGTCACGATGGACTCCGACAACTCGCACGACCCCGCCAACATCCCCGCCATGATCCGGCACCTGGAGCAAGGCGCGGCCCAGGTCGTCATCGCCTCCCGTTTCCAGAAAGGCAGCGTTGTGCGCGGCGTCCCGCTTTATCGTCAAGCCCTCAGCATCGGCTGCTTCCTGCTCATGAAAACGGTCGTCCCCTTCGCCAACGTGCGCGACTACTCCGCCGGCTTCCGCGCCTATCATGCCTCCATTTTGCAGCGCATGATCCTCGCCTACGGACGCGACAAACTCGTCGAGGAAAGCGGCTTCGTCTGCATGTTGGAAGTGCTGCTCAAGCTCCGCGCCATCGGCGCCACCGCCGCCGAGATTCCCTACACCCTGCGCTACGACCTCAAAGCCGGCGCCAGCAAGCTCCGCGTCTTCCGCACCCTGAAGCGCTATCTCGCCGTCGTGAACCGCTACCGCGCCAAGCTGCCCGTCCCCGCCCTCGGCGCCCCCCTCGCCACAGGCGCCAACACCGTTCGCGTCAGCAAGGCCTAAAGTGGGGCAAGCTTCCAGCTTGCCCGAATCAATCTCAATGGGTGAGCTTCCAGCTCGCCCGCGCAACCTGGAAGGTTGCGCCACTTTTCCCCCATTCATCTCCCTCGCTCGTGCCCCCTCCCTCAAACACCGCCGTCCTCGGAGCCGGCATCTCCGGCCTCGCCTGCGCCTACCGCCTCGCCCGAGCCGGCCACCGCGTCACCCTCATCGAAGGCTCCGGCCAGCTCGGCGGCCTCGGCACCTTCTTCGAACACGACGACCGCACCTTCGAGAAATTTTACCACTGCATGCTGCCCAGCGACGGACCGCTGCTCGCCCTGCTCGACGACATCGGCCTCACCCCCGAAATCTACTGGAAACCCTCCACCTTCGCCTGCGCCGACCGCGGCCGCGTCTTCCCGCTCAATGGTGCGCTCGACCTGCTGCGCTTCTCCCCGCTCAGTTTCCCCAGCCGGCTCCGCGTCGGCTTCACCGGACTTTATGGCCGGCTCGTTTCCGACAAAGGACTCGACGACATCACCACCGCGCAATGGCTGGAAAAACTCTCCGGCCCCGCCGCCTTCAAAAAATTCTGGCGGCCCATGCTGGAGGCCAAGTTCGGCGACCGCTATCACGACGTGCCCGCGCTCTGGTTTTGGACCCGGTTCAACCGCGAAAAAGGCGAATCCAAAGGCGAAGTGAAGGGCTACATCCGAGGCGGTTACAAACGCATCACCGACACCCTCGCCGCCAAGCTGCGCGAACTCGGCGTCGATCTCCGCCTCAACCAGCCCATCGCCCAAATCGACCTAACCACCGATCAACGCCCCACCCTCACCACCGGCGACGGCGACACCGAGACCTTCGATCAAATGATCGTCACCCTGCCCTGGCCCGCCTTCAGCCAAGCCGCCGGACCCGCGCTCAAAGCCGCCGCGCCCGGCATCGATTGGGGCATCGACTTCCAGGCCGTCATCAATCACCTGATCTTTTTGAAACGCCCCCTCCAGCCGCATTACTGGCTCGCCACCCCGGAGCCGGATTATCCCTTCGACGGCATCGTCGAGACCTCCACCCTCACCGGCGAATCCGACCGCGGCCCCGGCCGCCACCTCATCTATCTCACCAAATACCTGCACCGCACCGACCCCCGCTTCACCCAGCCCGAGGAAGAAATCACCGCCTCCTGGCTCGCCGCGCTGCAAAAGCTTTTCCCCGACTTGAAGGCAAGCGACATCGAAGCGCAATACCTCTTCCGCGCTCCCTTTGTCGAGCCTGTCTATACCACCGGTTATCTCAAACGCCGACCGCCGGAGACCCTCATTCCCGGCCGCGTCCACCTCGCCACCAGCGCCCAGGTTTATCCCACCGTCACCTCCTGGAACGGCAGCATCACCCAAGCCAGCCGCACCCTGGAGAGCCTCCTTTGAAACGTCTCCTCCTCTCATTTTCCTGCCATAGATTTTCCTACCCCAAAAACCTGGGAAAAATCTCCCCTCATTTCATCTTTCACACGCAAACCCTGGCTGCCGCAGGGCGGGACGCCCGCGACACACACAGCCGGGACGGGCTGTGCTACGGTCGCCCGGATAACCCCTCAACGAAACAACTCGCGAAAAAAGCCCTTGGTCTCGCGCCCGGCTTTTTCCGTCCAGTCCCAAGCGCGGCGCACCCCGCGCTTTACCGCGCGCGCCGCCTCCTCACCGGAGTCGATGCCCTCGTCGCTCTTGCTTTTTTTGCCACCGGCGCCAGCCACGGGCGCATCGGGCGGAGTGAAGTCTTGATGAATCACCGCCCCGTTCTCGGCGGACAAAACCACGAAGCCCGCTTCCCGGCCCTGATCGTCCACCAAAGTCAGCGCCCATTCCGGCGCGCCGTTTGAAGGCTGCACGGCCAGTTGGTACTCCACCTTGGCAAAGGTCGCGCGCGCCAAAGCCGCACCTTGAGAGGCGACGCGGCGCGCCTCTACCGGCCCCACCTTCACCCGCGCGAAATCCAGCCGCGCCGGCGGCACCCGTTGCAACAATTTTCCAGATCCCGCCGACTGCGCCGTCCACACCTTGCCGCCCGGCTGCCGCTCCACGTTCAGCTTGATGAGATCCCCCGTGCGGTGCGGGTCATCGGCGAACACCGACCAGCGCAGCGGCTCTCCCTCCGCCAGATCGCTCTTCAGCAGCCGCACCCCGTCCGCCGTCGCTTTTCCATAGTCCGCCGCCACCGCGTCACGCACCGGCAGCAGTGGTTGCACCGCCTGGGCGGCGGCGGTTGCAGTCAGACAAACCAGCAAATAAAAGCCGCGCAAAAATGACCTTTTCATGGGGCTATCATAACGACTCGGCGCGGCGCGCGCAAGCAGCTTCACATTGGAGGCGTTGCGTCCAAACAAGCGCGGCGAGCCAGCGGCTCGCTCCACTACCCGCCGCCCAGAGAGAGCGCGGGCGCGTAGAGACCGAGGAACTCGCGCCGCCACCAGCCACCGGTCTCTTTGCGCTCCTCCGCCGTGGTGAAATGGTAGCGCCAGAGACGGGCGCGGACGTGGGTGACGTTTTCGACCGGGATCGGCGGCGGCTCCAGCAAGTCCCAGACCGGCTGCTTGTGCTCCAGCAGCCGCTGGGCAAAACGCCCGAACCAGTAGGTGGGGGAATTCGGATGGCTGTCGCGCTGCGGCAGATAACCCGGTGAAAACACGGCAAACCACATCTGCCAGTCGAGCCGCGGCTGATGCGGCGCCACTTGGCGGGGACGGCGGGAGAGGTCGCCGGGTTTCCATTTGAACTCCAGCGGCAGCCAGAGGATGCCGTCGTCGCTGACCTCCAAAGTGATCTCCAGCCGCTTGGTGGTCATGGTTTGGAACAAGCCGTAGGCGTTGAAGCTGCGTGTAGGCGCGGTGTGCGCCTGCCAGCGATGCGCCCACTCCGGCAGCAGCCGCTCATGCCCCGGCACGCGGCCCTGCAAAAAAGCGTCCGCCGCGGCCAGCGTGAGCAGCAGCGCGAGCGGAGCAAATACCAAGCCCGGCCACTGGCGCGGCTGCCGCCAAAATGGAACGGCGGGCGCGTCGTCCGGCGCAACAGCGGACAAACGCCGCCGCAGACGCGCGGGCCAGACCGCGTCATCCACCAGGATAAGCGTGAGGCAGAGCGTCAGGAGATTAAAATAGGTGTAATTGCCAGTGATGAAAATAAGCGCCATGAGCGCCGCAAAACCCGCGGCAGCGGTCCGGCGTCCCCACTTCCCGAACACCATCGCAAACGGCAGGACGATCTCGATCACATACATCGCCGCGCAACCGGCGACGTGAAACCAGCGCGGCAGGTGATGGGCGAACCAGGAAATGCCGTTGGGCAGCGGCTGGGTTTCGTAGTGGTAGAGCAGAGCGGTAAAATCGCGCCAGACCGGATCGCCGCCCGCCCACTTGACGAACCCGGAGAGGAACATGAGGCGGAAAAGCAGCCAGTACATCAGCAGCCAAGCAGCGCGGGGCGGATCACGCAGCGGACGTGGCGGCGACCAGAATCGCCAGGGCGCGAGGAACACGGCGATCAACCCCGCCTCCAGCAGCAGGGCGTCCCATTGAAACCCCATGAACACATCCCCGGTGACAGCCAGCGAAAGATAACCGAGCCAAAGCAGCAGCAACAGCGGCCCCTGCAACCCGCCGGCCATCACCACGGCACAAAGCGCGCAGCAGGTCCAGATGACCGCCCCGACAAACGCCGCATCCGAGCGCCAATGGAAAATCGTGGGATATTGCGCCAGCAGGCTGGTCTGCTCCCGCTCCTCGTAGGCGCGGATGTTGTCCATCAAATCCGCCAGCGGCGCGATGCCGTCCGGCCCCACCAGCCCCTGCCACTGCGCGCCCCAGGAGAGGAAGGCGATCAAATAGACGCCGGCCAGGAGACGCGGCAGCAAAAAACCGGCGATCCTATAAGTGGGGGCGCGGCTGCCGGAAGCCCCGGAAACCGGCGCGGTGTCCGGAGTTTCCGAGGCAGAGGCGATTGTGTCCATGCCGGCTTGACGGCGTCGTCAGACCTTGGCCAGCTTACCGGTCAAAGAAGGATTCCTCGTCGCGGTCGGCCACCTTCAGGTAGCGATAATAGACCTCCAGTTGCAGCGTGCAAAGCGCCTGCCGGTAAATTTCATCGCGCGCGTCTCCGGACGGCCAGTTGGCGCGTCCGGGTTTGAAGCTGCCATCCGGCTGCTGGGCGGCGAGGATTTGCGGCAGGAACTGCTCGTTGTAAAACTTCCAGTCATCGCCCCCCTGCTGGAAAAACGCCTGGGTGTAGTAGTACCAGCAGTAGAGGTTGCAGTTCTTGTTCCAGTCCAGCGGCTCGGCGGTGAGGAAGTCCCGCAAAAACTTCATGCCTTTGTTGATGGCGGATTTCTTGTTGGCCTTGCCCAGGGTTTGCAGGCCCAGCACGCCCGCTCCGGTGAGGCTCCACTGGTTGTAGTGCTCGTCCCGCTTGTCCCTGCCGAAACCGCCGTCCTTGGTCTGCATCCGCTCGATGTAATCGACGGTCTTGGCGATGGAGCGGTCGAGGCCGGCGATTTTGAGGCTGGTATTCTTCGCCGCCTTGAGCGCCTGATACTGCCAGCCGGCGACGGAGAGATCCTCGCGCTTCGAGGTCGGATTGCCGGCGGAGATGTTCTTGGTATAGTAGTCCCACGAGCCTTCAGCCTTGCCGGCGTCCTTGTCATTCTGGCACTTGATGATGAGTTCCACGCCTTTTTCAAAGGCCTCCCTCATGCCGGGCAGCGACTTGCTGCCAAGACGGGCCAGCGTGTACATCTCCCCCAGCGCATAGGTGGCGATGCCATGCTCATAGGCGCCGGCGTTGCCCGTGAAATCCTCGGAAAAAGCGCCATACGGGTTCTTCTGCGCCAGCTCGATCAGGTACAGGATGCCCTTCATCACGTTGTCTCCGTAGAACGGCGAGTCCGGCGTCTCGCAGCGCCCCAGGTAGCACAGCAGCACCATGCCCGTGTACGCCGCCTTGTTGCTCCGGCCCCAGGAGCCGTCTTCGTTCTGCTTGCCCTTCAGCCATTCCAAGGACTGCGACACCGCGCGCTCGCACTCGCTGGTGCCGCCGTTCTGCGCCAGCTTCTGCAGCCGCTCCGCCGACGAGCAACGGCTGCGCATCGACGGCGGCAGGCTCACAAACCCGGCCGCGCCGCCCATGCCCATGCCGGTGCCGAAACCGCCCCCGGCTCCCGCTTTGCCAAAACCTCCGCTGCCGGACAGCCCGCCGCCGCCCAGCATCGAGCTGACATCCGGCACGTCCAGCAGGTCCGGCGGCGCTTCCGGCAGCGTCACTTCCGCGCTGGTGCTGTTGCTGACGATTTTTTTCATCGGCAACTGCTTGTTGAGGCTGGTGCGCTTTTTCTGCTGCACTTGGTGCTTCATCTCCGCGGACGCCGCCGCGCCCTGCGCGGTGCCGCCGCCCGGCAGGAAATCCACTTCTTTCTCGATCATCCGCGAACTGACCACCACGATGCCGGCCACCAGCAGGATGCCGGCATGAATGGCCAGACTGAGCGTCAAGGAGCCGCCACCGATGCGCCGCCACATTTTGACAATGGGGTGCGGCGGCTTGGTTTCCTCGATGTGCGTGGCGGCGGGCGGATGGTACACCCCGTCTTCCCCCAACAGCGGCTCGGCGGCCTGCACGACCTCCGCCACCTCCACCGGCTGCGCCGTAACGACGACCGGAGCCGGCCCGGAAAGCGCTGAAGGCGGCGGCATCCCCACGGCGACAGGCGCCGGACCGGAGAGCACGCTGGGCGGTGGCATCATGACGGGAATAGGCACCGACCCGCTGCCGGGAGGCGGCAGCATGACCGGGACCGAGCCGGTGCCGGCAGGCGGGTAAGGATAACCCTCCGGCCAGCCTGGAGGCGGCTGCTGCGGATAAGCGAACCCGGGCGGCGGGTAACCCTGGGGCCAGCCTTGCGGCACGGCCATCGCCGGAGGCGGATAACCTTGCGGCCAGCCCTGGGGCGGCGGGTAACCCGGCGGCCAGCCCGCAGGGACTTGCCCTGTAGCGCCTGCTGGCGCATGAGGGACGGCAACCGGAACACTCGACGAGGACGGGCTGGGGCTGGGTGGCTGGCTCATAGGGTTAGGGGTCTATTTCTCTAAATAAAACGGATGAAACGGCCTCTTGCCAAGAAAAAAAAGAGGGGGACACCTCAGTGTCCCCCTCCAAAGCTGATTTGCTCAGGTTGCGAGCTCCGAATTAGAACGGGAACTTGACGCCCAGACGCACGATGGTGTTGTCATCGCTGCTGCCGCCAAGCACATAGTAAGCGCCGTCAGCGAAGATGCTGAAGCAGTTCGCGCCCGGGAGACGGAGGTCGAGACCACCACCGACCAGGAAGTGACCGTTGTTTTCGCTGTTGACGCTGAAACCGCCACCGACCAAGGCGTAAGGCGCCAAGCAGATGCTGGTGATGGGGTAACGCAGCACCAAAGCGGCGTCGAAGTTGTGGTGTTCTTTGTCCGTGGCATAAAGGCCGTAGGAGCCTTGGATGGCGATGTATTCGCTGAAGGCATATTCAGCGAGGAGACCGCCGCCAAGCACGTCTTCTTCACCGAGAAGAGCGCCACCAAAAGCACCGAAAGCCAGCCCCGGAGCAAAGCACTCACAACCGGTGGGCGGCGGAGGCGGAGGCAGCGGGTTTTTCGGGTTCTTGTAGGAGACAGGGCCAGCGAAAACGGAGCCGGAAAGGGCAACCGCGGCGAGGATGGTCACGAGTGATTTCATGGGATGGTAGTAGTAGGGGTCTAGAGTTGAACTAGGCTGCTATAATAACCTTCCCAAGCGAGCTTGGCAATGCCAAAAACTATTTTTTTCAGTTTTCTTTACTTTTTTACAATGAAAGGACGGGTTAGAGTGAGCCAAAGTCAAAACGGCAAAGCTCAGGCAGGGCAACTTCCCTC
>CAZNKC010000247.1:3484-7640 GCA_964573315.1 uncultured Verrucomicrobiaceae bacterium | reverse complement strand
AAAGCGACTGGAGCAGCATCGCCCGCCGCACCGGCGGCCGGCTGCGGCAGATCAAGAAGTGAACCCGTCAGCCGGTAGCACAGCCCGTCCCGGCTGTGGGTGTTGCCAGCGTCTCGCTGGCAACACGTCCACACCGCCGCTCTTCGAGCCTTGGTTCGGGCTGGCGCTATTCCACAGTCGATCAAGCGCCATGCCCAAGAACAGCGACTTTTTTGTTGCGCTATTCCGGCAGAGAAGTCAAAATCTACCACCTTGAGCGCGTACGTCCCATACTTGTCCGATGTTTTCGTCGGCTAAAGGAGGCGGTTGATAATCCAAAATAACCTAGTCATGAAATTAATAGTTAGAATTTTAACCATCATATTAAGCGCTACTGCGTTGTCCTCGTGCTCCACTATCAGATTTGTTTCAGACGTGACACGATTTCATAAACTGCCGAATCAGGGATCAGGTGAAACCTTTTCGATCACATCGAAGCAGGGCAATAGTGGGCTTGAAGTATCCCAGCACCTCGGAAGAATGGCGCAGGGATTCACGGCCTATGGGTGGCGACATTCTGCGGAAGGTGGCGCGGACTATCGTATCTTTGTTGATTACGGTATTTCTAACGGGAGAGTAGTTCATGGATCTCGTCCGATAATTGGCCAGACAGGGGGAGGAACAACCTACCACTCAGGGAGTGTTACAAACTTTGGCGGTTATGGGGGTTTTGGAAATTCAATTTACAGCGGAACGTCCTACACCCCTGCCACATTTGGCGTTGTTGGAGCTGTTCCGACGGCAGACACGGTTTACGACCGATACCTATTCGTGGTGATCAAGAACCGCGCAGGAGCCAATGTCCTTGAGGGGAAGGTATTCAGCTCTGGGATATCTTCCAATATCAGCGAAGTCCTCCCTCGCATGATCGATTCATTTTTCCAAGAGTTTCCCGGAGTCTCCGGCAAAACTACAAAGGTAACGAAGAAGGTAACGAAGTAATAGCAGAACTTGATCGCCTAACTTCCGGGCACAACCCGTTCACACATGGCAGAATATAGATCAGTCACCGTTCCTCTGTCGGAAGAAGCTCAACGTTTAGCCGATCTGAACAGCATTTGCACTGATTTTTACAGATGTAAGGACATGTGTGAGTTGCTCGCAGAGAGCCTGCTTTCGATGTCGCTTGGTCCGGTGGTCCTTGATGCCCTTGCCACTGCTATTCCGATTGCCTACGCCCGACCATTTAACGGAGGAGTTCGAGTCCGTGTCGATTCGTTGACGAGCACCTTCGATTCCACGGAACTTCAATTTCATGAGAGCATCTTGCACATGAGGTCTAAATTCACGGCCCACTCCGTGAACGGCATGGAGCGCCAACAGGTTCTAGTGTGGCTCAACCCCGAAGAACTAGGAGGGCGTTGCATCAACAACGTCAACATAGCACAAAACCACTTGGCAGCGCTTTCCCCTGCTGACTATCAACGGCTGGCAGCACTCTGCGCGAAGGCTCTTGCTTGGTTGGAGATTGAGGTTGCTGACGAGGCTGTCCGGCTGCAAGCCATTATCCTAAATCGATACCCGATCGATTCTTTATATGAACAGGACTCGGCTGGACTCATGTCATCAGATAGTCTCGACCGAGCACGCTTCGCACGTTCTAGAGCATCACATTGCTCCAATAAACACGACCCTAACAAAAACAATGGCGAACAAGGTCATCATGGTGCCTAACCACTGAGGCCGCTATGTCTTCCATGCTCTCCTTGCCCCCAACCTGCCATCCGCGATCGACGCCCGCCCCTGCGGACGGCTGAGCTGGCCTTAATCGTCCGGCCAAGCAACAAAGACTTCTCGACGACGATGAGCGGGGGCAACTCTTCACATGAAACAACCATAAAAGGAAATCTATGAAAAGCGTTGGAACAAAAAAGGAGTTGTCACCAGCACAGCGTGAAGAGCTGCTTGGAGCCTTGAAAGCCCGGTTTGAGAAAAACATGAGCCGCCATCCAGATCTTGAATGGGCTAAAATCCAGGCAAGGCTGGAGGCTGATCCTGAAAAATTGTGGTCGCTCAATGAGATGGAAAGAACCGGCGGCGAGCCGGATGTGGTTAGTCATGATCAAAAGACGGGCGAGTTCCTCTTTTTTGATTGTTCGGCGGAAAGCCCCGGCGGTCGCAGAAGTGTTTGTTACGACCGTGAAGGACTGGATTCACGGAAGGAACACAAGCCGGAGAATAACGCTCTTGATATGGCGGCCGCCATGGGCATCGAGATTTTGACGGAAGAGCAATATCGAGAGCTGCAGAAACTGGGCCCGTTCGATACGAAGACATCGAGCTGGGTGAAAACACCCGCTGACATCAGGAAACTCGGCGGCGCTCTCTTTGGGGATCGCCGCTTCGGCCATGTCTTCGTGTATCACAACGGCGCGCAGTCTTATTATGCAGCCAGGGCGTTTCGGGGTGCGCTGAGGGTTTGAACGGCGCGGCAGCGTTTTGGACATGGAGCGCGGGCGCCCTCGCCCGCTGTTGTAGGCGCCCTCGCCTGCAACCCGTTTTGGACTGGCGCAGCCACTCGATAAAAAAGTGACGCTGCGCGTGGGGGAACGGGCAAGAGGCGAGGGCGCCTCTTGCTACGGGCGAGGGCGCCCGTGCTCCATGGGGGCAAAATTCACGTTTCGGTTTCCCAGGTTCTGCGGTAAGCATTCCGCGCTGACCGATGAAAGACCTGCTGGAAGACATTGAAAGCTTCGGCATCGACGTGATCATGAACAACCGCCGCGGGGTGCGGGCGAATTTGCTGCGCCTGCTGCTGCGGGGGTTGTCGGGCGTTTATGGGCGGGCGGTGGCGCTGCGGCTTTGGCTGTTCCGGGAGCGTTACATTCACGACCACCATCTGGGCGTGCCGGTGGTCAGCATCGGCAACCTCACTGTGGGCGGCACGGGCAAGACGCCGGTGGTGGAGATGCTGGCCAAGGCGCTGCGGGATCGCGGGCGGCGCGTGGCGATCCTGAGCCGGGGTTACAAAAGCAAGCGCCAGAGCCGGACGCCGCTGCTGCGCCGCGCGGGCGCGGCGCTGGGCCTGATGCCGCGGCCCCAGCCGCCGCCGCCGCGCGTGGTCTCGGACTTCGAGCAGGTGCGCATCACGGATTCCTATGTGGCCGGGGACGAGCCGCTGATGCTGGCGATGAACTGCCCCGGCGTGCCGGTCATCGTGGATCGCGACCGCGTCAACGGCGGCTCCTACGCCATCCGCGAGCTGGGCGCGGACGTGCTGCTGCTCGATGACGGCCTGCAATACCTGCGCCTCAAGCATCGCCACGACGTGGTGCTGGTGGACCGCACCGCGCCCTGGGGCACCGGCCACCTGCTACCGCGCGGCACGCTGCGCGAGCCGCCGCGCAACCTCAAGCGCGCCAGCTACATTTTTTTGACCAAGTCCGACGGCGATAGCGAGGAAATCACCGCCGAACTGCGCCGGCACAACAAGGTGGCGGACATCATCGAGTGCCGCCACCGTCCGCTGCACCTGCAAAACATCCACAGCGGCGAGATCATCCCCTTGTCCGAGTTGCGCGGCAAATACGTCGGTGCGGTGTCCGGCATCGCGGTGCCGCAGAGCTTCGAGAACCTGCTGCGCAAGCTGGGGGCGAAGGTGGATGTCTATCAGCGCTTCACCGACCACCACCGCTTCAAGGAGCGGGAGATTCACCAGTTCATCGAGCGCTGCATCCGCCGGGACACGCATTACATCATCACCACGGAAAAAGACTTCGTGCGCCTGCCGCCGATGCCGGTGCCGGACGTGCCGTTTTGTTTCCTGCGCGTGGAGATCGAAATCCTGCGGGGCCGGGAGGTGTTTGAAAAAATGGTCAATCTCATCGCCGAGCCTCGGCGTTTCGCGGAGGTGTGAGCATGACGGAGGCTACCACTGAAAACGGAGACGATGATTCCCGCGCGCCGAGCCGGCCCGCGCGCGTGCGGCGCATCGACCGCGGCGCGGCGGCGGAGCGGGACGACGTGGTGGCGCGCGAGGAGCCGCTGGAGATCCGCGTGGAGGGCCGCTCGGTGGCGGTGGTGATGCGCACGCCGGGGCACGACGAGGAACTGGCCGCCGGTTTCCTGGTGAGCGAGGGCGTGGTCAAACACGCGCGCGATCTGCTGGAGGTCTCGC
>CAZNKC010000247.1:0-3384 GCA_964573315.1 uncultured Verrucomicrobiaceae bacterium | reverse complement strand
TTCCTGGTGAGCGAGGGCGTGGTCAAACACGCGCGCGATCTGCTGGAGGTCTCGCAATGCCCGGTGGCCGCCGACAGCAAGGGCAACGTGGTGGATGTGCTGCTCGGCGGCGCGGTGGTGAACTGGAACAACCTCACGCGCCACGTCTTCAGCGCCTCAAGCTGCGGCCTGTGCGGCAAGACCAGCCTGGACGCGGTGTTCCAGCAGTTCCCCGGCGTCAGCGCGGACTGGCAGGTGGCCGCGGCTTTCCTGACGGCGCTGCCCGGCAAGCTGCGCGCGGCGCAGGCCACCTTCGACGCCACCGGCGGCCTGCACGCCTGCGCGGTGTTCGATCTGCAAGGCGGCCTCGTGGTGGCGCGCGAGGACGTGGGCCGCCACAACGCGCTGGACAAGGTGCTGGGCTGGGCGCTGCTACGCGACAAGCTGCCGCTCGACCGCCATGTGCTGCTGCTCAGCGGCCGGGTGTCGTTCGAGATGATGCAAAAGGCCCTCGCCGCCGGCATCCCGCTGGTGGCGGCCATCTCCGCGCCCAGCAGCTTGGCGGTGGATTTCGCGACGGCCTCGGGCCAGACGCTGGTGGGTTTTTTGCGCGGGGAGACGATGAATGTCTATGCGCACGCGCAGCGGGTGGTGTGAGGCTGGAGCGCGGGCGCCAGCCGCCATTGTAGGGCGGACGTGTCGTCCGTCTCGTCAAGCGGGCTTTTAGCCCGCTCTCCTCATGCGGATTGGAGTTTGGGCCATGGACAAGGCTGGGCTTGATGCTCTGCGGGGATGGCGGGCTGGGAAGCCCGCGAGACAGGGCGGACGATACGTCCGCCTTACTGGCGCCGCCTCCGCCCGCGACAGAATGGGCGGGAATACAATCCCGCCCTCCGGGGTGCGGTCCCGGATGCCGCGTTTCCTGAAACCGAGCATTGACAGGTTTTCTTATGGAGTCTTTTATGGTGATATTCGACAGACCTTTATTTTTGCTTTTTTGCCCGCCATGAAAACCACGCTCCTCTTTTTTGCCGGTTTTGTATCCCTGCTCCTTCCCGTGACGGCTCAGGCCGGGGTAGCCTTGTCGAACGATGACTTTGCAAACGCCGCCCTCATCTCCGGTGTATCGGGGACGACTTCAGGCCACAACACTGGCGCCACCGGCGAGCTTGACGAGCCGGAGTTCCTGAGCGGTGGCCGCAGCATTTGGTGGCGCTGGACGGCGCCCGAGGACGGCCTTTACACCTTCGACACCTTCGGCTCGGAGTTTGACACCGTGCTCGGTGTTTACCAAGGGGACGATGTGGCGGACTTGGAGACGGTGGCGGAAAACGACGACGGAAACTCCGACTTCCACAGCCGTGTGCAGTTTTTCGCGACCGCCGGCGAGGAATATTACATTGCCGTGGACGGTTTGAGCGACTTGGAAACCGGCGTGGTGACTCTGAATTGGGAAAAACAGGCGGCGCTCACGCTGCCGGTCATGGTTTACAATCTGCGGTCGGTGGGGATTTGGGAAGGCAGGGAAGAAAGTTTCAACGATGACGACATTGCTTCCTATGTCTGGAGCAAACGCTCCACCTCAGTCTCCACCGGTTACGTGATCCGGGGCCGGGCTGGCGGCGCGTACATGCTGGGATCTGGGGATGAAGTGGGTCCGGTGGCGGTGATCCGGTTGTACTCGATGCGGATTGACGGCAAGATCGTCCGCTCGTTCACAGTTTTGCGTTCCGAGGAGCACGAATCAGGGCACAGTACCTCAAGCGGGTTTCAATCCAGGCTGATCCGCGTCAACCCGCGCAAGACAGGCGTTTATGAGACTATTTATTCCGTCATTACCGATGACTTCTTCCCCTCCGAATACATCGAGGGTACCGGCCGCGCGGCATTCAAAAAGATCGTCAAAAACGGGACTCCTACATGGTTCGCCAGCAAACTGAAGGGCACTTTCAACTACTATTTCCCAATCTATGAGCCTTTGCCCGTCGTTCAGGGAGAACCAGCCACCGGAGGAAATTTCAAGCTTACCGACACCCTGACCTTCAACGCGAAGGAGACGGGCAAACTGGCCGGGCTTGATTTTGACGATGCTGTGGACGCCCTAGTGGAAAGCCTTCTCGACAAAGGCTACGAGGAGGAGTAGAAAGAGCGTTCGAGCGCGCCAACGCAGGCGAGCGCGGTTGAAGGGCCGCTCATCCTAAAAGCGGAAATGAAAACCACGGAGGGCGCAGAGGAACACAGAGGAAGTGAGCCATTCATTGATTATCTGTGTCATCGGCGTCATCGGCGGTTAATCATTTTCTAGGTTCATGAGCGCCTCCGGTTTTTTTCAAGCGATCCTGCCGCGAGCCCGGGTGGTGGTGCTGCTCGCGCTGCCGGTTTTGGCGTTGTCCTGCGGCAAGTCTTCACAGCCCGCCGGCACGGAGGCGGAAGCCGCTGCTACGGTCGAGAAAAAGACGGGGCCAAAACAGCTCAAAGCGAAACCTGTCCCGTCGCCTAAAGCGCTCAAGAGCAAGATCGACAGGGGGCGGCTTATTGCCCGCCCGGACTTGAAGCCGGATCAGATCCGGCGGCTCAGTCATTACCTGGAGAGGGAGCGGGCCGCGCGGGAAGCGGCAACGGAGGTGGAAACGGCAGGGGAACCTTCGTCCGCCTTGATCGGGCGGTTCGGCAAGGCGGAGGCGCCGGAGGAGCGGCTGGACGCGGTGCATGAGATGACCGGGCGCGACGACGCGGAGGCGCTGGATTTTTTGCGGCAGATCGCCGGGCGGCAGGATCAGGATGCGGAGGTGCGCGTGGCCGCGCTGGAGGCGCTGGCGGAGCATCCGCGCGCGGAGCATTTGCCTATCGTGGCCGCTGTCATGGAGTCCGGCGATGCGGACCTGCGGGCGGCGGCGGTCTGGCTGCTGAGTCAAATCCCCGCGGACACGGCGTCGCCGCTATGGAATCAAGTGATGGCGGATGACGATCCGGAGATCACGCAGTTGGGGTTCGAGTTGCTGAGCGAAAGCCCGGAGCCTGTGCAGGTTCAAGTGGCGAGGCAGGCGCTCGGCCGTAACGAGCCGTGGATCACGGAGCAGGCGCTGCTGCTGCTGGGCGGTATCGTGTCCAAGGCGTCCGTCGAGGCTTTGCTCCCTTTCGTGGATCATCCGGTCTCAGGTGACTTGGCGCAGGACGGTTTGTTTTTTCTGCTGGGCGAGCATTTCCAAAGCAACGCGGAAGCGCGCGATTGGTGGGGGAAGAACCGGGATCGATTGGATGCGGAATTGCAGCCGCTGGAGCTGCGGTGAGCCTAAATAGGAAAATGAGAGCCTACGGAATACGCGGAATAAACGGAAAGAAAAGCCGGCCCTGCTGAAAACGGCTCTCACCTTTTGGGTGAAACCCCATTTGCGCCGCCATCCT
>CAZNKC010000246.1:0-7677 GCA_964573315.1 uncultured Verrucomicrobiaceae bacterium | reverse complement strand
GGATTTACAAGGTGACATTCAACGCCAAAGCGAGGTTTGTCCCGAAAAGCGAACCGAACGGAAACAGTTTCAAACACACCGGCTACTTGATCTACCAAGTTGGCAATCCGGCTGCTTCCAAAACGGTGCGTGTGCTCAAAGGCAAGAAGTATCAGGTGGACGGTTCGATGCGGCAGGCACTCTCTCCCGTCCTGATATTCTTGGGCGCCGTTGATCTTTCCGGGAAAGGTTTCGTTGATGCTGAGATCGCCATGCAAGGCACCCAGAATGGCGGTGTCACCTATGCCCGCAGCCACCTGGGAAAGGTGCCCCGCAAAGGCTTCAAGCTGGGTGGGGTTGTTTTTCTGGACACCGCCAAATCCATCGCCGGAAAGGGCAGTCTGGTGTATTCGGGCGGAGATCATTACACCCTCTCGGAGAAGTGGACTTTGGACAAGCTTACCAGCGCCGCGCCGGCAACTGTTGCCGACGGGTTCGAGTTGGTGATCGATCAACTGGAGAGAAAGGGTTATGAGGAAGACTCCGGGCCTTTATGAATTTGGGATCGTCCGGGAAGTGGATGCGGGAGGAATGCAAAAGGAGCGCGGCAGCGTCTTAGACTGCGGTGGCAGAGCGCAGCGGCGACACCGCTTTCCGTTCGCCCTGGCACCCAGCGCTGGAGTCAAGGCCGATCATTGCGCGCGTCCCCAGCGCGCCACCGTTTGAATGATCGCCTAAACCTCAAAACAGAGTTGATGGTTGATGGTTGAGAGACTGGAAATGAGCGACTTGTGTCGCCAGGGGGGACTCACCCTGCGGGTGAATGGAGGTTTCGGCGTAAGCCGCTGATTTTTAACTATCAACACTCAACTCTCGACTCTCAACTTCCTTTTTCGGCTAAAGGCTTGACTCCAACAAGCGGTGTCGCCGTTGCGCTCCTACGGGAACCCATTCTTCAACAAGGTTTCCAACGGTAGCGCTGCTTCGCCTTCGCCGCGGTTCTCATAACCCGGGCCGGGTTTGCCTCTGGTGAATCGCACGCGGTCGGCGACACCCGGACCGAACGTCAGGCGGTCGATCTTGAGGTGCTCGATGCCGTCCTCGGCGCGGACGCCGGTGCCGGTGCTGTAAACGGCGCAGTCCGCGATGGTGACGCGGGCGCCGTCGCCGCGCCTGCCGGGGCCGCGCACGCGGAAGGCGATCTCGTTGTCGTTGAAAACGCAGCGGGTGATCTCGGCGTCCACGCTTTCCTTGAGGTTGAGCGCGGCGACGTTGTCGATCTGCGCCGGCTGGTTCCAGCCGTGCAAATAGCAGTCGCGTATCTTGAGCACGCAGCGCGGACCGTCGGGCGGGACTTTGGTATCGACGGCGTTTTCACCGGGGCGCTGCCCGGCCTTGAACCCGGCGGCGTCTGCGGGCAGCGGACCGGTCCAGAGCGTGCAGTTCTCGATCAGAACGGTGCCGGACGATCTGCGGTCGGGATCGAACTGGATGCTGTCGCCGGAGGTGAGGCCGATGTCGCAGTTGCGGATGATGGTGTCTCCCCACTGGCCGGAGATGCCGTGCGCGTCGGCCTGCTCCTCGAAGGCGCCGTTGAGCATGTGGTGGATGCGGCAGTTCTCGATGATGACGCGGTTGCCGAAGATGCCGATGCCATTGCCGCTGCCGTTGCGGATTTCGCAGTTGCGCAGGGTGACATCGTCCGCGGTGATCTTGACGAGATTGCCGCGCGCGCCGCCGCCATCGACGATGAAGTTTTCATAGACGCCGGGCTTGGTGATTTGCAGGCGCGCGACGGTCTTGGGATTTTTCACGGGGCCTACCTGGCCCTGCGCGCCCACGGGCGCCTGCGCGTGCAGATGAAGAGGAAACGCCAGCAGGTAGGCGGTGAGAAGCAATGTGTGTGTTTTCATGGTGTCATCGGGAAAGGAAGGACGAACTGGTGCTGCGCGGTGTCTGGAACGTGCCGGGTGGTTTCCACGAGGAAGCCCTGCGTCACTTCGACGGTGAGCACTTCCACGCGGTTTTCTTTGGGAATGAAGCGCATGAGGCGGAGGGCGGGCTGGCTCATGTAGTCGCTGAGCAGGGCGTGGATGATGTGGCCGTCATCGGCTTGATTTTCCAGGCGCAGGGCGGTGACACGGCTTTGGTCGCCGCTGAGGACGAGGTGCAGGTTGGGCTGTTTGCGGTAGAGTTTGTCCCACATCTGCTCGCCGGTGTTGCCGCGCGCGCCATGGATTTTCACCCATTTCATGCGGCCTTTGGGATCGTGGATGTAGCCGGCGGTGGTCTTCGGTTTTTCGACGATGCCGAGGTCCATGTGGGTGGTGATGAGGGCGCGCCGGTCCGGGTGGCGCTTGAGCAGCGCGTCCGCCCAGGCCAGCACGTCGTCGGGGGCGTTGCACTCCAGGCTGAGGTGGATGAAGTCCAGGCCGCCGGCGCTGAAAAGCTGGGCGCTGTTGACGTTGTTGGCGGAGACGTTTTGATCCTCGCGGTCGTGGCGGTAGCTTTCGAGATACCACGGGTAGTCCGCGAAGCCGGCGGCGGGAAAATGCTGCTGGAAGAGGCGGGCGTCGCCCTTGCTGGTCATGTCGTGGTTGCCGACGGTGAGGGCGAAGGGCACGACGCCGTGCAGCTTGTCGAGGTGCTGCTTGGCCACGGTCCACTGATCGAGGTTGTTTTTGTCCACGATGTCGCCGACGTGGGTGACGAAGGCGATGTTGTGCGCCTCGCGGTTGGCGATGATCCAGTCCACCTGGGCTTCGAGATGGACATTGGTGACCGGCTCGGTGCTGTCCGGCGTGGCCTTGCAGCCTTTGCCGCGATACGCCTGCGTGTCCGGGATGACGACGATGGTGAAAGCGCCATCCGGCAGCGGCGGGATGGGCCGGCTGCCGGTGAGATAAGGAGCGGCCTCCGGCGCGCCGGGCAAGGCGGCGGCCAGCAGGCAGAACGCCGGCAAGAGGAGGGCCGTCAATAGCGAGCGGCGGTTTTGGGAGGCGGGAATGGGGACGGGTTGGGACATGAGGTTTGAAGCACGGGTTGGGCTGAAAACCAACGCGGCGCACGGGTGTTTCCTTCAAAGCACCCGCACACATTACCCGGCTTGGATTGCCAAGCCGGAGATTATCGTTTACACTCACCCGTCCGTCTTCTCCCCCGCATCATGAACGCTTCCACGGAAACCCTGCTGGCGCCGCTGCTGCGCTCCGCCCGGCTCACCGAGCTGGAAAAGACCCTGCATGACTCCCTGGCGGATGAACAGGCCCGGCGTGAACGATTCCACGACGAGATCGACGACTCCGTTAAAGCCGAGTTCGTCAATGGAGAAATCATCATGCACTCCCCCGCTAAATTCAACCACCTCGAAACCGTCAAACTCATCGCCAGATTGCTCGACGCCTGGGCGGAGCGCAATTCGCTGGGCTGGGTCTGCACGGAAAAAGCCATGATCCGCCTCCCCCGCAACAGCTACGAGCCGGACATCTGTTTTTTCCGCCGCGAGATCGCCGAGCATTTCACCCCCGACCAAACGCTTTTCCCCGCACCGGACCTCGTCGTCGAAGTCCTCTCCGCCACCACCGAGCACCGCGACCGCGGCATCAAGATGGAAGACTACGCCGCTCACGGTGTCGCCGAATACTGGCTCGTCGATGCCGACGCCCGTTTCATCGAGCAATACCTGCCCGCTGCCGACGGCATCAGCTTCCAACTCGTCCGCAAGATCGACGACGGTCTCCTGCGCAGCGCAGCCGTCGCCGGTTTCGAGATGCCCGTGCGCGCCGCCTTTGACTCCGCTGAAAACCGCCGCGCTCTGCTGAGCCTGCTGGGCGGGCCGCTGGACTGAAACCGTAGGCCGGGCGTGGCGCAGCCCGCCCGGCTTTCCCGCTGCGGACACGTCTCCAAGCCGGGCGCCCTTCGGGACATCCGGCCTACGTCCAGACGGCTCACCTCCTGCCAAAAAGCCCTTCGCAAGCCGGCCTCATTCCGCAAAACGAAACGAAAACAGATCGGCATCCTGCAGGACGAAGCGCAGGCGGACCGGCTGGCCGGCCAAGCGGCTGACATCGTCGCCCTGTTTCCAGCGCGCCGTCCGTTCGATCTCATCGCCGATATTTTCTTCGCTGTCCGCCAGTCCGAAACCCGTGATGGGTTCGCCGGCTGGAGTTTGCAGTTCGACGCGCACGCTGCCGGAGGCTGAGGTGGCCAAGTTGAGAACGAGTCGATTGCCGGAAAAAACGAGCGGCTTGGTCACGGCCTCACCACCGTCATGGGGCGCGTTGAGGGAGGTGAACCCGTCCGTGCGCAGCGTGTGGCGGATGCCGCTGTGCGTGTGATAGACCGACATCTCCGCCGGGCCGGTGGGAACGACGTTCAACGCCGCGTAGTTGGCGCGATTGCCCCAGCGCTCCGGATCGAGGCCGGGCCGGATAAAGGCTTCATGGAACAGCCGGACGAACGGCGCGCCGCCGCGGGAGGCCATGAGCAGGATGTCCGTGGAGTTGCCGCGCGCGGGCACGAACCGCGTGGGCAGCGCGAGATAAAGATGCGGCGCGCGAAAATAGGGATGGGTTTGGCTGGTGTAGAGATGCTCGCCGGGCAGGTTGGCATTCAGCGCCTCGGCCGGCGTCCAGGTGATGAAGTCGCGCGAGGTCGCGCGGCTGATGGCGCGCCGTTTGTCGTCCGTGAGAGTGCGGAAATAGCAAACATACGCCGCCTCCGCCTCCGACCAAAACGCCACGTTTTGCGAATCGAACCGGCCATCGGTGATGACCGGCTCCGGCTGCAGCAAGGTCCAGCGGATGCCGTCCGGCGAGACGAACGCGTAAAGCCCGCCCGTGCGCCGTTCCCCTGCCGGCGTGCAACGATCCATCACGTCCTGCCGCGCGCCGGCGAGCGCCTTGAATCGTTGCTCCGCAGCCACGCCGGGCCGGGCATCGAGAAAGGGCGAGAAGTTGTGGCTGAACGGCGGCCGCCCGGCGAGCACGGCGTTGTTGTCCCGGCTGCCGTTGATCTCGAAGAGGCCGAGATCGGGAAAGATCCACTCGTGACCGTCACGGCTCTCTGCATACGCCGTGATCTCACCGGGATGGCCGTCGCCGCGCACGCCCTCGTATCCCGGGATCGTATCTCGATACCAAGCGCGGAACAAATCGCCGTCGCGGATCACGGTGGCATAAGAACCGCGCAGCGGACTGTGGGCGGGCGGTTGCGGTTGCGGCCGGTGCATCACCACTCGCGCGCCGTCGAGACGGTCGAGCAGATGGTGATCTACAAACAACTCCAGCCGCGAGCCGATGTCGATCGCCCTGAGTTCGTCCGCCGCCGGGAGGAGGGCGCACCTGCTGAAGGCGATGAAGAGGGCGGCGGCTTGCAGGCAGAGAGAGCGGATCATGGAGCTTGGGCGGGGTCGGCGTCAAAGCTAACGCGGATGCCGGTTTTGTTCTTCAACACGAATGGGGGGAATCTCCACATGCGTGGATGCCCGGCCTTCGCGAGCGTAGCGCTCCCGGCTGCCATGCCAAGCCTATTTGGTTCGTTACCCAAAAAACACACCCGCCTCGGAGAAGCGGGGTACTTTGAGATCAATACACGTCGCGGCGGTAGCGCTTGTCTTTTTTCATTTGCTCCACGTAAGCGGCGGCTTCTTCGGCGCTTTTGCCGCCGTGGGTTTCGATGAGGGAGTGCAGCGCCTTGTCCACGTCCACCGCCATGCGCGCGGCGTCGCCGCAGACGTAGAAGATGGCGCCCTGCTCCAGCCAGGACCAAAACTCGGCGCCGGCCTCGGCGATCTTGTGCTGCACGTAGATTTTCTCCGCTTGATCGCGCGACCACGCGCAATCGAGCCGGTCGAGCGTGCCGTCCGCCAAGTAGCCGTCGAACTCATCCTTGTAAAAGGAGCAGCTTTTGCAACTGACCTCGCCGAAAAACAGCCAGGCTTTGCCTTTGGCGCCGGTGGCCTTGCGCTCTTGCAGGAAGGCGCGGAAGGGCGCGATGCCGGTGCCCGGTCCGCACATGATGACCGGCGTGTCCTCCTCCGGTTCCGGCAGGCGGAAGCCCTTGCCGGGCGTGACGAACACCGGGATGGGCACGCTGGAGTCGATGCGCGCCAGGAAGGTGGAGGCCACGCCGCCGCGCTCGCGGCCGTGGCTGGTGTAGCGCACCGTGGCCACGGTGAGATGCACTTTCTCCCCCACCGCGCGCTGGCTGGAGGAGATGGAGTAGAGCCGCACGTTCAGCTTCTTGAGCAGCCCGCAAAACTCCTGCGGTTCGAACTTCGCCTCCGGATGCTCCAGCAGCAGATCGATGACAAAACGGCCCCAGAGGTAGTCCTTCAACTCATCCTTTTTCTCCGGCGCCAGCAGTTCCGCCAGCGGGCTGGCGCCGCCGGTTTTCTCGACGAGGGCGGTCATCAGTTTTTTGTCCGGCTCGGTGATGAGAAAATAGCCGGTGAGCAACTGGCGCACCGTGGCTTCGCCGCCTTTGGGATGCGCCACCGTTTCGTCGCCGCTGAATCCGAGCGCGGCCAGGGTGTCGTCCACCAGCGCGGGATCGCTGGTGGCCAGCACCGCCAGACTGTCTCCCGGCGTGTACTCCAGGCCGGACCCGGCCAGATCGATCTCGTAATGCCGCGTGTTTTTCGGCGCCTCCGGCGTGGACAAATCATAAGCCCGCTTCAAACGCGCGATGAAAGGATTTTTGACGTTATAGACGGGTTTGCCGGTTTCGGGTGTGCTCATGAGTCTCAATAAGGGGCAGCCAAAATAGGGGTTGGAGGGGTCTTGTCAACCAGGGGTGGGTTTCGGTGGAGAGCAAAACCCGTGCCGTTCTTGGGAATGTCGTTGGGGGAGTGTCAAGGAGGCAAAAAGTACCCCGCCTCTCCGAGGCGGGTGTTCCGGCTCTCACGCCTCGGAGAGGCGTGGTACTTTCACGCGTCGTTGAACAACGCGCGGTTTTTCCAGAAGTAGCTGAAGCCGGAGACGATCGTCAGCAGGGTGGTGAAATAGACGATGAAGGACTCGATGTAAGGATGGCCGCCGGCATCGGGTTTGAAAACGGGCTTCAGAAAGCCTACCCAAGGCTCGCGCGAGGCGCCCTCCAGCATGAAATAAAGCACGGTGATGATCTGCCACACCATCTTGTGCTTGCCGAGCTTCTCGGCGGCGAGGACCACGTTTTGCGCGGCGGCAATTTGACGGATGCCGGTGACGAAAAACTCGCGGGAGAGAATGACGATGGCGATCCAGGCCGGCAGCGCTCCCTCGGCCACGAGCATGATGAAGGCGGCGGTGATGAGGATTTTGTCGGCGAGCGGGTCGAAGAGCTTGCCGAAGTTGGTGACGAGGTTGCGCGAGCGGGCGATGGCGCCGTCGAGGTAATCGGTGATGGAGGCGGCGGCGAAGATGAGCACGGCCAGCGTGTAAGGCCCGGCCTCGGAAGGCAGGAAAAAACAAACCACAAAGACCACCGTCAGGATGAGGCGGGAGAGGGTGAGTTTGTTGGGGAGGTTCATGAAAAGGTTTTTCCGGCTGGCGGCGCGGAGGGCGTTTCGGGTTTGATCGGGACAGGATGGACGGGATTTTTGAGGATTAACAGGATTGGTTTTTTTGACAGGATGGCAGGATGAGCAGGATTGACAGGATGATTTCGGATTTCGGATTTCGGATTTCGGATTTCGGATTTCGGATTTCGGATTTC
>CAZNKC010000245.1:0-7896 GCA_964573315.1 uncultured Verrucomicrobiaceae bacterium | reverse complement strand
CACCCGTCTGCTGCGCCGCTGGCTGCAAAATCACGCCATCGCCGGCCTCGACCACACCCACATCGACGCCGCCCTCACCCTCCTCCGCCCCCACGGTCCCGCCAAAATCAACCTCCCCCAAAACCGCCACCTCCGCCGCAAAGCCGGTCGATTGTTCATTGTCTGACTCTAAAAACGTGAGACAAAAGACTGAAAATCAATCAGTTGAAAGATGTTTCGACCTGATTTACGGCATCGGAAAGGGGGCCAATCCCCTCCCGGAGGGCGGGGCTCTGTCCCCGCCCACTTCTTCGCGGGCGGAGGCGGTGCGGAGCCTGAGGCAGTGAGCAGGACGAGTCTTTCCGCAACCTCGCGTCTTTTCTGGACATCAGCCTCCCCTTTGGCTACAAGAAAACGAACATTCTCCCACCCCTCCCGCCCGCATCATGAAACGCCGCCCCCTCGCCACCACCCGCCGCCAATTTTTGGGCAGCGCCGCCGCCCTCGGCTTTCCCGCCATCGTCCCCGCCTCCGTCTTCGGTCAAAACGCCCCCTCCAACCGCATCACCATGGGCGTCGTCGGCTGGGGCATGATGGGGCCCGGCAATACCAAAAAATTCCTCGCCGAGTCCGATTGCCAGATCGTCGCCGCCTGTGACATCGACAAAGAACACCTCGCCGCCGCCGCCGACACCATCAACAGCGGATACAAAAACACCGACTGCAAAACCTATCACGACTACCGCGAGTTGATGGCCCGCCCGGACATCGACACCGTCATGCTCGCCGTGCCCGATCACTGGCACGCCCTCACCGCCATCGAAGCCGCGCGCAGCGGCAAGGACATCTACGGCGAAAAACCGCTCGCCCGCACCATCGCCGAGCAGCAGGCCATCGTCGCCGCCGTGCAAAAACACAACCGCATCTGGCAGACCGGCTCCTGGCAGCGCAGCGAGGACAACTTCCGCATCGCCGCCGAGATCGTCCGCAACGGCCTCATCGGCAAGCTCAGCGAAGTCCACGTCGGCCTGCCGGAAGGCCACAAAGACTTCGCCGGCACCGGCGATAAAACCAGCGTCACCGAGCCGCCCCCCCATCTCGATTATGAAATGTGGATCGGCCCCGCCGCCATGGAGCCTTACATCGAAGCCCGCATCCACAAAAACTGGCGTTGGAACTACAACATCGGCGGCGGCCAGCTTCTCGACTGGATCGGCCATCATTGCGACATCGCCCACTGGGGCATGGACATGGACGGCTCCGGCCCCCTCGAAGTCCTCCCCATCCAAGTGGACATGCCCCCGCGCACCGACGTCTGGAACACCGCCACCCGCTACCGCGCCGAAGCCCTCTACGACGGAGACATCCGCATGACCATCGCCGGCGGCCACGATGACCTTAAATCCGGCACCAAATGGATCGGCGCCGACGGCTGGGTCTATGTCAGCCGCAACGGCGCTTACGACTGCTCCAACCCCGCCCTCAAACAAAAGATCAAAAAACGCGAAGGCGACGAAGTCGTCGAAGCCGCCCGCGCCCCCAAACTCGGCGACGACCTTATCAAAACCCGCCTCTTCGACAGCCCCGGCCACCACCGCAACTTCCTCGACTGCGTAAAAAGCCGCCAGCCCACCATCACCCCCGTCGAGACCGCCCACCGCAGCGCCATCCCCGGCCACCTCGCCCTCATCGCCTTCCTGCTCGGCCGCCCCATCAAGTGGGATCCCGTCAAAGAAGAAATCCTCAACGACCCCGAAGCCACCCGCCTCCTCAGCCGCCCCTACCGCGGCGACTGGAAACTCTCATAAAGTACCCCGCCTCTCCGAGGCGGGTCCCCCCCCGCTATCAACTAGCAACTCTCAACTATCAACTCCCCCCATGTCCTCCATCTTCGAACTCTTCTCCCTCCAAAAACAAACCGCCGTCGTCATCGGCGGCACCGGTGAACTCTGCGGCGCCATCGCCGAAGGCTACGCCATGGCCGGCGCCGAAGTCGTCCTCGTCGGACGCGACCCCGCCAAGGCCGAAAAACGCCTCGACGCCATCCACAGCGCCGGCGGCACCGGTTACTTCGTCTCCGCCGACGCCTCCCGCGCCGCCGACTTGCAACTCCTCCTCGACCAAGTCATCGAGCGCTCCGGCGGCTGCCACATCCTCGTCAACGGCGCCGGCGTCAACTCCCCCACCCCCTTCCTCGACATCCCCGAGGACGAATACGACCGCATCATGGGCATCAACACCAAAGCCGTGTTCCTCGCCTGCCAAGTGTTTGGCCGTTACTTCGTCGAGCACAAAATCCCCGCCTCCATCGTCAACCTCGGCTCCATGTCCGGCCTCACCCCGCTCAGCCGCGTCTTCACCTACTCCATGTCCAAGGCCGCCGTCCACAACCTCAGCAAAAACCTCGCTCGCGAGTGGGCCGCGCTTGGCATCCGCGTCAACACCCTCGTGCCCGGCTTCTTCCCCGCCGAGCAAAACCGCAAAGTGCTCACCGAGGATCGCGTCGCCAGCATCATGCGCCACACCCCCGCCGCCCGCTTCGGCAATTCCAGCGAACTCGTCGGCGCCGCCCTCCTCCTCGCCGCCAACGGAGCCGGCTCCTTCATCACCGGTCACGAACTCGTCGTCGATGGCGGCTACTCCGCCATGACCATTTAGCAAAGCGCAGAGAGCAGAGCGCAGGGCGCGCAGCGCCCGTAGGACAGCCCGTCCCGGCTGTCTGTGTCAGGAGCGTCCCGCTCCTGACCCCTGCCCTTTGCGCCCTGCCCTCTGCGCCCTGCTCTCTGCGCCGTTGACGCGGGGCGGAATATGCCCCAATCTCTGCCCCCTCTATGTCCAAGGCACTCATCATCGCCGAAAAACCCAGCGTCGCGGCTGACCTCGCCCGCTCTCTCGCCCGCGCCCCGGGCATGACGCCTTTCAAAAAGGAGAAAGACTGGTACGAAAACGACACCCACGTCATCTCCTCCGCCATCGGCCACCTGCTGGAGCTTGGCATGCCGGAAGTGAACGGCAAGAAAATCGGCTGGGGTTTCACCCACCTGCCCATCGTCCCGCCCCAGTTCGTCCTCAAGCCCATCGAAAAAACCGAGGACCGCTTCAAGCTGCTCAAACGCCTCATGAAGCGCAAG
The DNA here is from genome assembly GCA_964573315.1 of uncultured Verrucomicrobiaceae bacterium. Classification (GTDB taxonomy): domain Bacteria; phylum Verrucomicrobiota; class Verrucomicrobiia; order Verrucomicrobiales; family Verrucomicrobiaceae; genus JAGRPD01. The sequence continues at coordinate 4,786 of CAZNKC010000245.1, read as the reverse complement.
GACATCACCGCCCTCATCAACGCCTGCGACGCCGGGCGCGAGGGTGAACTCATCTTCCGCTACATCGTCGAGGCCGCTGAAGTGAACAAACCCATCCAACGCCTCTGGATGCAGTCCATGACCCAGGGCGCCATCCTCGACGCCTTCAAGCGCCTGCGCGACGACCACGAAATGCAGCCCCTGGCCGACGCCGCCAAATGCCGCTCCGAGTCCGACTGGCTCGTCGGCATCAACGGCACCCGCGCCCTCACCGCCCTCAACTCCCGCCACGGCGGCTTCCGCCTCACCCCCGTCGGCCGCGTCCAGACGCCCACGCTCACCATCCTCGCCAAGCGCGAGCGCGAGATCGAGGCATTCGTCCCCCGCACCTACTTCGAAGTCATCGCCCTCTTTGAAGTCGAAGCCGGACGCTACAACGGCCGATGGATCGACGAAACCTTCAAAAAAGACGAAACCGACGAGCACAAAAAACCCGAGCGTCTCTGGGAAGAAAACACCGCCCAGGCCATCGCCGACCGCTGCACCGGCAAGCCCGGCAAGATCGAGCAAATCACCAAGCCCGCCAAGCAGGCCCCGCCGCTGCTTTACGACCTCACCTCCCTGCAACGGGAAGCCAGCAACCGCTTCGGCTTCTCCGCCCGCCGCACCCTGCAAATCGCCCAGGCTCTCTACGAGAAGTTCAAAGTCCTCACCTATCCGCGTACCGACTCCCGCTATCTCCCGGAAGATTATCTCGGCACGGTTAAGAGCACCTTGAAAACCTTCGCCACCAACAAACCCGGCAAGCACGGCTCCCTCCCGGACGATGTCGCCGGCCACGCCGCCACCGCGCTCGACAACGGCTGGGTCCGCCCCAACCGCCGCATTTTTGACAACAGCAAAGTCAGCGACCACTTCGCCATCATCCCCACCGGCCTCATCCTGCCCAAGGAATTGCCCGAGGCCGAGCAAAAGCTCTTCGACATGGTGCTGCGCCGCTTCGTCGCCGTGTTTTTTCCGCCCGCCGAGTTTGAAGTCACCACCCGCATCACCCGCGTCGGGCAGGACGCCTTCAAGTCCGACGGCAAAATCCTCCGCGTCCCCGGCTGGCTCGCCGTTTATGGCAAGCAAGCCGCCGAGGAAGCCGCCGCTGCAGAGGGCAAGGACGCCGGCTCCGGCGGCAGGCTCCTCACCCCCGCCAGCGACGGCGACACCGCCAGCACCCTCGACGTCGAAGTCAACGAACTCCAGACCAAGCCCCCCGCCCGCTTCACCGAAGCCACCCTGCTCGGCACCATGGAAAACGCCGGCAAACTCGTCGAGGACGAGGAACTCGCCGAGGCCATGAGCGAGCGCGGCCTCGGCACGCCCGCCACCCGCGCCGCCATCATCGAGGGCCTCATCATGGACAAATACATCGAGCGGGACGGGCGCGACTTCCACGTCACCGCCAAGGGCCTCACCCTCATCGACCAAATCAGCGCCATCGGCATCGACACCCTCAGCTCCCCGGAACTCACCGGCCAATGGGAGTACAAACTCCGCCAGATGGAGCACAACGAACTCGACCGCGCCAGCTTCATGCGCGACATCCGCAGCCTCACCAGCCAGATCGTCGAGCGCACCAAAGCCCACTCCCAAGCCGCCAAAGAGCAGGTCTTTCCCGTTTTTCACGCCACCTGCCCCTTCTGCGGCGCCACCGAACTCAAGCAGACCGAGGATTTCTACACCTGCACCAGCAAGGGCTGCAAACTGCGCGTCTATAAAACCATCGCCGGCCGCGCGCTCAGCGACGACGAAATCCGCACCCTCATCGAGAAACGCCTCGTCGGCCCGCTCGAAGGCTTCCGCAGCAAGAAAGGCCGCGACTTCACCGCCAGCCTGCAAATCGGCGACGATCAAAAAATCACCTTCCTTTTCCCCGACGGCGACGACCCCGAAGCCATCGACTGGGACAACGCCCCCGCCCTCTGCCCCTGCCCCGTCTGCGAAAAAGCCGGACGCAGCGGCCAGATGATCCATGACACCGCCGACGGCTACCTCTGCAAGCTCGCCGCCACGCCCAAGGGCCAGTGCAACGCCCGCCTGCCCAAGGAGCTTTGCAAAAAAGCCATCACCCCGGACAACGCCCGCCTCTTTTTCACCGAAGGCCGCACCGCGCTCATCGAAGGCATGATCTCCAAAAAAGGCCGCCCCTTCAAAGCCTTCCTCGTCTGCACCCCCGGAGAAAAGCGCCTCATCTCCTGGGAATTCCCGCCCCGGGAGGCCAAAAAAGGCAAAAAATAGTGGCGGTTTTCTCCTTCGTCGTTCTGCCCACAGCCCTCATAGTTTTCCCATAGAAACCCCTTCACAAGCGCGTTAATCAAGTGCTTTTGTCTTGCCAGACCGGGCGCCGTTGGTAACGATATAAGCCTCCACTTTCCATGAAACTTCCCCTGCATCATGCCCTGCTCATCGCCTTGGCCGTCTGCGCGCCAGCCGGTCCGGCGCGCGGCCAGTCTGTCTCGAACGGCATCGCCGCAGTGGTGAATGGAGCGCCGATCATGCTCTCCGAGGTGCGCGAAGCAGTCAAAGCGCAGGAGCAAATCTATCGTTTCCAAATGCGGGACGACCCCGTCGCCCTGGAAAAAGCGCTGGCGGAGTTGAAGGCGAGCGCCGTGGACAGCCTGATCGACCGGGAACTTATCCTCGCGGAATTTCGCAAAATTGGCGGCTCCATCAAAGCTCAGTACGTGGAGGACGATATCAACACCCTCGTGCGGGAGAACTTCAACGGCAACCGTGACGCTTTCGTCTCCGAACTGGTGCGCTCCGGCATGTCATTGAAAAAGTTCCGCGAACTGCGCGAGAAGATGATCATCGTGCAGGTCATGCGCGGGCGTTACGCCTCCGAGCAGCGCCCGCCCACGCCGCTGGAAGTGCGCGAGTACTACCAGAAGCACATCGACCAGTTCCGCGACAAGGACATGATCAAAATCAGCACCATCACCGTGCCGAAGTTCACCGGAAGCCCCACCGCCACGGTGGAATCCCAGCGGCGGCTGGCCCAGGAGCTGCGCTCCAAAGTGACCGGCGGCGCCAATTTTGCCGAGACGGCACGCACGCACTCCCAGGACAGTTGGGCCGAAGACGGCGGCGAGTGGCCGTGGATGGAGCGCACGCAAATGATCAAATCCATCGCCGACGCCGCCTTCGCGGTGAAGCAGGGCGGCATCAGCCCCGTGGTGGAGGGCGAGACCGCCTTCATTATCATCGCCGTGGACGCCAAAAAACTGGGCGCGCCGGAGCCGCTGGAAAAAGTGCGCCAGCAGATCGAGCGGATGATCCGCCAGGAGCGAGCCAAGGCGGCGCTGGACGCTTGGCTGGAAAGCCTGCGCCGCAAAGCCGTCATCAAACGCTACAACAACAAACCCTTCTGAACCTCCGTTTCATCCGCCATGAACAAATCCATTCTCCTCCTGCCCCTCCTGCTTGTCGCCCCGTTCTCAGCGCGTGCCGGCGAGACGATCACTCTCTTTGACGGCTCCTCCTTGGAGCATTGGGAAAGCACAAAAGGAGACGCCCCCGGCGAAGGCTGGGTGATCGAAGCCGACGGCGCCCTCTTCCGCAAGGACAAGTCCGGAGACATCCTCACCAAGCAGGAGTTCAAAAACTTCGAACTCGAATGGGAATGGAAAATCGGCGAAGGCGGCAACAGCGGCGTGAAGTACTGGGTGACGAAGATCAATAACCAAAACCTCGGCATCGAATACCAGTTGATCGACGACAAACGCCACCTGGACGCCCTGCGCGGCGGCAGCCGGCGCACCAGCGCCATCTACGACATCAAGGCCATCTCCGATGAAAAGCCCGTGAAACCCGCCGGGGAATGGAACACCAGCAAACTCGTCGTCAAAGGCTCCAAACTCCAACACTGGCTTAACGGCGTGGTCGTCGTGGAGGCGGACACCGCCAGCGAGGAATGGAAGGAACTCTTCGCCAAGAGCAAGTACGTGAAGTACGAAGGCTTCGCCCCCGGTCACGGCAAAATCCTCCTGCAAGACCACGGCGACCCCGTGTGGTTCCGCAACATCCGCATCACCAAGCTGGACGACTGACCATGGACGCCAGGGCAAAGCTGGCGGCAGCGCGACTCTACGGCATCGCCGACTTGGGTTATGTCTCCACCTGTGAATTGGTGGCGGTAACCAAAGCCCTGTGCGCGGGCGGTGTGGACATCCTGCAACTGCGCGCCAAAGGCCACACCCCCGGCGAGATCGAAACCTTCGCGCGCTCCATGCTGCCGGTGACGCGGGATTTCGACGTGCCCCTCATCATCAACGACCACCCCGAAGTCGTCGCCGAAACCGGCGCCGAAGGCGCGCATGTGGGCCAGGACGACGCCGCCGTGGCCAAAGCGCGCGACTTGACCGGAGCCGCGGTCATCGTCGGAAAATCCACGCACTCCCTGGCGCAAGCGCGCGCCGCCGCCGCGGAAGGCGCGGACTACATCGGCTTCGGCCCGCTCTACGCCACCGGCACCAAACCGGACTACACCCCGATCGGCTTGGCCGACATCGCCGCGGCGCATCGCAGCGTCAGCCTGCCCATCTTCTGCATCGGCGGCGTGAACACCGAACGCCTGGACGCCATCCTCGCCGCCGGCGCCCGCCGCGTCGTAATCGTCTCCGCCCTCCTGCAAGCCCCCGACACAGCCGCCGCCACCCGCGCCATCAAAGCCCGGCTGTTGGAGTCAAGCCTTTAGGCGATCATCACAAGGAGAGGCGGTTTGTAACCGCCTCCTTCCCCGGAGGGCGGGGCTCTGTCC
>CAZNKC010000244.1:3432-8002 GCA_964573315.1 uncultured Verrucomicrobiaceae bacterium | reverse complement strand
CATTCTGCCTGAAGCCGCCGGGCAAAATGCCCGTCGCACAGGAAACAGGCAGAATGCCTGTACCACTGGCGACAGGCAGAATGCCTGTCCCACACCTCACGGGCAGAATGCCCGTGCCACCCGCTGCATTCTCGCCGCCCATCTCGGCCACATCGCCATGCGCCTGGAGCGCAACGTGTACAAAGCCGCCGGCAACCGCGAGGTCATGGTCTTCCCCGGCTCCGTGCTGCACGAGCGCCGCGAGAAAAACGACAAACGCGGCAACGAGATCACCAAGCAGCCGCCGTGGATCGTCGCCGGCGAGATCGTCCACACCTCGCAGTTGTTCGCCCGCACCCTGGCGAAGATCGAGCCGGAATGGATCGCCGAACTCGGCGCGCACCTGTGCGAATACAAATACAGCGAGCCGCATTGGAGCGCCAAAGCCGGGCGCGTGCTCGTCACCCGCCGCACCCTGGTCCACGGCCTCGAAGTGAAGCGGGACAAGATCGACTTCGGCAAGATCGACCCCGCCGCCGCCACCCAGCTTTTCATCCGCGGCGCCTTGATCGAAGGCGAAAGCCCGCTGCCGCAACGCTTCTACCAACACAACCAAAAAATCCGCCAGAAGATCGAGACCACGCTCACGCGCATCCGCAGCAACCGCGTCCACGATGTCGAAGAAGCGTTGTTCGCGTTTTATGACGCCCGCATCGCCGAAGTCTCCTCCCTGCACGACCTCAACGCGCTCATCCAGGAGCACGGTGACCAATTTCTCCACCTCACCGAGGACGACCTAACACCCGGAGACGACCTCAGCCCGGACTTGCAACTGTTCCCCGATCAAGTCGCGCTCGGCAACACCGTGTTGCCGATAGCCTATCATTACAAACCCGGCGAGGAAACCGACGGCGTCACCGTGCGCGTGCCGCTGCCCGTGGCCGAACACCTCACCAGCGGCCAGCTTCAGTGGATGGTGCCCGGCCTGCGCGAGGAACTCAGCCGCACCCTCCTGCGCGCCCTGCCGCGCTCCATCCGCCGTCAGCTCATGCCCATCGAACCCAAGGCCGCCGAGATCGCCGCCCGCTTCGATCCCGGCCGCGCCGAGTTCTTGTCCGCGCTCGCCCAACATATCACCCAAACCTATCGTGTTCCCGTCGCCGCCGCCGACTGGCCGTCCGGCAGCCTGCCACCGCACCTGCAACCCCGCATCGAGGTCATCGACCAAGACAAACGCACCGTCGTCGCCGACCGCGATTTGCAGGCCATCCAGAGCCACGTCAAAAAAACCGAAGTCCGCTCCGATGCCTGGGAAAAAACCGTGCCGCGAGTCGAGCGCTACGACCTCCACGGCTGGACCATCGGCGACGTGCCGGAGTCCATCGTCATCGAGCACATCGGCGGCGCGCCCGTGTTAGGTTATCCCGGGTTGGAACAGGACAAAGACGGCCTGATCCACCTCCGCCTCTTCCGCCGTCAGGAAGACGCCGCCCGTGCCACCCCACCCGCCGTGCGCAAGCTCGCCGAACTCGCCCTCGCCAAAGACCTCGCCTGGCTGGCCAAGGAACTCCGTCAGTTCTCAACGAACCCCGCCTCACCGAGGCGGGAGGAACAAACCTTCGCCAGCGCCCTCACCCAACTGCAAACCCAGGCCGCCGCCAAATCCTCCGCCGTCCCGCTCCCCGAGCAAGCCCGCGAACATCTCATCGCCCACCTGCTGCGGCTCGATCCCCTTTTCCCGCTCACCGAAAAACGCTTCGAAGACCTGCTGCAAAAAACCCGGCGCGACCTCCCCCTGCTCACCCAGCGCACGCGCGATCTCTTCAAACAAATCCACGATCAAAAAACCGAACTCGCCCGCGGCAAAAATCGCTATCCCAACATTGACTCAGACCTCGACCGCCTCGTCCCCCCCGACCTCCTGCTCACCACCCCGCACGCCCAGCTCACGCACATCCCCCGCTACCTGAAAGCCATCCGCACCCGCGCCGAACGCGCCGCCAACAACCCCGCCAAAGACGCCGACAAAGCCGGCCTCATCGCCGACTGGGACGGCTGGCAGACCTACGTTCCCAAGGCCAATCAAGAAACCTTCCGCTGGCTGCTGGAAGAATACCGAGTGCAAATCTTCGCCCAAGAACTCGGCACCGCCCAGCCGGTCAGCGTGAAGCGGCTGGAGGCGTTGTTGTGATGCGGAGGGCGGGATTGTATTCCCGCCCATTTTTTTCGTGGGCGGAGGCGGCGCGGAGCTTGGCTCCCACAGGCCTTGAAAAGATGAGACAAACGCAGGCGGGAGGGTTTCGGTGGGGCCAGTCATAAAAATGGGCGGGAATACAATCCCGCCCTCCATGAAAAAACAGGCTGGTCAAACCCGCCCGCATTTGCTGGAATGACCGCACCATGCCAGCCACTCATCTTCTCGCCCTCGACCAAGGAACCACCAGTTCGCGCGCCATCATTTTCAACCTGCGCGGGCAGGTGGTCAGCGTGGCGCAGCAGGAGTTCACCCAGCATTTTCCGAAACCCGGCTGGGTGGAGCATGACGCGGATGAAATCTGGCGCACGCAACTGGCCACCGCGCGCGCCGCCATGCGCCGCGCCCGGCTGCGGCATGACGACATCGCCGCCATCGGCATCACCAACCAGCGCGAGACCACGGTCATCTGGGACCGCCGCACCGGGGAGCCGGTGCATCGTGCCATCGTGTGGCAGGACCGGCGTACGGCGGGTTTTTGCGACCGGCTGAAAAAAAGCGGCGCGGAGCGTCTCGTGCGCAACACCACCGGGCTGGTCATCGACGCCTATTTCTCCGGCACGAAAATCCGCTGGCTGCTGGACAACGTGCCCGGCCTCAAAAAACTGGCGCGCGCCGGGCATTTGGCGTTTGGCACCATCGATAGCTGGCTGCTGTGGAAGCTGACCGAGGGCCGCGTCCACGCCACCGATGTCACCAACGCCTCCCGCACCCTGTTGATGAACTTGAAAACTTGCCGCTGGGACGCGCGGATGCTGGAGCTGCTCGGCGTGCCGGAGAGCCTGCTGCCGGAGATCCGGCCCTCCAGCGCGGTGTATGGCGAGACCGGCGCGCTCGGCGGCTCCATCCCCATCGCCGGCATCGCCGGGGATCAGCACGCGGCGCTTTTCGGCCAGCGCTGCGTGGAGCCGGGCATGGTGAAGAACACGTATGGCACCGGCTGCTTCATGCTCATGCATACTGGCACGAAGCGCATCGCCTCGAAGAACCAACTCCTCACCACCCCGGCCTGGCAGATCGGCGGGCAGCCGGTGGAGTATGCGCTGGAGGGCAGTGTCTTCATCGCCGGCGCCATCGTGCAATGGCTGCGCGACGGCCTCGGTCTCATCAAAAAAGCGCCGGAGATCGAGGCGCTGGCGGCGCAGGTGGAAAGCACCGACGGCGTCTATCTGGTGCCCGCCCTGGCCGGGTTGGGCGCGCCGCATTGGGATCCCTACGCGCGCGGCGCCATCGTCGGCCTCACGCGCGGCGCCACGCGCGCGCACATCGCCCGCGCCGCGCTGGAGGGCATCGCCTATCAAGTGGCGGACATTTTGCAGGCCATGGAAAAAGACGCCGGTGTTCGTTTGAAGGAGTTGCGCGTCGATGGCGGCGCCAGCAACAACGGCCTGCTCATGCAGTTTCAGGCGGATCTGCTTGGCGTACCGGTGCTGCGCCCGCTCGTCACCGAAACCACCGCGCTCGGCGCCGCCGCGCTGGCGGGCTTGGCCGTTGGCTCCTGGCCGAACGAGAAGGAACTGGAACGCGTCTGGGAAGCCGAGGCCCGCTTCACCGCGCGCATGAAACCCAAGCAACGCGCGGCGCTCATGCAAGGCTGGCACCGTGCGGTGGAGCGCGCCAAAGGCTGGGTGACGGAGTGAGGCGCGAAGCATCAAGGAGCGGCGGTTTGTAACCGCCTCCCAAATGAAGGCGGTTACAAACCGCCGCTCCTTGATGCTTGACTCACCCCCCATAAACCACCCGCGCCAAATAAAGCCCGCCCGCCGGAGCGGTCTGATGGCTTTGCAAGCCCTCCGGCTCCGCCAGCAGCCCGGCCAGCCACGACACCGCATCGCGTCCGCGCGCCATATGGATCAGCGATCCCACGATCATGCGCGCCATCCGGTAGAGAAAGGCGTTCCCTTCGATCTCGATTTCCAGCACGTCGCCGTTCTCGCGGATGTCCACGCGCCGCAGGGTGCGCGTGGAGCCGGCCACGTCCGCGCGTCGCGCCGTCTCCGGGCGGTCGCCGCGATTGGCGGAGAGCCGGACAAAATTGTGCGTGCCCGCCAGCAGCGCCGCCGCCTCCCGCAGCGCGCCCATGTCCAGCGGACCATGCACATGCCAGGCGCGATCCGCCTCGAAAGGATCCAGCTCCCGCGCGCGCCAGACGCGATAGCGATAAACCTTGCCCGTGGCGTCCCGGCAGGCGTCAAACTCCGGCGATGTGGCGGCGGCGTCCAGCACGCGGATGCTGCCGGGCAGCAACGCGTTCAGGCCGTCCCGCCACGCCGCCGGTTCCAGCCGCGAGTCCGCCGGCACATCCAGATGCGCCACCTGCCCCAGCGCGTGAACGCC
>CAZNKC010000244.1:0-3332 GCA_964573315.1 uncultured Verrucomicrobiaceae bacterium | reverse complement strand
TCCCACGGGATGCGCAAGTCCAACCCCGCATGAAGTGCCACCACCGATGCGTGATGTGACAGGCTGGATTTGAAAGACACCGAACCATGAACCCAGAACCCGCTCCCTCCCTCATTCCTCATCGCCAGCGCGCCTCCCACGCGCGCCGCAGCGGATGCTCCCGACGTGTTGCGTCGCGTTGGCTGTTGCTGCTTGCCGCCGCGGCATTGCCGGGGCTGCCGCTTTGGACGCAAGCGCAGAGCCGGTTGGCGGACGACGCCGCGGCCAAGGTGAATGCGGCGGTGCGGGAGGAGATGGAGCGGCAGGGCTTGGTCGGCGTCTCGGTGGGGTTGCTGCGGGAGGGTGAGATCGTTTATCTCCAGGGATACGGACTGGCGGATCGCGAGAAAAACACGCCCGTAACCGTCGAGACCGTCTTCAACTGGGCGTCGAATTCCAAACCGCTCTGCGGCATGGCGGCCATGCAACTGGTGGAAAAGGGGCTGCTCGATCTGGACGCGGACGTGCGGCAATACGTGCCGGAGTTTCCCAAGAAAAAAGAGGGCGTCATCACCATGCGGCACCTGCTCAGCCATCAAAGCGGCATCTCGCATTACAGCGACGAGATCGTGCCCACACGCCGCGCCTACAAGACGCCGCTGCCTTTTCTCGATCCCGTGCCCGCTCTCGACAAATTCAACCGCACACCCCTGGTCTTCGCGCCGGGGGAAAAAGTGCTCTACTCGTCGTATGCGTACATCCTCGCCAGCGCCGTCGTGCAGCGCGCCGGCAAGGAGTCTTATCTTGAGCAGATCGAAAAACGCATCGCCCGGCCGCTGGGCATGACCAGCCTGCAGCTCGACATGGAATATGACAACCAGCCGCACTGGGCGGCGGGCTACGTCAAGGACGACGCAGGCAAAATCGTGCGCGCGGAGGAAACGGCGCATTACTGGAAACACGGCGCGGGCGGGCACAAATCCAACGTCAAAGACTTCGCCCTCTGGGCGCAGGCGGTGCTCAATCATCGCTTGATCGAGTCCGCGACGGAAGAAGCGATGTGGACCCGGCAGCAAACCAACGACGGCGAACTCACCGACCGCGGCCTCGGCTTTGTCATCGATGAACAAGGCGGGCTGCGCGTCTCTCACGGCGGCAAGCAGGACGAGACGACGACCCGGCTGGTGGTCTATCCCGGGAGGAAGCATGGCGCGGTGGTCATGACCAACTGCGGCTTTGGCGATCCCGGAGCCATCACCACGGCCATCTACAAGGCGCTGGGCGCCGGATAGACGAAACCCTCAAACCGGCAGCGCAGCCGCTTCCGCGGCGGCGGCTTTCGCCTTGGCGGCTCTGCCCGGGTCCAGGGTGACGAGAAGAATGCCCGCCTGGCTCACCCGGTCGGACCTTCTCAAAGCGCGGATGCGGTTCAGCAAATCTTCGAGCAGGCTCCGCTCATGCTTGGCGAGATCGTCTTCGTCCAGGAGATCGTGCAGAGCCAGCTCCAGCGAGCGGAAGTCATGCTTCGAATCGATCGCCAGGAGGCAGCGGCCGGGAGCCACCTCCACCAAACGCAGGAAGGGAATGCGCGTCAGCACCGCGCTGCGGCCGATCACCAGCAGGCCGGTATTTTTGCTCACCTCCACCACTTTCACGCCCTCCTGCGGCGCATCTCCGTCAAAGGCCTTTTTGGCCAGCGTGACGATCGCCTGCCCCTTGTCCTCATCGATCAGTTGCAGGCGTTGCAGCGCGCTCTCCGGCAGCGTGACGGTGATGGGCCGGCTCGGCTCATTGTACTTGGGCGGGCGCCCTCCGGAGTTACGACGTGGCATTGGAAAAAGGATGGATGCGGATTGTTCCGACGATTTGAACAAACTCTATCATTCAATCCACCACCTTTCAACGGGAAAACCCCCTCCAGTCTTGCCGGCGGGTTGGGTTATAAAAAAGCATAGCATTCCATAGGATATGACTCAGGATCGTTTCCCCCCTTGGGGAACATTCGCTGGCCAGTGAATGCCCTCCCGGAGCGCGGACCTCCGAGTCCGCAGCGGGTGGCCCGCAGTTGAGGGATCGCTCGGCGGGAGCGTTCAACATGACTGCAAATGAGCCAGGGCAAAGTGCCATTCAACCGGGGGACCGACACCGACGGCGGGCACGCTGCGGGCTCGGAGGCCCGCGCTCCAGGCGGCGCCCGGTTGTTCATGAGCGCTCCTCCGCGCAGTTCTCGCCAAACCCGAAAAGAGAAAAAATAAAAATCTGTGTTGACTGTGCATATTTAATATATACAGTAGCATCATGAACGCCGTTTCTCCCGCCGATCTGCGCCTGCTGCTGCCAGCGGTCTCGCCCGCCGCGGAGGGCGCGCTCTACGAGCAGATCGTGCGCGGCATCGAGCGCGCCGTCAGCGGCGGCGACCTCGCGCCGGAGTCGCTGCTGCCTTCGTTCCGCCAACTGGCGGAGGATCTGATGGTCAGTGTCATCACCGTGCGGCGCGCTTACGAGGAGCTGGAGCGCGCGGGCATTATCTACCGGCGGCAGGGCCTGGGCACGTTCGTGGCGGCGGCGGGGCTGGAGCGGATGCGGGAGGTGAAACTGGAGCGGGCGCGGCAGTTGGCGCGCGAGGCGGCGGCGGCGGCGCGGGAAGCGGGGCTGAACCGGCGGCAGGTGGCGCGGCTTTTTTCCGAAACTCTCGAAGAGACAGACGACAACCCCAAACCCTGACCCTGAACGACCATGACACCTCAAGCCATTGAAATCGACGCGGTGGAAAAAAGCTTTTCCCGGTTCAAACTCGGGCCGGTGAGCCTGACGGTGCCGCCGGGATGCGTGTACGGATTGATCGGCCCGAACGGCGCCGGCAAGAGCACGCTGATGGATTTGATCTTCGGCATCGGCGCGGTGGACGCCGGACGCATCCGCGCGGGCGGGCACGATCACAGCACGGACGACGTGGCGTTGAAAACGATCACGGGTTACGTCGGGCCGGAGTTGAGTTACGGAGCCTGGGGCCGGGTGTGGAAAACGATCCGCTTCGTGCGCGGCTTCCGCCCCACCTGGGACGACGATTACGCGGCGCGCTTGCTGGCGGATTTCAACCTCAACGGAAAAGACCGCGTCGGCACGCTGTCGTTCGGAGCGCGCACCAAGCTGGCCCTGCTGCTGGCGCTGGCTTGGCGGCCGCAAGTGCTGGTGCTGGACGAGCCGACGACGGGGCTGGACCCGGCGGCGCGCAGCGTGTTGTTCCGGGAGATCCTGAGCATCGTCGAGGACGAGACACGCGCCGTCTTCATCTCCTCCCACGAACTCGGCGGGCTGGAGCGCTACGCCGACCGCATCGGCGTGCTGCACGA
>CAZNKC010000243.1:0-8025 GCA_964573315.1 uncultured Verrucomicrobiaceae bacterium | reverse complement strand
TTTTCTAAAAAGTACAGCACTAATATGACATTCTTTTTGAGAACCGGTCTAAAACCGAGTTGATCGCAGACAACTGTTGCTTGCAACGAAACGAAGGCGAGCCCTCTTCGCGGCGCAAGCCGCTCGTTTTCAGGCTCTCAACTCTCATCCTAAAACAGAGTTGATGGTTGAGAGTTGAGCCTAGATTCGTGAATAAGGAAAGCAGGAAAAGGGATGTGGAAGGGACTTCTCTGGCGACCTTTTGACCCCTTGCCCCCTCCCTTGACCGTCACTTCCCCGGCGGCTCCATGATGATGCCGATCCCCTGTCGCACTTCTCCGCCCGGCATAATCATGTTCGGCCCTTGACTTTTGCCGTGATTTTGCCCGGACTCAATCACCCAGGGCTGGTAGTGAAAGTTGGCGCTGTTCGGGACATCGTCGAACAAAGTCACCCCGTAGGAGGAGGTGAAGTGTGTCAGATCTTCCTGGTCGTGCTCATGCCCGTCCCGGTCCGCCGGGCACACCCAGGTCTTGCGCGGCACGCCGTAGGGTTTTAAGGTTTCAAACCACCACCGGCCCAGTTCGTCCTCGTCCTTGTCGCTCATTTCCCGGAGATCGCGCGGATATTGCGGCCAGACCATGCCGTGGTCCTGCATATAGACACTGAGTCCCGCGTGCAAAGCCCTCAAATTTCCTGCGCAAGCCGCAAAATTCATCCTGGCTTTGACGAACGTGTACGCTGGAAAAGTCAGCGTGACCAGCAGCGCGATGATCGCCACGGCCATCAACAGTTCTTTGAGGGACCAGCCTTTGTTGGAGAATCGGCGCATGAGAAAAGGAAAAAAATGGGCGCCCATTTGATCGGGCGCCCATTGTCAAAGTATCAAATCAGACGCTGCTCCCTGGCATTAGAAGTAGCGGCGGGTGCCCCGGACAGTGACAGGAGTGACGTCTGCTTCCTCATAGGTGGGATCGGTGCCGCTCCCCTGATTCACTTGAAGACGCAAAGCCTCGATAGCATCGTTGATCGCCTGTTGAGCCGCCGTGTAGGTGCTGCCATTAAAGCCGAGTTGCGAGCCCGAGTTGCTCACGGATGAGATGATGGCATTGATCAAGCCCTGATACGCTTGGAACGCCAAGTTGGTGATGGAAGCATTGCCGGTCGGGGCGAGCACTGCCAGTTCCCCTTTGCCGCGGAACCGCAGCGTGGGTTTGGTCCGGTAGATTTTCCCTTCCCATCCGCAGTTCAAGGTGAAGCCGGTGTTGTTCTGGATGATGGTCGAGGTGTTCTGCAAAGAGCCTCCGGTTCCGCCCTGGGACGTTGATACCGTGCCGGGGTCACTGCTGCCGTTGCAAGTGCCGTTGATGGTCCGCGCTTCAATGTCCGGCATGCCGAAGCAGGCTCCAAAATAAGTCACCCCTTTGTAGTAAAACACGGACCGGTTTGCGTTCCGCTGCACATCGAAAGAGTTGTTGGTGTAGAGGGAGCCGCTGTCATAAAACGCGGTCTGTCCGGCTCCACCACCACCACCACCACCACCAGCCCCCAGAAGGCCACCCGACAACTGCGCGTCCGGCGTGAAGATGCCGTAGCCATTGCCGTTCTTGAATGAAAACTGGCACTGGTAAAAGCTGCCGCGCTCCAGCAGCAGGCCACCGGGGTCGCCGTTATCCCACGGACCGCCCGAAATCGCCCACGCGTTGCCGCTGTTCAACAATGCCAAACTCGTTATTGTCAGAAAGATTTTCTTCATCGGGTGGAAAATAGCGTGTTCCACCTTGCGCAGGCAAGATTTTTTTTCTTTTTTTCCGCTGTGCTCACCGATTACCACACCCACACCCCCCTCTGCCGCCACGCCGAGGGCCATCCGCGCGACTACCTCGCCGCCGCTCAAAGCGCCGGATTGGCCGAAATCGGCTTCTCCGACCACAACCCCATGCCGGAGCCTTTTGACGACTGGCGCATGGATCTGGCGGAGTTTCCGCGTTACTTGGAAATGGTCGAGGAGGCCCGCCAAGCCGCCGGCGCCTTCCCGGTCCGCCTCGCTCTGGAGTGCGATTTCCTGGAGGGCCGGGAAGATTGGCTGGAAAAAACGCAAACCCTGGCTCCCTGGGACTACCTCATCGGCAGCGTCCACTACATCGCGCCCGGCTGGGACGTGGATAATCCCAAGCACCTCTCCCGCTGGCGCGATGCCGGGGCCGTGGAGGAAATCTGGGGGATTTACTGGCGGCTCTATGAAAAATGTGTCCGCTCCGGTTTTTTTGATTTCTGCGCCCATCCCGATCTGGCCAAAAAATTCGGGTTCCGCCCGCCGGGTGATCTCCGGCACTATTACGAGCCGGTGGTCCAGGCCTTTGCCGACACCGGCACGGTCATGGAGGTGAGCACCGCCGGCCTGCGCAAGGACGTACGGGAAATCTACCCCTCCCGCGAGCTACTGGAGCTGGCCTTCAGCGCCGGCGTGCCCATCGTCATCAACTCCGACGCCCACGCCCCAGGCGAGGTTGGCCAGGACTTCGACCAAGCCCTCGCGCTCGTCCGCGACGTGGGCTACACGCAGACGGTGCGGTTTTACCAGCGCCAGCGGCAGATCGTCCCGCTGCCGGAGGTCTGGCCGGCCGGCAGAGGGCAGGGCGCAGGGCGCAAAGCGTGACGCGGCGCGGGCGCTCTGCGCTCTGCCCTCTGCGCCCTGCGCTTTGCCGAAAGGACCGCCGGGGTCGTCCGTATTAAATGAAAGTCATGCGCATGACCCAGAATGGAGCGAGCCGGCTGCGATGTCGCCTGCGGATGGCTATTGCCGTCCTGCTGCCTTTGGTTGTCACCGGCTGCGGCGCTTTCAGCGCCATGATCGGCAACCTGACCGGTCTCAGCGAGGCCTACGATTTGCGTCAGCACGGAGTGCGGGGACAGGCGGTGATAGTGCGGCTTTGGGATACCGGCATCACGCTCAACGACGATCCGGTGGTGGGGTTGCGGGTGGAGGTGCGGCGTCCGGGCCATGCCAGCTATCAGGCGGACATCCCGAGAACGCTGGTTTCGCGCCTGCGGCTGTCTCAGGTGCAGCCGGGACGCAAGCTGCCAGTATGGATCGATCCCGCCGATCCCAAGCGCGTCGCCGTTGATCCCGACAGCGTCAGCGCGCTGCGGCCGGGTGGCGGATGAAGGCATGCGCGAATCATGGCGGGCAGCCCTGAAACCGGGAGGATTGTGAAAGTACTTCGATTATTAACCGAAAAAGGAAGTTGAGAGTCGAGAGTTGAGTGTTGAGAGTTCAAAATCAGCGGCTTGCGCCGAAAACTCCATTCACCAGAAGGGTGAGTCCCCCTGGCGGGACAAGCCGCTCATTTCCAGCCTCTCAACTCTCAACCATCAACTCTCAACTCTCAACTCTGTTTTTAGGATGAACCACCTCGCATTCGCCGCCCTCCTCCTGCTCGCCTACGCCCCGCTCGCAGCCGCCGGCACGCCGCCGAACATCCTTTTCGCCATCGCCGACGACTGGGGCGCGCATGCCGGAGCCTATGGCACGCCCTGGGTGAAGACGCCCGCGTTCGACCGCATCGCCAGGGAAGGGGTGCTATTCAAAAACGCCTACACCCCGGTGGCCAAGTGCGCGCCATCGCGTGCCATCGTGCTCACGGGCCGCCATGCCTGGCAGCTTGAGGAGGCCGGCAACCACATGGCCATGTTTCCGCCCAAATTCAAAAGCTGGCCGGAGGTGCTCACGGAAAAAGGCTGGCACATGGGCATCACCGGCAAAGGCTGGGGGCCGGGCATCGCCAAGGATGCCAGCGGCCAGCCCCGCCAAATCGCCGGCCAGCCCTTCAACCGGCGCAAGACCACACCCCCCACCGCGGCGATGGGCAACAACGATTACGCCGCCAATTTCAGCGACTTCCTCGACGCCGCGCCCGCCGGCAAACCCTGGTGCTTCTGGGTCGGCTGCGCCGAGCCGCACCGCGGTTACGAATACCAATCCGGCGTCAACAAAGGCGGCAAAAAACTCAGCGACATCGACCGCGTGCCCGCCCAATGGCCGGACACCGAGGAGGTGCGGCACGACATCCTCGACTATGCTTTCGAGGTCGAGCACGCCGACCTCCACCTCGGCCGCATCATCGCCGAACTGGAAAAACGCGGCCAGCTCGACAACACCCTCATCATCGTCACCGCCGACCACGGCATGCCTTTCCCGCGCTGCAAAGGCTACGCCTACGAGGACAGCAACCACGTCCCACTCGCCCTGCGCTGGCCCGGTGGCGTGAAAAATCCGGGCCGCGTCATCGACGACTTCGTCAGCTTCATCGACATCGCCGCCACCCTCCTCGACGTGGCCGGCATCGCCGAAGCGGACAGCGGCATGGCCGCCATCACCGGCCAAAGCTGGCGCGAGATTTGGGAGAGCGACCGCGCCGGCCAAGTCGTCGCCGCCCGCGACCACATCCTCGTCGGCAAGGAACGCACCGACGTGGGCCGGCCCAACGACTGGGGTTATCCCATCCGCGGCATGATCCGCGACGGCTGGCTGTTCCTGAAAAACTACGAGCCCGGCCGCTGGCCCGCCGGCAACCCCGAGACCGGCTACCTCGACACCGACGCCAGTCCCACCAAGACCCTCATCCTCGAACGCGGCCGCCAGGACCGCGCCGACAAATTCTGGCGACTCAACTTCGGCATCAGACCCGGCGAGGAACTTTACGACTTGTCCACCGATCCCAACTGCGTCCACAACCTCGCCGCCGACTCCGTGCAGGTTGAGCGCAAAAACAAGATGCTCACCGGCATGGAAACCCAACTCAAAAACCAGGGCGACCCCCGCATGTTCGGCCAAGGCAAAATCTTCGACGAATACGTCCCCACCAACCAACCCGGCTTCTACGAGCGCTACCTCCGCGGCGACCCCACCGCCCAAGCTCGTTGGGTCAACGAGACGGATTTCGAGAAAGCGCCGTAGCTCAGGCATCCTGCCTGAGACGAGTGGAGCGCGGGTGCCTTCACCCGCGCTCCCCTCAAAAAAATGTCCAACCCCCGCCCCACCCGGACTATCTTCCATTGAGAGCACTTTCCCCGCCTGCGCCCTATGCCCGAACCCGCCGCCACCCCAGACCCGGACCGCACCACGCAGTTCCTGGAGCTGCTCAACGCCCATGACCGCGCCTTGAGCCTCTACGTCTATGGGCTGGTGCCGCGCGACGCCGAGGCGGAGGACATCCTCCAGCAGACCAAGATGCTGCTGTGGAAACACTTCGATGACTTCCAGCCGGGTACAAACTTTCTCGCTTGGGCGCGCAAGACAGCCTTTCACCAAGTGCTCACCCACCGGCGCAAAAAGAAACGCGAGCATGTGCCGCTGGAGGAGGAAGCGCTGGAGGCCCTGGGCGCGGCGGTCGCCGATCTGGCGGCGGAAGCGCCGGCGCGGCATGAGGCGCTGCGCGTCTGCGTGGCGCGGCTGCCCGCCGAGCATAAGCAACTGATCCAGTTGCGTTATTTTCAGGAGCTTGAGATCGCGGACATCGCGCGGCAAATCCAACGCACGGAAGGCGCCGTGTACCGGGCGTTGAGCCGGGTGCGCATGACGCTGATGGAATGTGTGCAGAAACAAGAACGACAACAAGAGGAGGCCTGGGCATGAAATCGCCGGACGAACTTTCCCAAAATGACAAATGGCGGCTGCTGGAGCAGTGGGAGCGCCTGCGCGCGGGCGCGGCCAGCGCCGACGAAGCGCGCGAAGTCAACGACCGCCTGCGGCAGGACCCGGCGGCGCGGGATTGGCTGGCGCGCGCGGTGCTGCTGGAGTCCGCGCTGCGCTTCGACGCCGAATCTCTGCTCTCCGAGGACGCCGCCACCCGTTCCGCCGCGCCGCCGCGCGCCCCGCGCTGGCGCGGCGCCTTCAAATGGTCCCACGCCGCCGCCGCAGCCTTGGCGGCGCTGCTCACCTGGGGCGTTTGGTCGAATGTCCAGCGCGTGCCCGTGGCCGCCGTGCTGGTGAAAGCGCAGTCCTGCAAATGGGGCAACAGCGCACTGCCCACGCTGGAAGGCTCCGTCTTGCCGCCCGGCACTCTGGAACTCGTGGAAGGCATGGCCACGCTGCGCTTCAAAAGCGGCGCGGAAGTCATCATGGAAGCGCCTGTCAGCCTGGAGATCGTCTCCCCGATGGAGGCGCGCGTGCGCCGCGGCACCGTGGTGGCGGACGTGCCGCCGCAGGCCAAAGGCTTCACCATCCGCACCCCGGAGACCACCGTGGTGGACTACGGCACCCGCTTCGGCGTCAGCGCCGGCGACGACGGCAAGTGCCTGGTCCAAGTCATCGAAGGGCTGGTGGAAGTGAGCCGCAAGGGCGAGGAAGAAGTCAAAGCCCTGCGCGGCGGCGAGCGCGTGGACTTCGGCGGCTTGACGCGGGACAAAGTCTATCCCGGCGCCGACCGCCAGCAAGCGGAGCCTGGACGCTGGCTGCCGGCGGCGGACATGGCGGACCTCGGCGACGGCTGGCAGATGGTCACCACCGCCTTCGGACGCGGCAAGGACTCCTGGATTCAAAGCGGCTCGAAGCATCGCGTCACCGGCCGGGAGACCTTTTTGCGCGTCAAACACACCAGCCTCGACGACAACCTGGAGCGCAAGACCTACCTCGCCTTTGACCTGTCCAAAATCAGCGGCCGCGTCGAGGAAGCGGAACTGGTGCTGCACATCGACCCGAGCGACCTGGGCTACGCCTCGCTCGTGCCCGACGCGACTTTTTCCATCCACGGCCTGACCGACGAAACCGAGGACGAATGGGCGGAAGACAACCTGCACTGGACGGCGGCGCCCGCGCACAGCCTCGCCCCGGAGCATCACACACTGCCCGATCCCGCGAAGTCCGTCCTGCTGGGCCGGTTCGTGGTGGAGCAAGGCCGGCAGAGCGGGCCCATCTCCCTCGGCGGCGAGGCATTGGCGGACTTTCTGCGCGGCGACACCAACGGCCTCGTCACCCTCATCGTCTGCCGGGAGACGGATGAAACCGCGCGCAACGGCCTCGTCCACGCCTTCACCAGCAAGGAAAACCCCCGCAACGCGCCACCCATGCTGCGCCTGCGCGCTGTGGTAGATTGATCGCTTTGCGCCCTGCGCTCTGCTCACAACCCCGGCGGATGCCGCGCCACAAACCCCGCCAGCGGGCGCGGCTTGCTGCTCCACGTCGGCCCCTGGCCGCGCGCGCCGTTGTAGCCCGTGTCCAGCCGCAGCCCGGCGATGTCGATGAACACATGCCCGTGCTTCGCATAAACCGTAATGTGCTTGCCCCGGCCGGGCGCGCCGTAGTTGCGGAAACCGCCGGACGTGTTCGGCGCGGACAACAGTCCCGCATGGTAGAGCACATAGGACACCGTGCCCGAGCAATCGTAGCCCGTGTCTTCGACCTTCGCATGGCCGCCGCCCCGGCGGTAGGGCTTGCCCACGATCCGGTTGCCCGCCCACAGCGCCCGCTTGACCGGCAGCGGCACGGCTTTGGGCGGATGCGCCACCCCGTTCGCCAGCAGCGCCGTCCGCGCCGGCTCGAAACCGTGGGTCCAATTCTCTTTCTTCTTCGGGGAAGAACAGGCCGCCAGCAGGAAAATCATAGAGGCCCCCGCCATGCGCAGGCCCGGTGAAAAAAGTCGCATCCCCTTGAGCTAGACCAGACCTCTCCCCCGCGCAAGCCCCCGCTCCCCGCGCTTTTTCCACCTCCAAGCCCCTTTACAGCGCAAGCGCCCCGTGCAAGATAACGCGCTTTCCGGCCCGGCGTAGCACAGGCATCTTGCCTGTGATCCGTGATGCAGGCATTCTGCCCGCATCCACTCCGCCCAGAAAGCGCCCCCAACAGAACGCTTTCCCTCAACCCAGACATTCGTCATTCGACATTCGGATTTCGTCATTCGCTCCCCCCCATGCCCAAAGACCTCACCATCCACCGCATCCTCGTCATCGGCTCCGGCCCCATCGTCATCGGCCAGGGCTGCGAGTTCGACTACTCCGGCGTCCAAGCCTGCAAAGCCCTGCGCGAGGAAGGCTATGCAGTGGTGC
>CAZNKC010000242.1:0-8089 GCA_964573315.1 uncultured Verrucomicrobiaceae bacterium | reverse complement strand
GGGTGGAGCAGCCCGGTAGCTCGTCAGGCTCATAACCTGAAGGTCGTTGGTTCAAATCCAGCCCCCGCAACCAATTTCACAAAAAACCCGCGGGACTCTGTTCCGCGGGTTTTTTTTGGCAGTTTTTCATGGAGTGCCGGCGAGTCGCCGGCACTCCAAAGACACTACTGATTTTTGCTCTGCGTTTCCGCCGTGGTGGGCTGGCCGCCCATGATCTGGATGAGATCGCGCAGGATGTTGATCGTTTCGAGTTTCGGCGGCTCGATGCCGTAGGGGAAATCGGTGACGCCGCCGCTTTCGGCGTCGGCGTCTTTGGCCACTCTCATGCCGGAGCGTTGCTCGTTCGTCACGTCGGAGAGCAGGGGCAGCTCTTTGGCGTCCACGTTGTCGAGCGTCAACTGGTGGATTTTGAAGCCTTTGTCTCCCAGTTTTTCGGCCACTTCCTTGGCGCGCTCTTTGCGCTGGGCTTCCTGCGCCTCGCGGCGTTTCTCGGCGTCGTCGCGCTCCTGGCGGCGGGTGTCGATGCTCAGGCTGACGGTGTTGCGATCCATGCGCTCTTTGATGCGGTTGGATTCTTCCACCACGAACTGGAATTCGCCGTTCGTGGCGAGGCGGCTTTGCAGGCTGGCGTTCAATTGCTCGATGGGCAGGGGATCCTTGCGCACGGGCTGGAAGTCGCGCGGCGGGATGGTGTCATATTCCAAGGCGTTGGGGGAGGAGGCTTCGCCGATGTCGAGCACGTCGCGCACGGACGGCAGCTTGAGGTCGGGCACCACGCCTTTGAGCTGGGTGGAGCCGCCGGCGATGCGGTAGAATTTCTGGATGGTCACCTTGAGCGCGCCGGCGCGGGATTTGTCGCTGAAGAAGGGCATGAAGCGCTCCACGGGCAGGATGGTCTGCACGGTGCCTTTGCCGAAGGTGCTTTGGTCTCCCACGATGACGGCGCGGCGGTAGTCCTGGAGGGCGGCGGCGAGGATTTCGCTGGCGGAGGCGCTGGATTTGTCCGTGAGCACCACCATCGGTCCGGTGTAGAGAGGGTCCGGCGCCTCGCTTTCACGATGGGTGATGTTGCCGCGCCAGTCTTTGGCCTGCACCACGGGGCCGGCGGGGACGAAGAGGCCGGTCAGTTTGATCGCCTCCTCCAGGGAGCCTCCGCCGTTGCCGCGCAGGTCGAGCACCAAGCCGTCAATCTTCTCTTTCATGAGGCGCTTGAGCAGGCGCGCGACGTCCTTGGTCATGCTGACGCTGCCTTCCTCCATGTCGGCATAAAAGGAGGGCATCATGATCCAGCCGACTTTCATGGGGCGGCCCAGCGCTTCCGGGGTGAGGATGAGTTCGGCATTGGCCATCTTTTCCTTGAGCTCCACTTCGGCGCGGGTGATGGTGATGATCTTGGAGCTGTCACGGTCGTTGGCGAGGGAGACTTTGAGCCGCACCACGCTGCCGCTGTCTCCACGGATCATATCGACGATCTTTTGCAGCTTCATGAATTTCACATCGACGAATTCGGCGTCGCCCTGCGCCACGGCCAGGATTTGGTCGCCAAGCTGCAACTCGCCTTGCTTGTCCGCCGGACCGCCGACGACGATGCCGCGGATCTCGGCCACGTCTTCCTTGGACTCCAGCAGCGCGCCGATGCCCACCAGCGAGTGCTTCATGGAGATGTTGAAATTGTCGATCTCCGTCTGGCTCATGTACTCGGTGTGGGGATCGTAGGTGCCGGAGAGGGTGGAAAGGAAATAGTTCACCACATCTTCGTGGTCGTTCTCTTTGAGGTTCTCCAGCAGCCGCTCGTAGTCCTTCAACACCCGGTCTTTGGGGGACAGCTCTTCATCTTCTTTGTCCTTGCTTTTGGCGGCGGCGGTCGTTTTCTCCGGGGCCGGTTTGTCAGCGGCGGAGGCATCGGCAGTGGGTTTTGCTTCTTTGTCCTTGGTTTCCTTTTCGGCTTTTTCCTTCGCTTTTTTCTCTTTCTCGCGTTGGCGGTTCTCGGCGATCAAGGTTTCCGAAAGCACGTTTTCTTCCACCAGAAGGCGCCACAGGGTGTCGGACTCCTCGATGTTCGCGGGCCAGGGTGCTTTGTCCCGCTTCAATTCCACGGTGGCGTCCGATTGGAAAGTGAAGTCGGTTTCCTTCAGGAACTTGCGGGCGAACTCCACACGCTCCTTCACGCGCTGGACGTACACGTCGTAGATTTCCTGGCCAGGGGAGATGTTGCGCAGCAGGATATGGTCATCGAGCGTGGTGGAGTATTTGGATTTGAACCCATCCACATCCTCCTGGGTGAAATAGACATGGCGGAAATCCAGCAGGTCCAGGTAGTTGTTGAGCATCTGCTCGGAAAGCGCGTCATCGAAATCCAGGCGCGAGTAGTGGTGGGTTTGCAGCATGTGGAGCACCGTCGCAGCCACCAGGCCGAAATTGGTTTCCGCTTTGACGACGGTGGGGCCGCTGGTCATGGCGACCGCCAGAACCATGGGGGCGAGTGCAGAAGTGATGCGCATCATGATGTGTGCTTTTGAATACGTGGGGGAAACCCTGAATATCACGGAATATTTTGCGGCTTCGCGGTTGAAAAGTCCAACGCTTTCGGACTCTTTGCCCCCTCAAATGTTCACTTTGTCCAGTTTTACGGGCGGAATCGCCCAAACCAACGGCTGGCTCGCGCAGCGAGCGGGCCATGCCCAGGCTTTGGTCATCGATGCGCCGGAGGGCATGGCTGGCTGGCTGGCGGACCGGGAGGTGTCCGTCGGCGCGCTGTTGCTGACCCACCAGCACTTCGATCATGTGCTCGACGCCGCGGCCATCGCTGGCGCCTACGGCTGCCCGGTGCTCGCCTTTGCCCCGCATTCCACCGATCTCACGCTGGAGAGCCTTTACAGCGCCAGCAGCGGCAGCCGTTTCGCGGTGCCGCCTTACGAGGTGACGCGGCTCGTCGCCGATGGGGATCGTTTGGACTTCCTGGGGACGCAATGGCGGGTGCTGCATGTGCCGGGTCATTCGCCGGACAGCGTCTGCTTTCACGTCCCCGTCGCGGGCTGTGTCTTCGGCGGCGACGTGCTGTTCCGCGACGGCGTGGGCCGCACTGACTTCCCTGGCGGGAGTTGGGAGCGGCTGCTGCGCGGCATCCAGGAAAAAATCCTCACGCTGCCCGATGATACCGCCGTTCACCCCGGTCACGGTCCGTCCACCACCATCGGGCGGGAGCGGGCGGCGAATCCGTTTTTGATGGATTGACTGTGGCCGTTAAGGCATCTGTGCGAACGCCTCCAACATGCCGCGTTCGGTGAGCAATTCGCTCAGAACGACCGGTTTTTCCTGCCCGGGAACATAGAGTACGTTGACTGGCACGGCGGCTTTGCCCAAGGCCGCCAGCGCTTCGGTGATGCGCGGGTCGCTTGCCGTCCAATCGGCGCGCAGCAGAGCGATGTTTTTTTCTTGAATCGCCATTTTGACACTCTCGTAACCGTAAACGCGTTTGTTGAATTGGCAGGTGGCGCACCATTTGGCGGTGAAATCAATGTAAACGGGCACGCCCTGCTCCCGCAATTCCGCCACTTTTTCCGGTGACCAATCCTGCCAAAGGTCATCGGCTGCCGCGGCTGCCGGGGTCGCTGCTTGGGCATCGCTGCCGGGATACCCCAACCACAGGCCGCCGGCCAGCGCGAGCACGGCCAGTCCGAGCGCCAGACGCCTTGTTTGAGGCGGTTTGTGCGGCAGGCACCAGCGCCCATAAATCCAGCAGGCCAGGGCAACCAGCACCAGACCAAAGAGCACGAACAACAAGGGGTGTCCCGCGATCAGGCCGGTCAGAATCCACACCATGAATGCCACCGTGCCAAACAACAGGAAGGACATGCCCTGCTTGAAGCTCTCCATCCACGCGCCTGGACGCGGCAAGGCGGAGACGAGATGGGGCGCGAACGACAGCAGCAAAAACGGCGCGGCCAACCCTAGGCCGATCATGCTGAACATCAGCAAAGCTTGTGGCATCGCCAGGGTGACCGCAAATCCCAGCGCCGCGCCAAGGTAGGGCGCGGAGCAGGGAGCCGCCACCACCACCGCCAGCAACCCAGTGAAAAAGGAGCCGGACAAGCCCTGCTTGTTTTGCAATCCGGCGCCCACGCCTACCGCCGACGCGCCAATTTCGAACACGCCCGCCATGTTCAACGCAAACATCAGGAAAAACGCCGCCAAAAAATAAACGAAATGGGGGTTCTGCAATTGCGTGCCCCAGCCGTTGCCGAGCAAGACCACCAACGCGCCCAGCGCCCAGAAGCACACCAGAATGCCCAGCGTATAAGCCAGCCCGTGCAGCACCACTTGACGTTTGTCCTCGCCCGCTTGCCGCACCACTCCCATGATTTTGATGCCGAGCACCGGGAACACACAGGGCATCACATTTAAAATCAACCCGCCCAAAAAAGCATAGATGAGATAAACGCCGAACGAATGCCGGGCCGCTGCCTGTGGAGCCTCTGCTGCCGATGACGTTTCCGCCTCAGTCGGCGTCGGCGCGTCCGTTCCTGGCAGTTCCGCGAACACCGCTGCCAGTTCCGTATTGGCCACAGGCTCGGCGGCCAGCGCCAGTGTCAGGCTCGCTTCCGGCCGCACCGGCATGCAGCTTTTCGGATCGCAGGCCAGGGCGTCCACTTTGACCGCGAGTTCCGCCGTGCCGGTTGCTTCTCCCGCCGGGGTGATTTTAACCGGCAGATAAACCGTGCCGTCGTAGCCGATGCTGGTTTTGCCATCGGTGGAGGGCACCTCGTGCGGCTCCGGCCAGGGTAGTTCCTCCACGGTCCAGCCCTCCGGCAGCTCCCAGCGCAACGATGTCGGCTTGCCCACCACGTCCGGCGGCAGTACCTTGCCATAGGTGTGCCATTCCGGCCCGTGATCGAGCCGCACCGCCGCGCGGAACGCCTGCCCGGGCGCTGCTGCCGTCACTTCCGCCACCAGGGCAGCCGTCACCGGCGGTGTGCCGCCCGCGGCGCCCGCCAAGCCAAAGGTTTGCGCCTGCGCCGCGCCGGCAAGCAGCGCGAGGCAGGCCGGCAGAAAAAGAAAAAGCAATCGGCGGCTGGTCATGTTCCCAAGACGCGCGCGCGCCGCCGGATATTCCAAAAAGTCCTCACACCGTCTGCTCCGTGAGGCGCGAGTGGTTGTAAAAAACTGCGGGTGAGGGCACCCGCACTCCGGCCTCACACCGTCTGCTCCGCGAGGCGCGAGTGGCTGCCGTCGCAAAAGGGCGCGTTGTTGCTGTGCTTGCAGTTGCAGAGCCAGACCTTGGTTTTTTCCTGGAGGGAAAATTTGCGCGGCCCCAGCCCGGTGCCCTTGTGGCTGCCGTCGCACATCGGTTGATGCCCGGACAGGCCGCAGGCGCACCACCAGTGGTCGCCCGCTTCCAGTTCGATCGCGCAGGGTTTGGTGTCATAGACTTTTGGCGGCGTGCTCATGGCGGAAGAAAAAATCTTTTCACCGCCACATTGCCCGCTTTGCGGAGCGTAGTAAAGCTCGGACCTGGAATTCGATTTTTGAGCGCGCAACCAAACCGGCGCTGATTCATCTCCGCACCTTTTTATGACTCGTCGGCTCGCAGCCTTGTTTTTTCTCAGCGGCCAGGGCGTCCTGCCCGCTGTCACGCTGCCGGATGACGCCCCGGACGGGCTCGTCTGGCAGACGGTGCAGGAGTATTTCAGCCACGCCGTGCCAGGGGAGCCGCCGGTGTTCGTGCCAGGCACCCGGCGCGTCAATTCCTTCCTGCACTACACCCACATCGGCACCGACTTCGGTTTTCACGGGCCCGCCGCCTATGAGATCAGTTGGCGGCAGAACGTGGTGCGCGCGAACCTGCGCCAGCACCCGGACGACTGGGCCGGCATGTGGCACTGCCTCGCCGGCTTGGCTCGGGAAAGCGCCCGCACGCTTGATCTCACCGCTCCATTCGCTCCCTGGATCACGCCCGCCGGACAATCCCGCGTCGAGGCCCTGCAAGTCATTGCCGCCGGTCCCGGCACGCTCAAGCTCGAAATTCAGGACGCCGCCCAGAACACCGTCTGGCTCCAGTCCCTGCACCTGCCGGACAACACCTTTCAAACCCTCGTCTTCCCGCTGCCCGCGGACGAACTCCGCTGCTGCAAGTTCCTCAACTGGACCGCCGAACCCGGCTCCGACATCTCCGTGAGCCGTCTCTCGCTCGGTTTCCGCATGGATCTGCCGGAGCCGGATCGTTACGCCTTCCGCGCCTCCTACGCCAAAATCTCCCGTTGCTTCGAGGGCGGCGCCGGTCTTGTCCGCGACCGCTCCCATACCGAGCCGGGCGCCTTCGACTCCGTGCCCGCCTCCGGCCTGTTCGCGCTCGCCACCGCCGCCGCGGCAGCGCCGGAACTCGGTTTGGTCACCCCCGGCCATGCGCGCACGCTGGTGCGGCAGGTCGCCGGCCAAATCGGCGCGCTCGAAGCGCCGTTCGGCCTGCTGCCGCACTTCGTCCGCTACGAGGGAGATCGCTACCGCCTGCATCCGGGCACCGAGTACAGCACCGTTGACACCGCCATTTACTACCATGCCATGCTGCTGGCCGCGCGGCTGCTGGGCGAGACGGACCTGGAGGACCGCCTCATGCGCGACATTGAAAAGATCGACTTCACCAAGCTGCATCTGGAGGACGGCAGCATCTCGCACGGCCTGCAAAGCGACGGCGCTACACCGCTGCCCCACGGCTGGACCGACTGGGGCGGCGAGACCGCGCTGATCCTGCTGCTTCAGCGCCTCGCCGTCCCGTCTTCCGCGCCCGCGGGCCACATCGCGCATCCCGGCGAGCCATGGCAGGGCACCGGTTTTATCGTGGAACTGCAAAGCTTGTTTTATCCCGACTTCGACTCCGATGAACCCGACGCCCTCCAGCAAGTCTCCTGGCGCGAGGCCCGGTTGCGCCATCTCGAGCGGCAGCAAAACTACATCCGCCAGCGCTGGCGCGGCACTCTGGCCGACGAGATCGGGCTTTACGGCCTGTCCGCCGGAGAAAACGTCGCCGGCAACGGCTACCACGTCAGCGGCGCCGCGCTGCCCGCGCAGAGCCTGCTGCACCCGCATTATTTTCTCATGAGCGCCCGTCTGCGCGAGCCCATCCAGGACGTGCTCGACGTCATCGCCAGCATGAGGCGGATCGGTTTTTTCCCACCGCTCGGTTTGGCTGAAAACGTCACCGTCACCGGCAGCTCCTACCTGCCCATGAACGGCTCACTCAACGCAGGATTCGAGGCCATCGCCGCTTATCACTTGTTCTGCCACCATCGCGGACTGCCCAACCGCATCTTTGCGGCCAGCTTGAACAGCCCGCACCTGCGGCGCGCCATCCGGCTTTTTTACAACGAAGAGATTCGGTGAAACAGCCTACGGAACACACATAAGATATAACCCTAAAAACCGAGTTGATGGTTGGTGGTTGAGTGTTGATAGTCCAAAACCAGCGGCCTACGCCGAAAGCACCACTTGCCCGGAGAGTGAGTCACTAACGCGGCACAAGTCGCTCATTTTCAGTCTATCAACCATCAACTTTCAACCATCAACCCCGCTTTTAGGATAACCGCAGAGGAGCAAAGGGGCGGAGGACGCGGAGAGCTTTACTTCTTCCTTTTCACAACCTCTGCGTTCTCTGCCTCTTTGCGGCAAATAATCGAGAACGATTCTTCCCATCCTGTTAATCTTCAAAAAATCCTGTCAAAGACAGTCCCCACCGCATATTCGCGCGGCTTTACAGCAGCGGCTTCTGCTTCTCCCACAGCTCCAGCATCCGCGTGGCCGGCAGGTCCAGATCATCCCAGGTCACCGGCTCATCCTTGCCCACCACTCGCTTCAGCACCGGGCGTTCCGCACTCTCCTCCACGTCCAGCACCCCCTGCGGCACGAGATTCGCGGCGTCCGCCCCTTTGGCCTCCATGATCAACCCATACACCTCATCGCTCCCAATGGCGTGTTCCACGCGGTCGCCAGCCTTCAGATCGCGCTTCGCATACGCAAAAGTGTCCGTCACCCGTCCCCGCCTCATCGTACACACCGCCTTCCCGTAGAGCGCCGCCAGCGCCACCGCCCGCGGCGT
>CAZNKC010000241.1:0-8143 GCA_964573315.1 uncultured Verrucomicrobiaceae bacterium | reverse complement strand
CAAAGGAACGGGGTCAGGGTGCAAAAATTTGACAAATTAAATCCATGACGCCTGCGAGGGCTGAGCCTAAAAAACCGAAACCAACCATGAAAAACAATCCATCAGACCAAGCGCCCGGTTCGTCGCCTCATGCGGCGGGCAATGTCACCCTCAAGAGAATCGTTTATCCCGACGGGCGTTGGAGCGAGATAACGATGGACACCCAAGGCCATGTGGTGCAGGTGGTGGATTGCTTGTCCGCTGAGGACGACGAGGTGAGGGTGACGACGTATGGAAACGGTGGAAACGGGGTCAGGGTGCAAAAATTGACAGAATAATCCGATGAAATTGCCTCTCGTCCCCTTGGTTTCCGGCCTCTGGCAGCAGGCTCGGGGAAACGGGGTCAGGGTGCAATTTTTTGACAGAAAGAAAATAGCGTTATCAAAATCCAGCCAGAGTCCATAATTCAAGCGTCCCGGCGCTTCACTGCCACGTCACCGTAAAACGCTCACCAGAATTCACATGCCAATCCCATCGCCCAAATCACCGAAGGCTTCTTTGTCAAGAATTTGCACCCTGACCCCGTTTTTCCCGTTTTTCCCCGTTTTTCCACTACCAAGCACAACCGCAACATTTACTGCGAGTGCCGTTTCGAGACAGCCCCAAAGGGGCGGCACAACACAGCCCAGGGCAAGCTCCGCAGGAGCGCCGCCCTGGGAACCCGGCGCGGTGCCACCCGTCTCGAACCCAAGCCCTGAATGGGCGGGACAACCTCGCCCCCGCACGCCGGCGTGGGTGCGGATTCGATTGCCAATCGAATCTACGGGGCGGGACAACCTTGCCGCGACAGAGGAAGGGGTGGGAAGATTCAGATGGAACCTTTTGGAACGGAAATGCTTCTACCCCCAATCTTCCTACCAACCCGCTGCCTGCACGACGCTGTCCCGCCCTTTCAGGGCTGGGCCTGGAGCCGGGGTTCGTGGCGATGTTGCCCAGGGCGGCGCTCGGCGTGGCCTCACTTGCCCTGGGCTGCGTTGTGCCGCCCCTTTGGGGCTGAAAGGCTTGGATCGAGTATCCCCGAAACTTGCCGCCAAAAACCGATTCCGCCGCTCCATGCCATCGAGCTTTGGAACGCTCATTTCGCATTTTTGAGATGGTGGTGAAATAAAACCACGCCTTCAAGCCGTCTTATCTGGCAAACCCCGCGCATCCGTGTAGGGTGCAATTACCCCCAAATCCCCCCCTTCCCCATCATGTCCACTGTCGCCGAACCTCCGCCACCCAAGCCGAAGGATGAAAAGACCGAGGCGGGCAATTACTTTGTCTCCAACTACCCGCCGTTTTCCTTCTGGAAACCGGACCAGGTGGCCGCGGTGCATGAGGCGCTGGAGCGGCCCGCGCCGGCAGACGTGCCGCTGGGCGTGTACTTCCACATTCCGTTCTGCCGGAAGCGCTGCCACTTCTGCTACTTTAAGGTCTATACGGACAAAAACGCCCGGGAAATCCGCGCCTACATCGACGCCGGGATGCGCGAGATGGCGGCCTTTGCGGCGCGTCCCTATCTGCGCGGGCGCAAGGCGCATTTCGTGTACTTCGGCGGCGGCACGCCTTCCTACCTGTCGGTGCCGCAGCTCAAGGAGCTGACGGATCGCATGAAGGACATGATCCCCTGGGACGAGGCCGAGGAGGTGGCCTTCGAGGCGGAGCCGGGCACGCTGAGCGAGACCAAGCTGGTGGGCATCCGCGAGGTGGGTGTGACACGGCTGAGCCTGGGCGTGGAAAATTTCGACGACCACATCCTGGAGTCCAATGGCCGCGCCCACCGCTCCGGCGAGATCGAGCGCGCCTTCCGCTTCGCGCGCACGCTGGGCTTCGAGCACATCAACATCGACCTCATCGCCGGCATGATGAACGAGACGGAGGAAAACTGGAAACGCTGCGTGGAAAAAGCGGTCGCCCTGGAGCCGGACGCGGTGACGATTTATCAGATGGAGGTGCCCTACAACACCACGATCTACCAGCGCATGAAGGAGGAGGGCAAAGTGACCGCGCCGGTGGCCGACTGGCCGACGAAACGGCGCTGGGTGAGCGAGGCTTTCGACGCCTTCCAGGCAGCCGGCTACACCGTGACCAGCGCCTACACCGTGGTGAAGGATCCGGAGCGCGTCAAATTCGTCTATCGCGACAGCTTGTGGGAAGGCGCGGACCTGCTCTCCTGCGGCGTCGCCTCGTTCGGGCATTTGGGCGGCGTGCATTACCAAAATCAGGCGGACGTGGGGCCGTACATGGAGGCGGTGGACGCCGGTGAGACGCCCATCTTCCGGGCCTACGCGACGAACGCGGAGGAGCGCTTCGTGCGGGAGTTCGTCTTGAAGCTGAAGCTCGGCCAGTTCCGGCCTTCCTACTATCAAAACAAATTTGGCGAGAACGTGCTGGAACGCTTCGCGCCGCAAATCCGCCATCTCGTCGCGGAGGGTTTCATGGAGGCTCCTGGCCCCGACTTGGTGAAGCTGACGCGCGAGGGCCTGCTGCAATCCGACCGTCTTTGCCATGAGTTCTTCCTGCCCCAGCACCGTCAGTATGCCCGCTACACTTGAACCCTCCCCTCACGCGCCGCGCGACCGCGAGCAAGACTTGGCCCCGCTGGTGTTTTTCTACGGCATCGGCAGCGCGCGGCCGCAGGTGACCTTCATCGAGCCGGAGGAGTTGCCGGACGAGGAACGCTACTTGCTGGTTCATGACAAAGACATGACGCCGCACCTGCGCGATCATCACGGCAGCCCCATCGACCTGGACGTTCACGCCCGCCAGCGCATCGGCCACTACTTGGTGCGCGCCTCGGTGCTGATCCGGCACAGCGACGGCAGGCCGGTCGAGTTCGGCGCCATCGGCATTCATCTCAACGAACTGCCGGAAACCCCGCGCCAGGAGGTGCTGGAAGGCCGCGTGCCGTTCGGTGCCATTTTGGAAAACCACGCGGTCGCGCACACCAGCCACCCGCGCGGCTTTTTCCGCATCGAGGTGGACGACCGTTTGGCGGAGTTGCTGGGCGTGGTCTCCGGCCAGATTTTGTTTGGGCGCTGCAACGAACTGCGCCTGCCCGGCGGACGCGTGCTGGCGGACGTGGTGGAGGTGCTGCCGCCGCGCGGAGCGGCGTAGCCAAGGAAAGGGACTTGCCAAAGTCCCGTGAGCGGGTTGAGGCGGTTGCAAACCGCCTCTCCTTGTTGCCCGCGTCTGAGCCTCAACCGCGGGCCATGCGGCGAGTCATGGATTGTTGCCATGCAGAAGGAATGCTTCAACCGTAAAGGCCAGGAAGAAAACACCGCCGATGAGGGTGCCTAGCAACCAGAATACCAGGGCAACGAAGGCGCTTTCACCACTGCCGAACGCAGCGC
The DNA here is from genome assembly GCA_964573315.1 of uncultured Verrucomicrobiaceae bacterium. Classification (GTDB taxonomy): domain Bacteria; phylum Verrucomicrobiota; class Verrucomicrobiia; order Verrucomicrobiales; family Verrucomicrobiaceae; genus JAGRPD01. The sequence continues at coordinate 4,769 of CAZNKC010000241.1, read as the reverse complement.
CAAAGGCGAGCATTTCATAAACGGGAACAAGAAAGAACAACATGCCCCCGATAAAAACCCGGCCAAAGTTGCTGCTGACAACGACCATCCACAAAATGGCGACTCCAAGCACGGGCGCGGAAAGCACCAACATGACGAGGTACTGCAACTCGTCCACGAGATCGACCCCGCCGAGGAAGTAGCGCAGCATGACGAAGGGCAGGATGACGCTGGTGATGACAAGAGTGTGAAAGAAAAGCGCGGTGATGCGCTGGTTGGCCAGTTTTTCGGCGCTCAGCCCGGTGACGCGGATCAATTCCAGATTGCCGCGCTGCCGGTCATCCTTGGCGGACAAGGCCGTGCGCAATGGCAGCAGCAGATGCAGGGTGAGGATGACGGCGGCCCAGAAGAAAAATTTGCTCCCGCGCGGCGCGTCCAGCACCGCTCCGAGGACAGTGACGAGGGTGAGGCTGCCGCAGAGTCCGAGAAAGATGATCTCGAACCAGCGACTGCGCAGGCTTTGCCGCAGTTCCTTGACCAGGATGGGGTTCATCCAGTCCGGCCAGTCATGCGCGACCGCTTGCGGGCCGGTGCTTTCTGGCTGGCTGGCGGAAGGCGGCGGCATGGCGGGGCAAAGACATGGAGCGCCGGCGAATCGTCGGCATCCGCCCCCATTCATAGCGGGCGGCCTGCGGATGGCAAATCACTCATTGGGCCTCTTCCACAATAGATTCATTGTCATCTTTCAGGCAACCTGGAGGGTTGCCAGCCATTAGCCGGTGGTGGCGCGCAGCGCCACCACCGGAATCTGGATGAACCCGGATCAACCAGTTCCCGCACGCCGGCCATGCCGCCACCTGTTCCCGCTGGCACGCCTCCGGCGTGCGACCTTGGCACGACGGGTTTTTGCCACCGGTGGTGCCGCTCGTGCCTCGCGCCACCACCGGCTAATGGCTTTCAAACCCTTCGGGTTGGGAAACATGACTGTGGCGCGCGCCAGCATAGGCGGCCATGACTCCGGCTAATGGCTTGCAACCCTTCGGGTTAGGAGACCCAATCCACCACTCCAGTCTCGTTTCTTTACAACATCTCATACCTTTTGCCGAACTTCCGGCAATCGCATCGCTGCCTGCGAACGCGGCAAGCCGTGAAGCGTGGTGCGACCGGCTCGGTCTCACTCGTTTCCTCGGCGAGCCAGCGGCTCGCCTCACTTCCGCATCCTTACCGCCGCTCCACCACCTGCTGCGTCTGCCGCGTTTTAAGAATGCTGTCGGGCGGCAGCACGCCGGTGAAGGTGCTGAGGGGATAGATCAAGCTGCGGCGGCCGATGAGGCTGCCGGGGTTGATGACGCTGTTGCAGCCGATCTCGGCGCGGTCGCCGATGATCGCGCCGAATTTGCGCAGGCCGGTGGCGGTGACGCCGTCGGCGTGCTGGACGCTGACTTCCTGGCGGTCGAGGCGGACGTTGGACAGGACGACGCCGCCACCGAGATGCGCGCCGAGGCCGAGGATGGAGTCGCCGACGTAGTTGAAGTGCGGCGCCTCGCAGTCGTCGAAGAGAATGCAGTTCTTGAACTCGCAGGAATTGCCGAGGGTGCAGCCGTCGCCTACGATGACGTTTTCCCGCAGGTAAGCGCCGGAGCGGATGACGGTGTGGCTGCCGATCCAGGCGGGGCCTTTGATGACGACGCCCGGCTCAATGGTGACGGCTTCGTCGATGAACACCTGCTCGCCGAGATAAACGCCCGGCGGCAGCTCGCTGCGGATCTCGCGCTTGAGGCGGAATTCGAGGTAGGACTCGATGCGGGTGAGCGCGGTCCAGACCGGCTCGTCCTCCGGGAACAGCAGCGCGTGCTGCGTGGCATCGAGGTCCAGGTAATCGCGGGAGCGGAAACGCATGAGAGTGGGGCGGCGCGTCAGACGGTGAGCACTTCTTTTTCCTTGGAGACGATGTGCTGGTCGATGGTGGCGACGTGTTTGTCAGTGAGGTTTTGCACCTCCTTTTCCAAGCGGTGGAGATCGTCCTCGGTGATGTCGCCGTCTTTCTGGCCTTTTTTGAGGGTTTCGAGGGCGTCGCGGCGGACGGAGCGGATGCGCACCTTGGCTTCCTCGCCCATCTGGCGGACGAGCTTGACCATCTGCTCGCGTCGCTCCTGGGAGAGGACGGGCACGGGGAGGCGGATGACCTTGCCCTCAATGGAGCCGTTAAGACCGAGCCGGGACTCGCGGATGGCGCGGTCGATGTCCTGCAGGGTGGCGGGGTCAAAAGGCTCGATGCGGATGAGGCGGGCGTCCGGCGTGGTGATCATGGCCAGTTGCTTGAGCTTCATGTGCGAGCCGTAGCTCATGACATGCACGTCGAGGCCCTCGACGAGCGTAGGCGAGGCTTTGCCGGTGCGGACGGCGGCGAACTCGTGGACGGCGTGTTCCACGGCCTTGTCCATCGCCTCCTCGGTTTCCATCATGGTGAGTTCGGGGTCCATTGTCGGGAGTGAGAGTTGGGGTTGGTTGGGGGAAAGGGTATCTCCGCTCAGGCGTTGGCGCAAACGTAGGTGCCGACCGGCTCGCCGGTGAGGGCGCGGCGGATCATGCCGGGCTGCGTCATGTTGAACACGCAGATGGGCATGTTGTTTTCCATGCAGAGGGAAAAGGCGGCGGCGTCCATGACCTTGAGCTGGCGCACGAGGCAGTCGTGAAAGCCGATGCGGTCGTAGCGTTTGGCGTCGGGGTTCTTGGCGGGGTCGCTGTCGTAGATGCCATCGACCTTGGTGGCCTTGAAGACGCATTCGGCGTCGATCTCGCTGGCGCGCAGGGCGGCGGTGGTGTCGGTGGAAAAGAACGGGTTGCCGGTGCCGGCGGCGAAGATGACGACGCGGCCCAGCTCCAGATGGCGCATGGCTTTGCGGCGGATGAACGGCTCGGCCACGTTGTCCATCTTGATGGCGCTCTGCACGCGGCTGGGCACGTCCAGCGCCTCCAGCATGCTCTGCACGGCCAGCGAGTTCATGACCGTGGCCAGCATGCCCATGTAATCGGCGGTGGCGCGCTCCATGCCGCGGTTGCTGGCGCTGACGCCACGCCAGAAGTTGCCGCCGCCGACGACCACGGCGATCTCCAGCCCGGTCTGATGCGCCTGTTTGATCTGGGTGGCGATGTCCTCGACGATGGGCGGAGAAATATTGTCCGTGCTGCCAGGCTCCCGAAGAGCCTCGCCACTCAACTTCAACAACACACGACGGAACGGTTTTCGACCAGATGAATCACCCATGCAACGCTTTGATTGCGCCCATCAAACATGATTCGGCGGGTCTTGCAAAGATTTTAATTTGCAGTTGGGGGGGCGGACCGCTCATCGGTCATTCGTCATTTTCCGAAACGGCAGGTCGAGCAGCCAGTAAAACAAACCGGCCACGCCCAGCAGCGGCCCCAGATACCAGGGCCAGGGGCCGAGGAAGTCGAGCAGGCTGGGCACCGGCGGATGGCCGCAGACAAAACCGTAATTCGTGCCCAGCGGCGTGTTCACGGCCCCGGCGAGCGCGGCATAAGTGACGGTGAGCAGCACCATGCGCAGTGGCGCGCCGGGCCGCGGCCGGAAGCGCAGCCCCAGCGCCAGATGCAGCGCGGCCACCACCACGCCGCCATGCCAGAGGAAAAAGAAAAAATAACGCGGATCGGGAAAATCCGCCACCAGGGACGGGGTGATAAGCCCTTGCAAGGTGCCGGCAAGACCGAAGAAATAGGCCACCTCGCACACCCCGGGCCGGCGCGTCCACAACGCCAAGCCGCCGCTGATGGCGGCGATGTCGCAGTAATGCAGCGGCAGAGCGTTCTGCGCCGTGAGCGTCCCCAGCCAAGCGTGAACAGCGGCGGACACCGGCCAAAGCAGCAGCAGCAACGAGCCGAGGGCGCGCTCGACCGGCCTCGCCGCCGCATGACCGCGCCGCCGCAGCGCGACCATCCAGGCTCCAACGGCGGCCACGACGAACAAGGCCGCGAGGTGGGAGGCTCCGAAAGGTTGGAAAGGAACAGGCATGGAAAGAGATCAGGAGAAATACAACGTGAAGCGGCCAGCCGGCCGCCGGGAGTACACGCGACCCGCACGCTCTTTTCGACACCCCATCGAAAAGATTGAGCGCGGAAAGACGAAGTGCAACCTTGATCCAGAGTCCGCCCCAAGGAGAGGCGGTTTGCAACCGCCCACCCCGGAGGGCGGGATTGTATTCCCGCCCATTGATTCGCGGGCGGAGGCGGCGCGGAGCCGGGAAATCCGTTCGCACTTGACTGATTTGGTTCCCATCAAATAGTTCGGCAAACTCCAAAACGTCACCACCAATGCCTCGAAAGGCCATCTACATTGCCGTTGGAATCGCCATCTTTGCCGCTATTGCCTACATGATGAACACACCCAAACCCACAAGCATGAAGCCGGACTTTGACTCAGCATTGGATGCCCACTTCGCTGCCATAGCCAACCGGGACATTGAGGCATTTAAGTCTCACCTATCTCTTGGTGACACCCTTTACACAGTTGTTCAGAATGGTCACGCCTTTAAGACACCAGCAGAGACAATCGCCATTCACGAGCAGTGGTTTAAGGACACGAATTGGACATGGAACGGCTCTGTTGTCCATAAGGTCGTTGGTGAGGACATGGCGATGGCACTCGTGCGATACACGTATCAACCCAATAAGGAAACTGCGCCATTCGAGACTTGGCTCGTTTACGTTTTCCAGTTGCAGGAAGGCTCTTGGCGAATCGTCCATGACCAGAATACAGCACTTGACTTCCA
>CAZNKC010000240.1:0-8177 GCA_964573315.1 uncultured Verrucomicrobiaceae bacterium | reverse complement strand
ACAAGGCGGTGCAGCCAACCGCGCGAAGCGCGGTGGCTGAACTTCGACGTTGCAACACGAATCGCCTCCTCGGAACGGCGCTTTACTGACCAATGGGTGTGCGCTATCGTTGGCCCGTGCAGAGCGTTTACATCGAAACCACTATTCCAAGCTACTTGGCCGCCCATCCAAGCAGCGTGCCTTCGATTGCGTCTGATCAGAAGGCCACGCACGAATGGTGGTAGAACGAGCGCCAGCGCTATCGCCTTTATACTTCGATCTTCACGATTGATGAGGTTTCCGGAGGCGATTCCGGAGCGGCCCAACGGCGACTGGATTGGTTGCGAGAAATCCCGCAATTGACCATCACTCCAGACACCGAGGCACTCGCCGAATCGATTGTGAAACTCCTGCGACTGCCTCCGAAAGCAGTCATGGATGCTTTTCATGTGGCGCTTTCCATCTTGCATCAGATGGACTATCTTTTGACTTGGAACTGCACTCATCTTGCCAACCCGTCTTGCAGAAGGAGCTTGTAGAGTTTTGCAGATACCACGATTTTTACATTCCGATCATTTGCACGCCCGAATCCCTGCTACAGTCACCGCCATGAACAACCCAATCATTCAAGAAGTTCGCGCCGCCCGGGAGGCATTGGCGGCGAAGTTCGATTTTGATTTGCATCGGATCTACGCTGACGCTGTCAAGCGACAGGCTGCGCAGAAGAGTGTGAACCGTCAACCACGCCCGGACAAGGCCGTGCAGCCAACCCTTGTCAGTCCGTAGTTTGCCCGGCGGTTTTGGTTCACCCAACGAAAAAGTGATGCTGCGCGTGGGGGGATGGGCAAGAGACGGGGGCTCCTCTTGCGGCACGCGGGGCGCGTGTGCTCCAATTCCCAATCCTCGCTCTCTCCCAACAGAGCCAAATGATGCCCGGAATGCCATTTTCTCCGCGTTGCCATTTTGATTTTTCAAGCGAAAGTCACTTCATGATCACCATGACCATCGATCAGGCCGCCAGCCGCTTCACGCACCTCATCAGCCTCATCGGCGAAGGCGAGGAGGTGATCGTATTGGATCACGAGCAACCTGTGGCGCGCATCACCCGCTGCCAGAGCGCCGCGGGAGCCCGCCCCAAAGTAGGCGCCATCACTTCCGCTCCGGTACGCTACTCGGAGGATTGCTTTGCGCCACTTACTGGCAGCGAACTCAAGGATTGGCGTAATGTAAGTGTCATGTCCAACGCCAGGGGATATGAGTAGCCAGGAGACATCGCGACCTTATTGATTCTGAGGTAATGCCGACTTATTTGGAATCTGCAAGGTCTTGTTTTGAAGAGTGTAGCTCGGGCCGATGCAAAATTCCGGTGTTTCCAGGCTCGGATCAATTTTTGATGTAGCCATGATAATTTGGTGTCTCACATTCGATCGTTTGGAAATCTCCACCACGATCTTCTGCAAGTTTTGGCTCCGCTCTTCTTCCATACCCTTGTCTTCTATGTTGTCGTTAACTACGAGCTTTGGGTATCGAAAGAATTCTAGTTCCAATGAGGCAAACAGCAATGAAAAATGAACCGCAGCCTTGAGGTAGGAAATCGAACTTGCGGAAAAAGACGATCTACCATCTACAAGACATAAGTTCCGCTCAAAATCGACAGTGACTTTATTTGCCAATCCGAATAGTTCTTCGCGTTCCAAGTCGCGTTTCAGAAATTCTAAAGCGTAACGATTGATGCAGTGTTCCGCCTCACTCCTCCGAGCATCTTGCCGTTCGCGGGCACTGCGAATACGTTGATTTAATGTTTTCACTTTTAGTTCAAGCTTGCCAATCCGATTGAAGGTATCTTGGAGGCGGGCGGCAAGCTTTCTTTGCGAATCAAGAAATTTCAACAGTCCCTCCAAAGTTCCCTTCTTCTCAAGCATATCGTCGAGCTGTGCATCTCGGCGCGACCGTAAGCGAGCGACCAAGTCAGCGAAGCGTCCTTCTAATGGGGCAAGCTCAGATAGGGATATGTTTGACTCCTGTTCCTTCGAGAGTAGAGCCGCATGTTTCTTCTCCAAAAGGATTCCCGACTCGTGGATTTGTGCGGATAGTTCATTCCGCATTCGGGCAATCTGCTTTTGGTAGCCATCTGGCGGTGCTGGCTTCTTGCACAAGAAGCAGCGCCCCTCGGCATGTTCATCATTAAGAGGTTGGAGGCATTCCGGGCAGAGCTGGAGTGTTAGCCGCCCCAGCGCCCTTTCCGCAGCAATCGACTCGTCCAGTGATTTGAGTCGTCTCTGAAGATTCTCAATGAATTCCTTAGAGTCCTCGACTTCCAGAGCGAGGGTGTCTTTCTGTTTAGCAGCTTCTGCATATTTAATTTTGGCTTGTCTAAGCTTGGTCTCGACTTGTTGCAGTTCTTCGCTGTCATTCGGAGCATTTGGAATTTCATAATTCCCTTGCGCCTCGAGGATGGCGCTGCGAATCAATTCGAGCTGAGTGTTGACCCTGCTCGACTGCTTATCAATCTCCGCCAAATCGACCATCTGACCGGTTTCTAGTAGAGCGTGTTGCAAGCTGGCATGTTCATTCCTCCCTTTTTCGAGGTCTCGCTCCGCATTGCGGAGTTCAAGTTCGTCCGCATAGAGTTGGTCATCGTAAAGTCCATACAACAAATCGCCAACTGTTTTTCTAGTCGTAGGCGAGTCCCACTGCTCATCCCGGAGTAACGAATTCACGTTGGAGAGCTGATCCACGCAAATAAGGCGAAGCAGTTGATGCATCGTCAGGTTCGCGGTTTGCTCATTCCGCACTTCCGGCATCTTCAAGACATTGAAAAGAACCTGGGAGAAACTGGCTTTATTGTCAGTCCGTCGAAACGGATGCACCTCCCATCCTTGAAACGGACTGCGACCCGCGTCATCCATACTTCCCCAGAAGATTTCCATCGGCTGGTTTTTTTTATTAGTAACACCTCGGCGAACGGTAAGAATGGCTTCGTTGATTTCCAATTCAGCCATTACGGATTGGCAGCTCTCGGCCTCGGGTTTCCATCCTGTGAAGTCTCCGCCGAGAGCGTAGAAGATAAAATCCAAGATGGTCGATTTGCCGGAGCTATTACGCCCTCGGATGATATTTACACCATCATGGAATGTTTGATCGTAAACCGCAATTGTGCGGTCGATCACAACCAATCGCCTAAGTATTAGAAGCGGTTCTTTGAAGATCATAGCGGTGGTCGAATAAGTCAGTCCGCCGTCGGACTCCCTGCGCTCCGTATAGTTCGAGATCAAAAAAAGTGGTCGTTAGAAATTGGACAAGCAATGCGCTCTCTGTATTGCGCTCTCGAATTAGAGAAGCCAGTTCATCAGGGATAACCGCTGACGTTCTGGCAACCTTTTCGTCGCGAAGCCGTTTTGGGTCAATCAATTCTTTTGCGGCGAGATGGCGGACCGCTGCTTCTTGAACTGGCTCAAGGCGCGCGAACGCGCGTTTCGCATCTGGCATCAAATCGTATGAATTGCGTTTTGATCTAAGTAATTTTTTTAATATATGATTTCCATGCGGGAGGGTGATTTCAATGAGCGCGTGTGGGAATAAAAGATAGAAATCCCAAATTCGAAGCCGCTGCAGTTCCACTTCGCGCTGACCAATTTGCTCCAGCAGCCGCAGCAGTCGAAAGACGCAATGCCGTGAGTCGGAGAACGGGTGGTATAGAAGTCCTAGGTCCATCGGATGTGGCAATTGCCTGTCAGGTAGTAGATCATCCCGTGAATTTCCGGGTCAGAGTAATGGAATGGGTTATCCCGAAGATCTGCCAAAGTCGGGTCAATAATCTCGGATTGAATCAGTCTCTCGATTGTCAAGCGCGGTTGACCGGCTCGGATTTCCGGGAGAATTCGGGTTTGAAAGATCGCCCAGATGCGCGACAAAAGGTGCAGGTGTATTCTCTGGGCACTTTCGAAGTGTGTGTGTCTGACAAGTTGCTTTGCGAATATCTCCTTCGTTTCCAGGGCGAATTCAATTAGGTCTGATCGTTGGCCGTCACTGAGTTTAGTTTCGATAGGAATTAGAGGAGTCTCCTTCGCTTCGCCATAGCGCTGTAACTCCCGCAACTTCTCGCTTGTTTGTTCGTTGTGTGCAAGTTCATGTCGATACCGTTCAAGCAACTGCGCGAGGCGAGATGACGGGGCAGGAGTGCCAAATTGGTTGATGATCTCGGTTTTGTTGCCGCCGACTATGTCACCCATCGCTTGGTTATTGCGCTGCTCCACTGGTCTATGCGGTAAATCGTCAGCAGTCATGATGGTTTAACGACGAACTTCATTGTCAGCGACGTACGTTCTTATCTCCTCCAACTATGTCACCGCCTGCGCGGTTGCCGGTCTGATTGGTGGAGGTGGTTCGTTGCCATTTTGATTTGCAGATGCGTACAGTAATTACGGTGGAAATAGAAGCTCCGGTGACGAAGCCTCCGATGATTTCGAGCCAATCTTTAGTGGTCATATTTGTGAGTCTAGGTTGTAGCTTTGGGATCACATCCAGGTACGACCCGAGGAACCGCTCACCATTGAAGTGGATCATGTGGTCGGAGGTTAGGCGATTCAGACCTCGGTTGCAACGCGATGTGCGAGACGAAGATATGCATGATGGTGTGGTTCTTGAAAGTGGTAACGGGCATGAGTTTGTTTAAGTGAGACTAGAGGGGGTGGTCAAGAAGGAAAGAGGTACTGAGGGTGGGATTTGTTGAGCTTCAATAAAGGGGCGATTGCGGCCTCAATTTGCGGAGAGTTTGGCTGATTTTGGGTTTGGTAGTCTCGATTGCTTGAATGCGCGTAGTGCGGTTACCGGTTCAACCACGCCTGGAACATAAGCACATCCCAGAGGTAGAAGTGCCAGTTCCTTGTGCCGCTGAGGTGTTCTTGCCATTTCTGGCGGATGGGGGCGGGGTGGAAGTAGCCTTCGCGTTTCAGGCGGGACTCGCTGAGGAGGTCTTCGGCCCAGTCGCGCAGGGGGCCGCGCAGCCAGGTGTCGAGCGGGATGCCGAAGCCGCGTTTGGGGCGGTCGATGAGCTGGCGCGGGACGTGTTTGTAGAGCGCTTGGCGCATGAGCCATTTGCCTTGGCCGTCGCGTACTTTCATCGAGTAGGGGATGGTCCAGGCGAACTCGACGACCTCGGTGTCGAGCAGCGGGATGCGGCCTTCCAGGCTGACGCCCATGGCGGCGCGGTCCACTTTGGTGAGGATGTCGCCGGGCAGGTAGGTCTCCATGTCCAGGTGCATCATGCGATGGGTGAAGTCGGGGACTTCCGGCCAGCCGGTTTGATCGGTGATGGCGGTGTCGCGGTCCTCGCCGCCGATGACGATGTCCGCCGGGCGTTTCCAGTGGGACATGAGGTTCAAATACAGCGTCTCCATGCCGGGCGCGTCGATGACTTCGGCGAGCTTGTGGATTTTGTCGCCGAACGGGACGTTGCGGAAGCGCCGGGGCATGAGCGGGCCGGCGGCGGAGGCGAGGGCGTTGAGCGCGGCGGCAGGCGGCAGCGTCATCAGCGCGGCCACGGCGCGGCGCATGGGGCGCGGCATCCAGGCGAATTGATTCCATAGCTTGCGGCCGATGTAGTAGCGCTCGTAACCGCCGAAAAGCTCGTCGCCGGCGTCGCCGCTGAGCGCGACGGTGACGTGTTGGCGCGCCATCATGCAGACGAGATAGGTGGGGATCTGCGAGTAATCGGAGAAAGGCTCGTCATAAAGCGCGGGCAGTTGCGGGATGACATCGAGCGCGTCCTGGCCTGTGACGTACATTTCGGTGTGATCGGTGCAGAGGTGCTTGGCGACGTCTTTGGCGAACCCGGCTTCGTTGTGCTCTTTCTCGTGGAACCCGATGGTGAAGGTGCGCACGGGCTGGCTGCTCTGCGCCTGCATGAGGGCGACGATGAGCGAGGAATCGACGCCGCCGGATAAAAACGCGCCGAGCGGCACGTCGGCGATCATGCGCTGGCCGACGGCTTTTTTGAGCAGGGCTTCGAAGGTGTCGATGGCTTCGGTTTCGGTGCCGGTGAAGGGCTGGCGGGTGCCGCGGGTGATGACGTTGCGCAGGGACCAGTAGTGGCGTGGTTGCGGGGTCTCGCCGGGCGCGCGCAGGGACAGCAGCGTGGCGGGCGGCAGTTTGTGCATGCCGCGATAGATGCATGAGGGATCGGGGATGTAATTGAAGCGCAGCAGAGAGGTGAGCGCGGCGCGGTCCACTTCGGCGGTGAAGTTGGGAAAGCCTTGGAGGCTTTTCAACTCGGAGCAAAACACGAACCGGTCTCCGGCCCAGCCGTAGTAGAGCGGTTTCTCGCCGAGACGGTCGCGGCCCAGGTGCAGGACGCGGTCTTGTTTGTCCCACAGGGCGAAGGCGAACATGCCGTTGAAGCGTCGCGCGGCTTCATCGACGCCCCATTGCGTGAAGGCGGCCAGCATGATTTCGGTGTCGGAATGGCCGCGCCAGGTGTGGCCGTGTTTTTCGAGTTCGGCGCGGAGGTCTTGGAAGTTATAAATCTCGCCGTTGAAGACGATTTCATAACGTCCGTCGGCGCTGGTCATGGGCTGGTGGCCGAGCGGGGATAGGTCGAGTATGGAAAGGCGGCGATGGCCGAGCGCGACGCCGCTTTCCGCGTCCACCCAGGCGCCTTCGTCATCGGGGCCGCGGTTGACGATGGCGTCCGTCATGCGGCGCACGGTGGTGGTCAGCTCTTCGTTGGAGGCGCTGCGGGGGAGGGTGAGGAAGCCGGCGATGCCGCACATGGGGAAAGGGTTTGTTCGTGTTCCGTGTTCAGGGTTCCGTGGGCGAGGGGAGAAGCAAGGCTTCGTAGTGTTGCAGGATGGTGTCGATGTTGAAATGGGTTTCGATGCGGGTGCGGGCGGTGGTGGCGAGGGTTTGGCGGGTGGCGGGGGTGTCGAGGACGGCGAGGCAGGCGGCGGCGAGGGCTGGGGGGTTGCGGGCGGGGACGATTTGGCCGGTTTCGCCCAGCACCATGGCGGTGTCGCCGACATCGGTGGCGGCGACGGGCACGCCGCAGGCCATGGCTTCACCGACGACGTTGGGGAAGCCTTCGCCGAAGGCGGAGGAGGACACGGCGAGGTCGAGCGCGGCGGTGAGGCGCGGCAGGTCTTGGCGTTCGCCGAGGAAATGGAAGCGCGGGGCGAGTGCGGGGTGATCGCGGAGGAAAGCGGCGAAAGGTTCTGCGTCGGCGGTCAAGCCCGTGCCGGCCCAGAGGGTGTGGACGTGTGGTTGTTGCTCGCAGACGGTTGCCAGCGCGGCGAGCGCGGTGGGGTGGTCTTTCATGGCGGAGTTGCGTCCGAAGCGGCCGATGAGGACGGTGCCGGGCGGCAGGTTGAGTTCGGCGCGGACGGCGGCGCGGGCGGCAGAATCGGGGACGAAGCGGGCAGTATCGAAGCCGTTGGGGACGAGTTGCGTTTTGTCCGCCGCGTAACCGAGCGCCTCATGCTGGCGGGCGCTGAGCTGGGAGTTGTAGAGGATGGCGCCGGGTTGGCGCGAGAGTTTGGCGAGCAGGCGGATCACCAGGGCGGAGCCGCGTTTTTCGTGCTCCAATCCGTAAAGTGTCTGGCGGATGTTCCAGGTGAGGCGCGGGCGGCCCGGCGCGGCGAGACGGGCGAGGCTGGCGGCGAGGTTGCCGTGGTACATCCAGCCGGCGATGGCGTCCGGTGCGAAGGCGCGGGTGATGCGGACGAGCTTCCACAACGCGGCGGGCGAGGGGTTGCCCGTTTTCATGCCGAGGTCATGCACAGTGATGCCGGCTGCTTCCAAGGTGGCGATGTGCTTGCCGCCGGCTGCCAGGGAGACCGCTGCGCATTGCGCTGTTTTGTCATGCAGGCGTTGCAAGATTTGAACCAGCATCGTCTCCGCGCCGCCGGTGCCGAGGCCGGTGGTGCAGACGAGGAGGCGGGGGAGGAGGGGCATGGGGAGAGAAGTCAATGCGCGGGGCAGTTGGATCGCGTAATAGGGAGCGCACGCGTCCCGCGTGCTGCGTTCGGCGTCCCGCCGAACGCATTGCGGCGGGAGCCGCACACGGGGGTGCGTGTCATCCGCTGAGAACGCCTCTTTTGTTCACCCGCTTGAGTAGGATTGCTTTTCAAGGTGTGTCCGCGCGCTCCCCCGTGTTCGCTGCGCTCAATCTTTTCGGCGGGACGCCGAAAAGAGCACGCGGGACG
>CAZNKC010000239.1:0-8209 GCA_964573315.1 uncultured Verrucomicrobiaceae bacterium | reverse complement strand
GTAGAGGAAGACGTGAGTCTTCCCCAGCTCGGGAAGGCGCTCGATGGCATGAGCGTGTTCACGCTCCTCGTGAGCTTCCATAAGGGCAAACTCACGTTTGCTTCTACGAGATACCGGCTATCTTCGCGTCATGGACGAGCCTGATCTTGCACCGCCGTCGAACCTGCCTGACTGGCTGCCGCGTCTGCCCGCCGGGTTTTACCGGGGCTTCAGCTCGGTGCATTGGCAGATGACGCTGGACAGGCGTGCCACGGGCTGGCTCAAGCCGGGCTTCCACCCGCGCTTTCGCGAACTGCTCCTTCACACGATGGCGCGTTACGATCTCCTCTGCCCGATCTACTGCCTGATGCCCGACCATCTGCACCTGCTCTGGATGGGCGTTGCCACGGACTCCGACCAACGCAAGGCCGCAAAGTTTTTCCGCCAGCATGTCAACGCCCTGCTGGACCGCAGCCTGCCCGGCGCGCGGTTTCAAAAGCAGGCCTATGACCATGTGCTGCGCCAGCACGAAAAGGGGCCGGACGCGGTGCGCGGGATGGCGTGGTACATCCTGCAAAACCCCGTGCGGGCGGGTCTGGTGAAGCGCGCGGAGGAGTGGCCGTATCTGGGCTGCATGGTACCGGGCTACCCCACGCTGCATCCGCTGGAAGAAGGGTATTGGGACAAGTTCTGGAAGCTTCGCGCGGCGATGGTGGAACGCAGCCACGCTGAATCGTAGAAGAAGCCGGGCAAAAGGCAAACTCACGTTTGCTTCTACGCAACGAAGCGCGGTGGCGTAGAAGAAGACGTGAGTCTTCGTTCTGGACGCGTGGTAAGGCGTGAGCACTTTCGAACTGGTGAGAGTCGAACAGAGGGCAAACTCACGTTTGCCTCTACAACGGAGCGGACCCGACGCGAGGCTCCGTAGAGGAAGACGTGAGTCTTCCCTCCGAGCGCGTGGATTACCCCGATCAATCCGCAAAGCGAAACTCCGCGCTCGACAGCAGCGACTGGCAGAAGGCGGCGAGGCGTTGGGATTCGTCTCCGGGGGCGGTTTGGAAAAAGGATTCGGCGAGCTGTTGCTCTCTCGCGTCGGGCGGGCGATTGAAGCAGAGGGAGAAGGTGCGGCGGATTTGCTCGGAGCGCGTGGATTTTCCCCTGGCGAGCCGTTTTGCGAGCGCTGCAGCTTGTTCTTGCACGAAGGAGCCGTTGAGGAGGTAGAGCGCCTGGAGCGGCACGTTGGTCACGTCGCGATCTCCGATGACGAGGTTCGGATTGGCCACGTCGAACTGCTCCAGCACGTCCGGCAGGTGGTCGCGGATCACCGGCAGATAAACGGAGCGGCGGTGCGAACCGTCAAGATCGGGCGGCAGCTTGGCGTTGAAGCCGATGAGCGAAACGGACTGGCCGCCCAACTCCGCCGCGAGCGATCCGGGGCGACGCGAGGTGTCGAGCAGGCCGGACACGGCGAGCATGGAGTCGCGGATGACTTCGGCGTCGAGGCGGCGTTTGTTCGCATGGGACAAAAGGCGGTTGTCGGGATCCGTTGAATGCGGATTGCGGATTGCGGATTGTGGATTGGATTTCGCATTTGACGAGCTTTGCCGGTACGTCTCCGACATCACGATCTCCTTGATGAGCGCCTTCACCGACCAGCCGTTGTCCATGAAGCGGAGCGCGAGGTAGTCGAGCAATTCGGGATGGCTGGGGCGTTCGCCGCTGAAGCCGAAGTTATCCACGGTGAGCACGATGCCCGTGCCGAGCAGATGCCGCCACACGCGATTCGCCATCACGCGGGCGGTGAGCGGGTTGTCGCGGCTGGCGAGCCATTGCGCGAGTTCGCGGCGGCCGCTTTGTTTTTTGGGAAGGCGGATGCCGGTCTCGATCACGCGCGGGAAGCCGCGCGGCACCGCCTTCACCGGATGCGCGATCTCGCCGCGCTCGTAAAGCTGGGAATCGGTGATGCGCTTGGCGTCCTGCACGCCCATGCACATCGGCAGCGCGCGGCCCTTGTCATCGACGATCTCAAGCTGGCCCACGATGGGGCCGCGGCTCCAGTAGATGCGCAGGGCGTTGCTGAGCAGAGTGTAAAATTCGTCACTGAGATCGCGTCCTTCAGCCTCCGCTTTCTTCATGTATTCCTGGCCCTCTTTTTCCTCCTGATCCAGCTTCGCCAGATCGGCCTTCAACTGCTCCACGCGCTGCGGGGTGATCGATGGGTTCGGGATCACCTGCTCCGGCAGTTCCGGCAGGCGGATCAAATGCGAGCTGTTGTTGTTCTCCGAGTCGATCCAGGTGCCGAAGAAGGTCTGCGTGCTTTTGAAAATGCCAGCCAATGCGTAGTAATCCTCCATGCTGAACGGCTCGGACTTGTGATCGTGGCAGCGTGCGCAGGCCACGGAGCTGGCCATCACGGCGCGCGTCACGGTGTCGATCTGCTCGTCCACGAGATCGGCGGCGAACTGCGCCTCGCTCATCTCGTTCAAGCCCTTCGTGCCAAGCGCGAGGAAACCCGTGGCGACGAGCAGGCGCGCGCGCTCGGCGTCGTCCTTGGCGGGCAGCAAATCGCCTGCGATCTGCTCGGTGATGAAGCGGTCGAAGGGGATGTCCGCATTCACGGCGTCGATCACATAGTCACGGTAACGCCAGGCGTGCGGATAGGTTAGGTTGGACTCGCGGCCGTTCGATTCGGCGAAGCGCGCCACGTCCAGCCAGTGGCGGCCCCAGCGCTCGCCGAAGCGCGGGCTTTGCAGGAGCTTGTCCACGATTTGCTCGTAAGCCTTATGGGATTCATCGGACTTGTTTAAAAAATCCCGAACCTCCTTCGGCGTTGGCGGCAGACCGATGAGGTCGAAATACAGCCGGCGCAGCAGCACCACGGGCTTGGCGGGTGGAGCAGGTTGCAACCCGGCGGCGGCCAGCTTCTCGCGGATGAAGCCGTCAATGCCGCCCGCAGTGTTTTCCGGCATCTCAGGTTTTTGGTAACTCCAAAATTGCCGTCCGCTCTCCACGTCCACCGGCGGGCGCTCCGCCACGTTCACCGCCGACTCGCGCGGGTCGGGCGCGCCCATTTGAATCCACTTCTCGAAGTCCGCGATGACCGAGTCCGGCAGCCGCGGCTCCTTCGGCGGCATTTCGAGATCGGGATCGCTGTGCTTGATCGCGGTGAGCAGCAGGCTCTTGGCCGGGTCGCCGGGGACGACTGCCGGGCCGGTGTCGCCGCCGGCGCGGATCGTTGGTTTCGTGTCCAGCATCAGGCCGCCCTTCGATTTGCCGGATTCGGTGGAGTGGCACTCGTAGCAGTGCTTCACCAGCACGGGCCGGATTTTCGATTCGAAGAAGGCCGTGTCCTCGGCGGCGGCGGCGCTGCCTAACAAGAAAAGATAAATCGTGTATTTCATCGGGTGCTATTGGAAGGAGGCAGGAAAATTGAAGGTAGAAAAATTTTCTGGCATTTTCCTACCTTTTGGTTCCGGCATCGCCGGGTTGGGGTTTGGATTTCAGGGATTCGCGGGTGGCTTCGGTGCTCGTGTGCTCCAGCCACTTCGCGGTAGCGGCGGCGGGCCATTGCTCGCTGAGACAGCGGAGATCGTCGCCGCCGGTCCACAGCATCCATGCGGGTTTGCCGTCATGCAGTGCGGCGAAGGTCAGTTCGGTGGCGGATTTCCACGCGGGGAGGGTGCGGTTTTGCCAGCGCGGATGCGGCGGCGAGATGATTTGGGTTTTGCCCGTGTCCACTTCGACCACGGCCACGGCGTCTGTCTCGCTCTCCACCACGGCGACGCGTCTGCCGTCGGGCGAGGCGGCGAAGTAGGCGAGGTTCACCGGCAGATCGCCCGGCGCGGTCGGCACCGGCGTCACCGTGCCGCCATCGGCGGCGATGACGAACAAACGCGGCTCCAATTCCGGCCCGGCGCCGGGGGCGGGCAGCGTCACCGGCTGGCTGGCGAAGAGCACGCGGCCATCCGCCAGCACCTGCAAACGCGGCGGACTCAGCGCGACCGCCGTGGCCAGCGTGACCGGATCATCGAGGTGGTCCGCGCCTTTGACTCGTGCCAAGGAGCCATCAGGCCGCCGCTCGTGCGCGGCTTTCAACAGCGCGCCGTTTTCCTGCAAGACCGTGACGCGGTGAATGCTCTGCAGTTTCTCACCCTCGCCGCCGATGGGCGCCATGAACACCAACGAGCGGCCATCCGGCGTCCAGTCGAACGCGCCGCTCACCTTGCGCGCGACGGTGAGACTGGCACGGCCATCCAGCGCCATGACCTCCAGCGTCGCGCTTTCGCCATCCTCGCGCAGGAATGCCAGCGCATCGTGTTTCGGTGACACACGCGGCAAATGCGCCGGGCGCAACAGGCTGCGCGTGATCGGCTGCGGCTCCGCAGTGCGGCCGGCGTCGAGCTTGAGCAGGCAAAGTTCGCTCATCTCGTAGCCGGTGTCCGGTTTTTTCAGCGACGCCACGATCTCCGCTCCCTGCGGCAGCGCCAGCAGTTGTTTTTCCACCGCCGCCGGGTCTTGCTGAAACGCCAGCAACAGTGCGCTGCCGAAACGCTGCCTGGACGCGGACGGCAGCGATGCCAGGATTTCCTCCAGCGTCTTGGCGTTGTCCGCCAGTTTCACGGCGGCCTCCAGCAGCGGCAGCACGGCGGGCAGCATCTTTTCCACCGCCTCCGCTTCCGCCGCCGGGATCAGCGCGCGCGCTTCCTCCCAATCGGCGATCACCCGCACGCGCAGACACACGAAACCACTCCCGTCCGGCAGCCAGCTTGCGGCTTTCACCAATGTCTGTTCCGAAAGCTCATCCTGCGTGAGCGGTTCGCTCAAGCCGCCATCCGCGTCCGCGAGATGCAACCGGTCTTCGATCAAAACCACAGCGCGGTCTCCCTGCGGCGACCACCAAACGCGCTCCTCCGGGAAACAGCCGGTGAGGCAAAGCGCGGCGAAAAGTAGAAGCGGCGCCCTCGCCGTTTGAACCGGTGAAGGGAGGAGCCTCGCCTCCCTTCCATCGGCAACTTGGCAAATCCGTTTCGATTTCATGGCGTCGATTTCAATTCCAAGTTGGCGGTGTCCACGCGCACCACCTGCATGCCCGCGCCCGCCGGGTCGAAGGTCATGCGGTAACGCGCCCAGGGGCTCTCCTTGCGCGGCGTGGCGCGCGTTGTTTCCGCCGCGCCGGATGCCGCCACCGGTTGTGAGTCCGAGCGGCCCGCCACGAAACCGCCCGCACCCGCCAGCGCCGCCAGCAGTAGCACCGCCGCCGCGCGCGCCAGCCAGGGCATGAAGGAGGAACGGCTCGCAGCGCGCGGAGCCGCGGCGGGCATCGTCGCCGCCACCCGCGCCAGTTCGGGATGCCACAACACGGCGTCGCGGGTGACGGCCAGGGATTGCAAAATGCGCTCCGCCTCGGCGCGCGCGCCGGGGTGATTCGCGAGGTGATGCTCCAGCAATTCGACGCTCTCCGGCGGCAGTTCGCCGAAATGGCGGTCGATGATCAAAGCGTGCAGGGATTCAGGTTTCATGATGGTCAGTGGGTCAAGGGTCAAATAGTCAAAGGTCAAGAAGTCAGGCGATGGCGCACCTCGGCGATGGCGTGGTGCAGGCGCGAGCGCACGGTGCCGATGGGGATGCCCAGCGCCTCGGCGATCTCCGCATAGGAAAGGCTCTGCGCGAAACGCAAATCGAGAATCTCCCGCTGCAACGGCTCCAGCGCGGAAATCGTCTCCCGCGCCGCCGCCACGCGCTCATCCTCCACCGGCGCAGCGGTCTCTGCGACGGAAGCGGCATCGAATGGCAACACCTTGTCGTCCCGCCGCCGCGACCACGCTGCCTGGCTCAGATGCCGCGCGATGCCGAACAAATAGCCGCGCGCGCATTTCGGTGATTTCCCATCGCGCAGCCCGCGCGCCATTTGCAAAAACGTCTCCTGCACCAAGTCTTGCACGCCTTCCTCGCCGCCGTGCCGCCGCGTGAAGTAGCGCGTCAAATCCCCGGCGCTCTCCGTGAAGAGGCGCTCAAGCAAGGGCGGTTGTTCCGTGGTGTCCAAGCGGTTGTGGGAGGGTGATTCACCGGCTGCGGGCGCAACCTGTCATCTTTAACGTGGGATTTTCGGAGAAAAAGGTTCACGGAAAAAAGAAAAAAGACAACGTTGGCGCTTCCGTGGCGCGAGCCGCCTCTTGCTCTTGCTCTTGCTCTTGCTCTTGCTCGTCCTCGTCCTCGAAAATCCGAAATCCGAAATCCAAAATCCGAAATCCGAAATCCGAAATCCGAAGAATCGAGGACGAGGATGATCTGGTCTGGAGACGATGCTTATTGACCCCGCTCCTTCCCTTGCTATCGGCGTGTGCCATGCAGGCACCTGAAATCGTCGTTCCCACTCGCCGGCTGGCCATCCCCGAATATGCCATGGCCCTGGCCCACGTCGCCAGCCTGCGCTCCGAGGATCCTTACCGCAAGGTCGGTGCCGTGGCCATCGACTTCGACAACCGCGTCATCGGCACCGCCTACAACGGCCTCGCCCCCGGTTACAACGCCTCCCCGGAATTCTGGACGGACCGCGACGCCCGCCGCAGCTTCATGATCCATGCCGAAGTCAACCTGTGCAGCCTCTTCACCCGCGGCAACGTCAAGCTCGTCGCCTGCACCACCGAGCCTTGCACCAGTTGCATGCAGATGCTCTGCGCCTACGGCGTGCGCGAGGTCTATTTCC
Organism: uncultured Verrucomicrobiaceae bacterium; assembly: GCA_964573315.1. GTDB lineage: Bacteria > Verrucomicrobiota > Verrucomicrobiia > Verrucomicrobiales > Verrucomicrobiaceae > JAGRPD01. The sequence goes on along the minus strand of CAZNKC010000239.1, from coordinate 1,524 downwards.
GCGAGTCCTATCCCGGCTCCGAGGCGCACGCCATCTGCGAGCGCTACGGCATCCACCTCTGCCGCATCACCGATTACCCGGAGATCGGCAGTGCGCCGGAGTCCGCGCCCGCGCCCGTCAGCGCGATCTGAACTCCCTCCACACGCTTGGCGGGTTCCGCCGCCGGGTGTTTGGTGAAAAACACGCGCGCCTCCTTGGCGATGGTGCGCACCGCCGGATGCTTGAGCGAGCGCTCCACCGTGATCAGGTAGCACGGAAACGCGCATTGCGTCACCTCACCGAGCGGGCGCAGGCCGAAGCGCGCCTCCGCCTCCGCCGCCACCGGCAGCGCCACCGGCGCCACGCCCAAGCCGTCCGCCGCCGCCGTCTTCAGCAGCGCCGAATCGTCAAACTCCGCCACCACATTGGGCCGCAGCCCCCGCATCTCGAACCAATGATCCAACTGATGCCGCCACGCCGTCTGCGCCGCCGGCAGCAGCATGGGCGCCTCCTGCAGGCTGGCGGGAAAGGCATCGCCGCCAAATCGCCGCACCAAATCCTCGCAACCGCAAAACGTCACCGGCACCTCCCCCAGCAAGTGGCTGAAAGCCTTGATCGGCAGTGAAGTCGGCGCCGCCTCGTCGGACAGCATCACGTCCAGCCGTCCCACCACCATTTGCGTCAACAGCTCCGTCGCCTTGCCCTCCGAGCAGGCCACGAACAGGCCCGGATGCTGTTTCAGCGCCGGCCGCACCAGATTCCAGGCGAACAGTTTGGCAAAGGAATCCGTGATGCCCAGGTTCAGCCGCACCGGATGCCGCGCGTGCGATCCGTTGAGAGCCTCTACCAGCCGCCCGCCCATGCCGAAAATCTCCCCCGCGTAATCCATCACCATCCGCCCCGCCGCCGTCAGCCGCAGACCGCGCCCGGAGCGGCTGAAAAGCTGCCGTTGCAGCGTCTCCTCCAGCGCTTTCACTTGGGCGCTGATCGTCGGCTGGGACACATTCATCTTCTCCGCCGCCACCCGCAGACTGCCATGCCGGGCGACCTCCCAAAAATACCGCAAGTGGTGGTAGTTCAAATGCTGAGACGATAACATAATCTTCGATTTTTCCAAACCCCTCCATGCCACGCAATGGAAAATCAAATGAGAATCCGAAAATCATAGCCTGGAGACGGTAATTTATGGGCCGGTTTGACAGTAATCGGCGATCCGCATTTGTCACGCATCATTCAGGATTTAGACATAAAACAGAACCGTGAACACGGAATTTATTAAAAACATGGAAAATAAACACTGACGCAAGCAAGGCAGGCTGCCAGAAAGCAGAGGGCTGAGTTGCCTTCAACCTCCCATTCCTTGGTGCCTTGGTGTGAGCCTGAAAAGGAAGTTGAGAGTCGAGAGTTGAATGTTGATAGTTAAAAATCAGCGGCTTACGCCGAAAGCTCCATTCACCCGCAGGGTGAGTCCCCCTGGTGGCCACAAGTCGCTCATTTCCAGCCTCTCAACTCTCAACCATCAACTCTCATCTCTGTTTTTAGGGT
>CAZNKC010000238.1:0-8210 GCA_964573315.1 uncultured Verrucomicrobiaceae bacterium | reverse complement strand
AGCCGAAGCACGAACGGCAGGACGACAACCTGCTCGTCCTGTGGGCGGACGAGGCGCAGCGCTTCATGACTGCGGCGGAGGACGGCATGTCGGACTACAATTCCGTCGATGTCATCCGCGAGGCCCGCGCCACGGTCGTCGCGGCGGCGCAATCCTCCAGTTCGTTCATTCCACCGCTGGGCCGTGAGAAGGCCCGCGTGCTCACGCTGAACTTGCGCAACCGCATGATCTTCCGCGCGGCGGACGAGGAGGGAGCCAACGAGAGCGCCGACTTCCTCGGCAGGAAGAAGGTCATCAAGAAGTCGTGGGGGTATTCAGGAGGGCGGCAGAGCAGCAACTATTCGGAGCTGGAGGAACACAAGATCAAGCCGCACATCCTCCGCAGCCTGCCCAAGCACACCGCCGTGCTCGTGCATTGCGAGCGGGGATTCAAGCGCACGTTGCTGCCGCCGATTGAGCCGGACGGGAGGGTTTCGCCTTGGTTCCGAAGGTGAGACATGATCAAATAAAATAATCCTCCACAGGCGCAGCCTGCGCGTTTTCATTCAGCCGTTTGCAGGCGAACTTGCACATTTCATACACGGATTCCTCCGATACTCTGTAAAAAACCTGCAGGCCCTCGCGTTCGCGAATCAGCAACCCGGCTTGATACAGCAGTTTCAGATGCTTGGAAATGTTCGCCTGCGAGGTGCCGAGATTGCTCACCAACTCGCCCACGCTCAAACGCCCGGGGCGCAGTTCCTGGAGGATCGCCAGGCGCGTGGCGTCTGCAAAAGCGGAGAAAATTCCTGCCAGCCGCTCAAGCGAAGCGCGCGTCAGCTTCTGCTTGCCGGGAGCAGATTCAAAAACACATCCAGATTTTTTTCTTGACTTCATAACCATGTGGGAATATAGCTGTATAACCGAATAACGCAACCATTATCATGACCGCAGAACCTTCTCAACTGTCACCTCACGATCTCCACACCCGCCTGGCCAATGGCGCTCCCGCCCCCCTCCTGCTGGATGTGCGCACGCCGCTGGAGCATCAGGAGGTTCATCACCCTCAAGCCCGTCTCGTGCCGCTGGATGAACTGGACGCGCCCGGCCTGGCCAATAAAGAAGGCGCTGACAGCGAGGTCGTCGTCATCTGCCGCAGCGGTGGCCGCGCCAAAAAAGCCGCTGACAAACTCGCCGCCGCAGGCATGAGCAACGTCTGCATCTTGGAAGGCGGCATGCTCGCCTGGGACGCGGCGGGGCTGCCGGTCAACCGCGGCAAGAAAATCATGTCTCTGGAAAGACAAGTGCGCGTTGCGGCCGGTTCGCTCGTGCTGGCGGGTGTCATTCTCGGAACCTGGGTGCACCCCGGATTCTACGGGCTGAGCGCCTTCGTCGGCGCGGGGCTTGTCTTCGCAGGCATCACCGACTGGTGCGGCATGGGCCTGCTGCTGGCCAAGGCCCCCTGGAACAAAGCCCCCGGCTGCTCCGCCGCTTCGGGTTCCCGCTGCTCCGTGTCACAAAACCGCTGAACCTTTCTAAACCAGAAGCACAACCATCCGAACCATACACAGCCATGTTTTTACGCCAAGTCTACGATCCCCATCTGGCTCAATACGCCTACGTCATCGGCTGCCAGAAAACCGGTGAAGCCGTTGTCATCGACCCCCTGCGCGACATCGCCCAATACCAGAACATCGCCGCCGCCGAGGGGCTGAAGCTCAGCGCCGTCGCCGAAACCCACATCCACGCCGACTTCGTCAGCGGCGCCCGCGAACTCGCCGCCCAGGGCGCGGACGTTTATGTTTCCGCCGAGGGCGGCCCGGACTGGCAGTCGGAATGGGCCAGGGATTTGCCCAAGCTGCATCTGCTGCGCGACAAGGACACTTTCCGCATTGGCAACATCAAACTGGAGGCGCTGCATACGCCCGGCCACACGCCGGAGCACTTGTGCTACCTCCTCACCGATGAAGGCGGCGGGGCGGACGAACCGATGGCGCTGGTCACCGGCGACTTCCTCTTTGTCGGCGACGTGGGCCGCCCCGACTTGCTGGAGCAGGCCGCCGGGCTCACCGGCACCCAGGAGCCGGGAGCCAGGCAGCTCTACCACAGCCTGAAGAAACTCAACGCCCTGCCGGATCACCTGCAAATCCTCCCCGCCCACGGCGCGGGCAGCGCCTGCGGCAAATCGCTCGGCGCGGTGCCGGTCTCCACGCTGGGCTATGAGAAAAAATTCAACCACGCGCTGAAACTCGCCTTGCACGACACGGAGGACGCCTTTGTCAGCTTCATCCTCGAAGGCCAGCCCGAGCCGCCGCTCTACTTCGCCAACATGAAGAAGGTGAACAAGATCGGCCCCGCCGTGCTGGGCGACGTGCCTCCGCTCACTGCGCTGGACATCAGCCAGGTCACCGCGCGTTTGAACGAGCCGGACTTTGTCGTGCTCGACTCGCGCTCCGACCGCAAAGCCTTCGCCTCCAGCCATCTCAAAGGCAGCCTCTATGCGCCTGCCAGCGGCGATTTTTCAGGCTTCTCCGGTTCCTATTTGATGCCGGAGGAGATGATCGTTCTGGCCGTTGATGACCCTGCCCAGGCGGAGGGACTCGCCTGGCAGTTGCGCCGTATCGGGTTCGATCATGTGCTTGGCTTCGTGTCAGCAGAAACGGTTGCCAAAGCTAACCGCTCCTATCTCACCGGCATCCCCAGGGTAAAGTTCGGTGAAGTGGAAGACCTCCTGCTCGGCAACCCCAACACCCTCGTTCTCGACGTGCGTCGCGTGGCTGAATACACCGCCGGTCATGTGCGTGGCGCGGTGAACATCGCCCACACCCGCCTGCGGGCGCGTTCCGGAGAGCTGCCCAAAGACGTGCCGCTGGTGGTGCATTGTCAAAGCGGCAATCGCGCCAGTGCCGCTGTCGCCTGGCTGCAACGCGAAGGCCGCAAAGTGATCTACGTCAACGACGCCTTCCAGAACGTCCCCATTGCATTGCAGGCATAAGTCATGGAGCGCGGGCAGGAGTGCCCGCGCTCCATTCCGGCCATCCTCACCATGGACGCCAACACCACTCTCAGCCTCATCTTCGGCCTGCTGGTCGGGGCCTCGCTCGGCCTCACCGGCGGCGGCGGATCCATCTTCGCCGTGCCGCTGCTCATCTACGGGCTCGCCGTTCCCGTCGGCACCGCGATGGGCCTCAGCCTCGCCACGGTCGGTGTCACCGCCGGATTTGGCGCGGCCCTGCGCTGGCTGCACGGCGAGGTCGAATGGAAGGCCGGTCTGCTCTTCGCCTTGGGCGGCATGATCACCGCGCCGCTTGGCACGTCGATTGGCCGCATGATCCCGTCCGCCGCTCTGCTCAGCGCCTTTGCGTTGTTGATGATCTTCGTCGGCTGGCGCATGTGGCGCGGACGCGGCGAAGACTCCGCGAAACCCAGCCGCTGCGTGACCCAAGGGGCGGGACGTTTCGGCCCGGAATGCTATCTGCGCCTCGGCAGCGGAGGCGCGGCGGCGGGCCTGCTGTCCGGATTGTTCGGCGTCGGCGGCGGCTTCATCATCGTGCCCGGCCTGCTTTTTGTCACTGGCATGAGCATCCACCGCGCCGTGGCCACCTCGCTGCTGGTCATCTTTCTCATCTCCATCTCCGGCGTCGTCGCCCATGTGTTGCACGGCCAGCTCTTTCCGATGCCGCTCAGCCTGGTTTTTATCGGCGGCGGCTTCGTCGGCATGCTGCTGGGCAGCGGCCTGCGCTCCAAACTCAGCGGCAAGTCGCTGCAAAGAATTTTCGCCATCGGCATGTGGCTCACCGCAGCCTGGATGCTGGTGAAGAACCTGAGCTTTCAATGACATGAACCCATCCTGCGACATCCTCATCATCGGCGGCGGCACGGCCGGCATCACCGTGGCCGCGCGTCTGCGCCATGCCGCGCCGGAACTCAGCGTCGCCATCGTTGATCCTTCGGAAAAGCATTACTACCAGCCCCTGTGGACGCTCGTCGGCGCTGGCGCGGCGCAACGTGAAACCACGGAACGCGACGAAGCCTCCGTCATCCCCGATGGCGTCGCCTGGATCAAGGACGCCGCCGCCACGTTCCTGCCGGAAACAAATCAAGTCACGCTCAAAAGCGGCCAATCCATCACCTATCAACAGCTCGTCGTCTGCCCCGGCATCCAGATCAACTGGAGCGCCATCAAGGGACTTCCCGAAACCCTCGGCAAAAACGGCGTCTGCTCCAACTACAGCTACGACACCGTCAATTCCACCTGGGAAACGCTGCGCCAGATGCGATCCGGCACCGCGCTGTTCACCATGCCGGCCACGCCGGTGAAATGCGGCGGCGCTCCGCAGAAGATCATGTATCTGGCAGAGGATTATTTCCGTCGTCAAGGGATGCGCGAAAAAGTGAAAGTCATCTACGCCAGCGCCACACCCAACATCTTCGGTGTCGCCAAATACCGCGCCGTGCTGGAGAACATCATCGCCGCACGAGGCATCGAAACCCGCTTCAGACACGATCTTGTCGAAGTGCGCGGCGACACGAAAGAAGCCGTCTTTGAGAATCTCGACACCAAAGAGCAGGTCGTGATTCCCTTCGACATGCTCCACGTCAGCCCGCCGCAAAGCGCGCCCGACTTCATCCGCCAAAGCCCGCTTGCCGATGAAGCAGGATGGTGCGCCGCCGACAAACACACGCTGCAACATCCCAAATATCCCGACATCTTCGCCCTCGGCGACGCCAGCAGCCTGCCCACCAGCCGCACCGGCGCGGCGGTAAGAAAAGAAGCTCCCGTTGTCGTGGAAAATCTTCTTTCCCATCGCGGGGGCCGGCCACTCACCGCACGCTACAACGGCTACACCTCCTGTCCGCTGGTCACACGTTATGGCCGCATGGTGCTGGCGGAATTCGATTACGACGGCAACCCGGCGGAGAGCTTCCCCTTCAATCAGGCCAAGGAACGCTACTCCATGTGGCTGCTGAAAAAATACGGCCTCCCGCTGCTCTACTGGAAAGGCATGCTCAAAGGCCGTGCCTGAACTTCTTTGCCCAAAAACTGAAATACGCTCCATGTCCATGCCGACACACTCAACTGAACTTGCCCCGTTGCTTGCGAGCCGCCGTCAATTCACCCTTGGCCTTGCCGCCATCGCGGCTGGCTCGTTGACAGCGCGAGAAATCAAAGCCGCGGACTCCACGCAGACGAAACGCATCACTCTGGCTTTTTATGCTGACATTCACGGACAGCTCGAAGAGCATCCGGAAATGTATTGGTCATCCGGGAAAGACGAGATCGTCCCGGCTGGCGGCATTGCCCGCATCGCCCATGTCCTGCGCGCCATCCGCGCCGAAAACCCGCAAGGCACCGTCACTCTGGATCTTGGCGATACCATCCAGGGATCCGGCCACGTGGCCGCAAGCGAAGGCCAGACCATGATTGAGCCCGTCAACGCATTGCAGCTCGACTACTGGCTGCCGGGCAACTGGGAGGTTGTCTTCGGCAAAGACCGTCTTCTCCAGATCAGCCGCCAGCTCAAAGCTCCCGCGCTCGCCGCGAACCTGCGCGATGCCGGCACCAAAGAACTCCTCTTTGCCCCCTGCGTCATCCACCAGACACAAGGGCTGAAGATCGCGCTCATCGGCTTCACCGATCCCGACGTTCCCCACCGTCAGCCGCCGACCTTCAGCGCGGGATTGGTGTATGAAAACAGTGAAGTCCTTCAGCCGCTGATCGACAAAGTCCGCCAGCAGGAGCGGGCGGACCTCGTCGTCCTCGTCACACACATCGGCCTGCCCAAAGCCATCGGACTGGCCGAGGCTCTCACCGGCGTGGATGTGATCCTCTCGGCGGACACACATGAGCGCACGGATAAACCCGTTGTCCGCAACGGGGTATGGGTGGTGGAAGCCGGCGCGTTCGGCTCGCACGTCGGGCGTCTGGATTTGCTGGTCGAAGACAAAACCATCGCGAGTCGTGAATGGAAACTCATCGAACTGCGGGCCGATGCGCACGGAGAAGCCGAAGACGTGCGGGCCATCGTCGAGCGAAGTCTCGCGCCCACACGCGAGCAATTCGCGCAGGTCATCGGCAGCGCCGGCACCGATCTGTTCCGCTACGCCCCCATCGAGTGCAACGCCGACGCTGTGCTGGCAGACGCGCTGCTCGCCACCGGCGGCACACAAATCGCCCTCACCAACGGCTTCCGCTTTGGCTATCCCATCGTGAAGGGAGACATCACCATGGAAGACCTTTGGAACTACTACCCCATCAACACCAACCTCAAGACCGGACGGGTCACCGGCGCCCAGTTGCGCGCCTTCTTCGAGCGCGAGCTGGAGAACGTGTTTTCGAAAAATCCCAAGCGCCTCTTCGGCGGCTGGGTGCCGCGTGCCTCGTCCGGATTGGAATTCCAGTTCTATGTCAACCGGCCGGAAGGGGAGCGCATCACGCGGATGACTTTGCACGGCCAGCCCGTCGAGCCGCTTCAAACCTACACGCTCACCTCCTGCGAACGCGAAGGCGACCCCGCGCACATGCTCTGCCGCATCCCCCATGTGGAAGATTTGAAGACCCTCGACATCGACGCCCACGAAGCCGTGCGCCGCTATCTCAAAGCGCAGTCGCCCGTCACCATGGACCAGCCCGGCCGCGCCATCCCGCTTGATGTGAAACCGAACCTCCGCAGCCAGTTCCTAAGCTGACTTCTGCCTCCTTTTTTCCGACCCATGAAACGCATCCGCATCCTCGTCGCCTACCCCATTCATTTACCCAATAAAAAAAGAATATGAAAACAAGCATGACCATCAACACCGGGATCAACGAAACCGACCGCTCGGAAATCGCCGAGGGTCTCTCGCGACTGCTGGCCGACACCTACACGCTTTACCTCCAGACGCACAACTTCCACTGGAACGTCACCGGGCCTATGTTCCAGACACTGCACGTCATGTTCGAGCAGCACTACACCGAGCTGGCGCTTGCGGTGGACGCGGTTGCCGAGCGTATTCGCGCCTTGGGCATGCACGCTCCGGGAACCTACGGCGAGTTTGTGAGCCTCAGTTCCATCAAGGAAGTCTCGGGCGTTCCGAAAGCCACGGAGATGATTCGTCTCCTCGTGACGGGACACGAGGCCGTGGTGCGCACGGCTCGGGATGTCACCATCATCGCGGAAAAAGCGCATGACCAAGCCAGTGCCGATCTGCTAACCCAGCGCATCCAACTGCACGAAAAAACCGCATGGATGCTTCGCAGTCTTCTGGAAGATGAGAAATCACGAATCGCCTGACACTCCTTATCTTGATCAAACCCTGAAAATCAAATCGAAATGAAAATCGCCACCATTCTCTCCTGCATGTGCTGTCTCGCCCAGGGGTTCGCCACTCCTCTGCAAGCCGCCGATCCGGCTTCAACCACCATCCCTCTGAAAGTTCGCGAGAACCTGCGCATCGTCTATCAAGTGAGCGACGACAAAGAACACGAAGGCATCAACCGCGGCCTGTTCTACGTGCGCAAGCTCATCGACACCTACGAGCGTGAAGGCGTTTCATTGGACGCCGTGGACTTCCACGTCGTCTATCATGGCACCGGCTTGAACGCCCTCGTCAACGACGCCACACGGGCTCGCCTTGACCCCGAACACCCGAAGAACCTCAACGCCGAAATCATCGCCAGCCTCATCAAACGCGGCGTGAAAATCGAACTCTGCGCCGACACCATGCGCCAGAAGCAAGTGACTCCCGGCGAACTTCAACCAGGCATCCTTCGTGTTGTCGGAGCATTCCCCCGGCTGGTGGATCTGCAACTTCAGGGATACGCCTACATCAAGTTCGAGTGATTAAGTCCGAGCATCGCCGCCGCGTAGTGCTGGACCTTTGAGATGTTGAGGGAGACTCCTTTGCCGATGGCAGCCAGGATCGGACAATGCTCCCGTTCGTTTTTGACATAAATCCGAAGCTTGATGCCGCGGCGCTTGAAGTGCTGATGGAACGAATCTCATGCTCCGCCTGCTCGGCTTTGGCGAGGATTTCCCGCCCTGCCTTCAACAGATGAACTCCCGCACCTGTCGGCTTCACCTGCCTGGAACTTCGGTCGAACAACCTGGGGGAAAGCTCCTTCTCCAGACCCGCAATCAATCGGGGGCGTGAAGGAAACCATCGCCAACTACCTGCAATGCTTCCTCACCCCAGACACTGGCGTGGCGATCCTGCCCGGAAGCCTGGAGTTCACCACCGGCCCGCGGATC
>CAZNKC010000237.1:0-8326 GCA_964573315.1 uncultured Verrucomicrobiaceae bacterium | reverse complement strand
TCATCGTACACACCGCCTTCCCGTAGAGCGCCGCCAGCGCCACCGCCCGCGGCGTTTCCAGGTGGCAGAGGTGGTAGGGCCGCAAAAACAGGTAATAGGGGTGTTTGTTCGTCACCTTGTAGTAGTTCAAGTAACCCTGCTGAAACTCATCCTCGCAGCGCCCCACCACATACACCCCGCCGCCGTGCTGCTTCGCCCCCAGGATGTAATCCACCCGCCCTTGGCCGGCATACTTGTCAAAATCGAAGAGATTCACCACCTCCTCCACCTTCTCCGCCCGCGGCCCCTCCATGCCAGGCACCAGCGGCGTCAGCCCGTATTCATTCGCGATGATCGACATCTCGATGTTCAACTTCGAGCCGTCCGTGTAGGCCAGGCATTGCACCGGGCTCAGGCCCAGCTTCTTGGCGATCTCCACCGTGCCTTCCAGGTCGCGGTGCCGGTCCAGGAAGCCCTTCATGTTGCCGGCTTGCACGATGTCGAACCCCCACATCTCGATCTCCTCCATCATCCGCGCCAGCACCCCGTGCTGATCGCCGCCGTCGCTGGTGACGATCACTCCCTGGCGGGACGCGGCATCGCGCAGCAGGTAGCCGAGGATGGCGTCCACCTCCGCGTTCATGAGCACGCAATGGGCCTTGCGTTCGATGGCCGCGAGGCAGTAGTCGTAGGCGGCCACGATGGAGTTGGTGGCTTCCACGAACACGTCGCAGGGGATTTTTTCGTCGCGCAGCGCGGCCAGAGCGTCGGTGGTCACCACCGTCGGTTTACCGTAGATGTCCGCGCCCTGGCGGGCCACCGCCTCATTCTGGTCAGCCACAAAAGCCAGCCTCATGCCGGGAGTGCGGCCGATCTGATATGCGATCCCTCGTCCCATCGCTCCCAGCCCGACAAGTCCCACCTGAATCGGGCGGTTTTCCCGCTCTCTGGTTTTCAATTCTTCCAGCATGTATGAGGCGTGTGATTCAGAAAAAGTTAATGTTTAGTGAAGAACAAATTTAGAATGGCGGCGTCCAATGGCAAGTCCCCTATGCAGGTTATTTTCCAGCCATCTCCAAGGGGGGGACTCCACCACCGCGGTTTTCGTCCGCTTTTGTCAAGGAATCAGGCATGATGGAAGCCTCACCGCAGGTTCACCGCCCCCCCGTCGATCAGATAAGCCGCCCCGGTCACAAAGGATGCCTCGTCGCTGCACAAATAGACCGCCAGCGCGGCCACCTCCTCCGGCTTCGCCATGCGCCCGATGGGCTGCGCCGCGCTCAGTTTGGCGAACATCTCCGCCTCCTGGCCGGGATAATTTTTTGCCAGATAACCGTCCACGAACGGTGTATGCACCCGCGCCGGGCAGATGCAGTTGCAGCGGATGCCCTGGCTGATGAAATCCTTCGCGATCGAGTAGGTCATCGTCTCCACCGCGCCTTTCGTCATCGAGTACCCGAAGCGGTCCGCCAGCCCCATCATGGAGGCGATGGAGCACAGGTTCAGCACCACGCCGCCGCCCTGCGCCGTCATGCGCTTCACCGCCTCCTGGGCGCAGAAAAACACGCCCTTGATGTTGATCCGGTACAGCCGGTCCAGGTCCGCCTCCGCCGTGCCCAGCAGATTGCCGATGTGCGCCACACCGGCGTTGTTGACCAGGATGTCGATCTTGCTGCGCCGCGCCGCGATTTCCTCAAACACCGCCGCCACCGCCGCGCCGTCGCCCACGTCACAGGCGCTCGCCCGCGCTTCCCCGCCAGCCTCCGCGATTCGCTCCACGGTCCCCGCCGCCGCTTCCAGCGTGAGGTCCAACACCTCCACCGCCGCCCCCTGCCGGGCAAACACCTCCGCAATCGCCTGGCCGATGCCCGAACCGCCGCCTGTCACCACGGCTGTCTTGTTGGAAAGAGAAAACATAGGCCGCATCATCATCATGCCTCTCGATGCTGTGCAACTCAAATGTGGCGCGAGCCGCCAACACCGTAGCAGCGCAGGCTGCATCCTGTGGAGCGAGCCGCGGGCTCGCCGCGTTGTGGAGTGCGAACGACTCGTCCGCGCGCCAACGCGCGCTCTGGCGCGCGGACCTCCGAGTCCGCAGCACGCCGCCGCCCAAATCCCTTCCAAGCCACCTCCCGTTCCACCTGCCCATCCGCCAAGCGGTCCCTTCAAGAGCAAGCCACCCGCTGCGGGCTCGGAGGCCCGCGCTCCATTGCCACCGGGCCGGTCACGCTACGGCGACGGCGCGCCCAGCGTCACGCCGCCGCTTTCGGGGTCGGGATCGTTCAATGCGTTGCCATCCCATTTTGCGATGTAATGGACGCTCTCGCCATCCGCTTCGGTGAAGCTGCCTCCTGCATAAAGATCGGTCTCGTTCACCGCCAAAGCAGAGACAACGGAACTCATACCCGAACCAAGGGACGACCACGCACTGCCATCCCACTTCGCGATGTAATTAGCCGCTTCACCGCCCGCTGTGGTGAAATGCCCCCCTACGTAGAGAGTGCCGTTGCTAATCGCCAAGGCGGAAACATTGCTATCCAGACCGGAACCAAGGGCTGACCAATCGCCGTCATCCCACTTCGCGATGTAATTGGCGCTCACACTGCCTGCTTCGGTGAACGCGCCGCCCGCATAGATCGCGCTGCCGCTCAACACCAGGGCGTTGACTCCATTGTTAAGACCTGAGCCAAGGGGTTCCCAAGCGCTACCGTCCCACTTCGCGATGTTGTTGGCGCTCACACCACCCGCCGTAGTGAAGGTGCCCGCTGCATAAAGATCGCCTCCGCTCTCCACCAGAGCACGCACCGGACCGTCCATGCCGGAGCCGAGGGCAGACCAATCGCTGCCGTCCCACTTCGCGACACGATTGGCCAGCAGGTTTCCCACAGCGGTGAAGTTGCCGCCAAGATACAAATTGCCAGCATCATCCGCCACGATTGCCAAAATGACCCCGTTGGAGCCAAGTGTACCCCAGTCACCGATCCAATCCGCATCGCTGAACGTCGGATCAATGCGCACCGGGTAAACGGCGGTGTTGTCGTCCACGGTGATGACCAAGCGATCCGTCGCCGTCACCTCCAGGCGCGTGGTCAATGTCTTCCCTCCCGCGTCCGTGACGTGCAGGCGGCTGTAAGCGAGTTCGCGGCCGCTGCCGTCCAGGGTGAGTTTGGCTCCGTAGGACGCGGCTTCCGCCCGCGCGCCGTTGACTTCCAGTTCCAAGCGCAGGCCGCCTTCGCCGGCGGGACGCTCCGACACCACGAAATCCTGGCGGATGCCATCCATGCTGGCGCTGTATTCCTCGGTAAGGCCGGGGCGTGACCACGCGGCGGCCTCGCCGGTGGTGTGGACGGTGCCGATGGCAGGAAGTTGGCGCAACCTTCCAGGTTGCTCGGGCAAGCTGGAAGCTTGCCCCACTTTCATCGCCCGCACGCGGAAGCGATCCGGTGTCCCTGGCGTCTCGGTGGACTCGATCCACAAGCCTTCCTGTGTGGCCTCCGCTTCCAGCTTTTGGAAAGCGGCACGCAGCCGCGCGCCGCGCGCCGTGGGCGTGACGCCGATGCCGTCCCCGGAATACTGCTTCTGTGCCTCCGCGCCTAGCTGGGCGAAAGGGATGGCTGTCGCCTGCTCAGGCTGCGCGGGTTCGCCGGCTTGGAGAGAGCCAGCCAGCAGGCACGCGGAGAGAAGTGCGAGACGCGGGTTCAATAAAGGGAACGGAGACGGATGCAAGGTTCAGAAAAATAAGGATGGGAGGATAAGGCACAGAACACGGTCTCATTCTCTGAGCGCCGTGTGCTGTGAGATCATGGCTTAGAAAACGACAAACGGGAGAAAAGGACAAGTTTTTTTCATCCGCCAACGTCGCAGCAGATCAGGCGGCATCCTGTGGGGCGAGCCGCTGGCTCGCCCAACGCGCTCTCCGGCGCGCGGACCTCCGAGTCCGCAGCACTCCCGCCGTCCAAACCCCTTCCAAGCCACCTCCCGTTCCATCTGCCCACCCGCAAAACGGTCACTTCAAGAACAAGCTACCCGCTGTGGGCCGGAGGCCCGCGCGCCTTTGCGGGCGAGACGCCCGCATGACACGACACAGCCGGGACGGGCTGTGTCACAAGGCGAAGCGTCCGCGCAAAATCCAATCTTCTTGCATGGAAGCCCTGCCTTTCCACGTTTCTCCTTCTTCCCAAAAAGAAGCCATCTCTCAATCATGAAACCGCTCCACTTGCCCCTCGTCGTCGCTCTGTGCCTTTTCACCGCCACCTCCCAGGCCACCACGCTCACTGTTTCCGAGTCCCCGAAAGGCGCTCTCGTCAAAATTGGCGATCAAGTCTTCGCCGAGTACGTCGTCAATGATGCGGGCACCAACATGCCTTATCTCTGGCCGATTTACGGTCCCACGCAGAAAGCTATGACCCGCGCCTACCCGATGGAGGACATCGAAGGCGAGGTCAAAGACCACGTCCATCACCGCGGTCTTTGCTTCGGTCATGAGAGCATCGGCGGTTACGATACTTGGGCGGAGAAAGCCACCTTTGAAGAGCAGCTTGAAAACAAGAACCCGGAGCGCGCCGCCAGGGCCAAGGAGCGCATGGGACACCTCGGCAGCATCCAGCACCGCAAATTTGAAAAACTGGAGGTCAAGGACGGCGCGGCCACCATCGTCGCGGTCAGCGATTACCTCGATGCCGCGGGCAAAAAGCTGCTCGAAGAAAAACGCACCCTGGTCTTCTCCGTGGATGGCGAGCAGCGTCTCATCGATGTCGATATCGAACTCATCGCCAGCGAAGGTCCGATCGTCGCCGACGACCGCAAGGACTCCGGCCTCAGCATCCGTGTGCCCACCAGCATGTCCGTGGACACCAAGCTCGGCGGCAAGATTATCAACAGCGAGGGCCACGAGGACAAGGACGCCTGGGCCAAGCGCGCCCGCTGGTGCGACTTCCACGGCCCCGTCGAGGGCGAGCACCTCGGCGTCGCCATGCTCAACCATCCCGCCAGCTTCCGTTTCCCCACCTACTGGCACGCCCGCACCTACGGCCTGTTCACCGCCAACCCCTTCGGCACAAACTCCCTCAACCCCGAAGAACCCAACGGCGCGCACACCATCGAGTCCGGCCAGCCGCTGAAACTCTACCACCGCTTCATCTTCCACAAAGGCGACGAAAAAGCCGCCAACATCGAAGCCGCTTGGCAGGCTTATTCCAAGATCGCCAAGCCGTGAGCAAAAAGTACCACGCCTCTCCGAGGCGTGTGATGGGAACTCACGCCTCGGAGAGGCGTGGTACTTTGACCCGCCAACTGCCCACTGACCACCGCTCACCAAACACCCCATGCGCCCCATCATCCTCCTAGCCCTCACCGCCGTCCTGCTGCCCGCGCAACAGCCCCAAGTCCCGCGCCGTGAGCGGCCGCCGGTCGAACCGGGCACGCCCGCTTTCGCGCCCGACTACGAGCAGCCCGCCTTCGATCCCGCCACCGTCACCCCAGATCACCTGCCCGCCGATATCTTCCACGTCCCCGACGACCTCGAAGTCACCGTCTGGGCCGCCTCTCCCGACCTTTACAATCCCGCCAACTTCGACATTGACCACGCCGGGCGCATCTGGGTGTGCGAGGGCGTCAACTATCGCCGTCACTCCGGTCGTTCCCGCGAGGGCGACGCCATCCGCGTGCTACAAGACACCGACAGCGACGGCAAGGCGGACAAGTCCCACGTCTTCGTCCGCGAGAAAGACATGGAAGCGCCGATGGGCATCGCCGTCTTCGACAACGTCATCGTCGTCTCCGTCACGCCCAACCTCATCGTCTATACCGACGTCAACCGCGACCTCGTCTTCGACCCCGCCGTGGACAAGCGCGAGGTGCTGCTCGGCGGCTTCGAGCAAATCCAGCACGACCACTCCCTGCACTCCGTCACCGCTGGGCCCGATGGCCGCTGGTATTTCTCCAACGGCAACTGTGGCGCTTATTTCACCGACAAATCCGGCAAGACCTTCCGCATCGGCGGCGGCTACCTGAACAACCCCTGGACCGGCGAACCCTCCGATGACGGCCACGTCTATGTCGGCGGTTTCTCCGCCAGCATCAATCCCGACGGCAGCGACGCCCGCATCCACGGTCACAATTTCCGCAATCCCTACGAGCAGGTTTTGACCTCCTTCGGCGACCATTTCCAAAACGACAACGACGACCCACCCGCCTGCCGCGTCACCCACTTGCTTGAGGGCGCGAGCCTCGGTTTCTTCTCGAAGGACGGCAAACGTACTTGGCGCGCCGACCAGCGCCCCGGCCAGAGCATCCCCACCGCCGAATGGCGGCAGGACGATCCCGGTATTTTCCCCTCCGGCGATGTCTATGGCGGCGGCGCGCCCACCGGCATGACCTATTATGAAAACGGCGCGCTGCCCGCCAAGTACAACGGCCTCCTGCTCAGTTGCGAGACCGGCCGCAACACCGTCTTCGGCTACCTGCCGAAGCCCGAAGGCGTCAGCTTCAAACTGGAGCGCTTCGACTTCCTCACCACCAACCGCAGCGGCGAGTTCAAAGGCTCCGATTTCGTCGGTGGCAGCAACAACCTCGCCACCGAAAAACCCTTCTTCTTCCGTCCCTCCGGCGTCCGAGTCGGCCCGGACGGAGCGATCTATGTCTCCGACTGGTTCGACCCGCGCACCGGCGGCCACACCGACCTCGATGAATCTTGCTCCGGCGCGATCTACCGCATCGCGCCGAAAGGCTTCAAACCGCAAGTCCCCGCGCTCGATCTCGACACCCTCGAAGGCCAACTCGCCGCGCTGCAAAGCCCCGCGCTGAACCCGCGCCATGTCGGCTTCACCCGGCTTAAAGCCCTCGGCAGCGCTGCCGTCGAACCCGTCGCCGCCTTGCTGCAAAACGACAACCCCTACATCGCCGCCCGCGCCGTCTGGCTGCTGGCCCAGCTTGGCGATGCCGGCGTCGAAAAAATCCGCCCGCTGCTCACCTCCGCCGACGCCCGCCAGCGTCTGCTCGCCTTCCGCGCGTTGCGCGCCGCTGGACGGGACATCCTCGAATTTGCCCCCGCGCTCGCCACCGATGCCGACCCAGCCGTGCGAGCCGAACTCGCTGTCGCTCTCAAGTACGTTCCCACGGACAAAGCCGTGCCGCACCTGCTGGAGATCGCCGCCTGTTATGACGGTCAGGACCGCCACTACCTCGAAGCCTGGGGCATCGGCTGCGCCGGACGCGAGGCCGAAGTCTGGCGGCATCTCCACGCCCGCCTCAGCAACGCCGAACCGCTCGCATGGCCCGCCGATTTTGCCCGCCTCACTTGGCGGCTCACTCCCGCCGCCGCCGTCGAAGCCCTCGGCAAACGCGCCGCCTCCGCCGACCTCCCCGAACCCGACCGCCGCCTCGCCATCGACACCCTCGCCTTCATCCCCGAAGCCGCCGCCGCGCAGGCCGTCATGACCGTTGCCAAAACCGACACCACGCCGCTCAAGGAGCACGCCCTGTGGTGGCTCATCAAGCGCAGCACCGACGAATGGGCTGAGTTCGGCCTGCCCGAGCGGTTGAAAGAAGAAGGCATTTTCGATCCCGACACCATCCCCCTCGTCGCCGTCACCACCCCCGAGCCGCCGCCGAACCCGCCCGGCCTTGATGTCGAATCCGTGCTCGCTTTGAAGGGCGATGCCGGCCGCGGCGATGTCGTCCTCCAGCGTTGCTACATGTGCCATCAGGTCGATGGCACTGGCGTCGATTTCGGCCCGAACCTCACCGGCTGGGGTCGCAGCCAGCCGCCCGCCGTCATCGCCGAAGCGATCCTCGATCCCTCCAAAGACATCGCCCACGGCTTCGACGGCGTTGAGATCAACACCAAGGACGGCCTCACCATCCACGGCATCATCCTCACCAGCGGTGACATCTTCATCGTCCGCTCCCTCGGCGGCCAGACGCAGTACGTCCCACGCAAACGCATCGCCAAACGCGAGAAAATGACGCGCTCCCTCATGCTGTCCGCCGCCCAGATCGGCCTCACCGCCCAAGACATCGCCGACCTCATCGCGCGCTTGCAAAAGTAGGTGCACGCTAGTCTTAGCCGCCAGATCACCCGCTAGCTGCATCAGTCAGATCAGCAGGATCACCCGCCAAGCGGTCCTGTCAGAGCAGGCTACCCGCTGCGGGCTCGGAGGCCCGCGCGCCAGCGCGCGCATCGGCGCGCGGACCTCCGAGTCCGCAGCGCTCCGCTGCCCAAATCGCATCTGAGCTGCCCTCCCGCTCCGCCATCTTACTCGCCAGCCCCATCAGTCCAACCAGTCATCTCACCCTCCCGACTAACTTGACTTGAGTTACGCAGCCGGAGCGAGAGTGAAGCCGAGGG
>CAZNKC010000236.1:5775-8395 GCA_964573315.1 uncultured Verrucomicrobiaceae bacterium | reverse complement strand
GCTCCGGCGGCTGCGGCGGCTTGGTAGGCGTCGGCGAAGAGTTTTTCCAGCGCCTCGGTCTGGGACTTCATGGCGTCGGTGTCGTTGGCTTCGATGGCTTGGCGCAGGTCGGTGACTTTAGCGGTGATGGCGCTGGTGGCTTCGGCGGGGACTTTGCCTTCCCACTCTTTGATCTGCTTCTCGACCTCGTAGGCAAGGGTGTCGGCTTTGTTCTTGATCTCGACGCCTTCCTTGCGTTTGCGGTCTTCCTCGGCGTGTTCCTCGGCTTCGCGCTTGGCTTTTTCGATCTCGTCCTGGGTGAGGCCGCTGGAGCCTTGGATGGAGATTTTTTGCTCCTTGCCGGAGACTTTTTCCTTGGCGGAGACGTGCAGGATGCCGTTGGCGTCGATGTCGAAGGTGACTTCGATCTGCGGCACGCCGCGCGGGGCGGGCGGGATGCCGTCGAGCTTGAAGGTGCCGAGCGTTTTGTTGTCGCGGGACATGGGGCGCTCGCCCTGCAGGATGACGATCTCGACGCCGGGCTGGCTGTCGGAGTAGGTGGAGAAGATTTGGCTGTGCTTCTTCGGAATGGTGGTGTTGCGCGGGATCATCGGGGTGGCGATGCCGCCGGCGGTCTCGATGGCGAGGGTGAGCGGGGTGACGTCGAGCAGGAGCACGTCTTTGACATCGCCTTTCAACACGCCGCCCTGGATGGCGGCGCCGATGGCGACGACTTCATCCGGGTTGACGCCCTGGTGCGGGTCTTTGCCGGCGAGTTTGCGCGCGGTTTCCACGACCTTCGGCATGCGCGTCATGCCGCCGACGAGGACGAGTTCGTCGATCTTGCTGGAGTCGAGCTTGGCGGCGGCGAGGCATTCGCGCACTGGCTTGACGGTGCGCTCGAACAAGGAGTCCGTGAGCTGCTCCATCTTGGCGCGGCTGAGGCTCTTCATGATGTGCTTCGGCCCGGTGTTGTCGGCGGTGACGAAGGGCAGGTTGATGTCGTAGGTCTGCGCGGACGACAGGGCGATCTTGGCTTTTTCCGCCTCTTCCTTGATGCGCTGGAGGGCGTCCGGCTGGCCGCTGAGGTCGATGCCGGTGTCGGTTTTGAATTCGTTGATGACCCACTGGATGATGGCGTTGTCCCAGTCGTCGCCGCCGAGCTGGGTGTCGCCGTCGGTGGCGAGCACTTCAAACACGCCGTCGCCGATCTCCAGCACGGAGATGTCGAAGGTGCCGCCGCCGAGGTCATAGACGGCGATTTTTTCGTCGGATTTCGACTCGAGGCCGTAGGCGAGCGAGGCGGCGGTGGGTTCGTTGATGATGCGGCGCACGTTCAGCCCGGCGATCTCGCCGGCGGCTTTGGTGGCGCTGCGCTGGGAGTCGTTGAAGTAGGCAGGGACGGTGATGACGGCGTCGGTGATGGTTTCGCCCAGCTTGGCTTCGGCGTCGGCCTTGAGCTTGGCGAGGATCATGGCGCTGACTTCCTGCGGGCTGTACACTTTGGTCTCGCCGCCGGCTTCGACCTCGACGTGGGCATCACCGTTGGCGGCTGCCACGACCTTGTAGGGCAGGCGCTTTTCGGACTCGGACAGCTCGCTGAACTTGCGGCCCATGAGGCGTTTGACGGAGAAAACCGTGTTCTGCGGGTTGGTGACGGCCTGGCGTTTGGCGGCCTGGCCGACGAGGCGCTCGCCGCTTTTGGTGAAGGCGACGATGGAGGGTGTGGTGCGCGCGCCTTCGGAGTTTTCCAGCACTGCCGGTTTGCCGGCCTCAAGAATGGCCATGCAGGAGTTGGTGGTGCCCAAGTCGATGCCAAGGATTTTGCTCATAGGTTGGAAAAAAGTGGGGGGAGGGTTGGTGGGGTTGAAGCCTCTTTCGGTGACCACCGTGGATGCTCACGGAAAGCGGCTTCGTTCTGGTTGTTCCTTGGCAGGGAGTGTGCCAGGTGGGTGGGTTGAGGTGTAGTTATCTGGCTTTCAATGAAATGGGACAGATGGGACTTATGTGACCTATGGGACAAAGGGGTGACATTTGTGACGGTATGGCGCTATTTTGGCACTTCAAGTGGGTCTGAATGGCGCTCTTGGAGGGCTTGTGTCACGGCTGCGGTCACGCGCTCCACGCTGATGCCGGTCATGCACTGGTAGTGGCCGAAGGGGCATTCCCGTTTGAAGCAGGGGCTGCACGGGACGTGGTGGCGGATGATGCGGTGCTGCGCGCCGAGCGGTCCGGTGAGCGATGGCTCGGTGGAGCCGAAGATCGCCACGACCGGCACGCCGAGCGCGGCGGCGAGGTGCATGGTGCCGGTGTCGTTGGTGAGCAGGAGGTGGCAGGCGCGCAGTTCGGTGATGAGTTCGGCGAGGCTGGTCTTGCCAACGAGGTTGCGATGCGGGGCGTGGATGAGTTGGGAGAGGGTCTCGCCGAGGGCTTTTTCTCCGGGCGCGCCGAGGAGGAGCCATTCGTGGGGTTGGGCGCCGAGTTCGGCGGAGACGCGGTTGGCGGTTTCCGCGAATCGTTCCAGCGGCCAGCGTTTGGCGGGGCCGTATTCGGCTCCGGCGCAGAGGGCGATTTGGATTGTGGATTGTGGATTGCGGATTGCGGATTGGGTGAGCAAGCTGGAAGCTTGCTCCACTTTAGC
>CAZNKC010000236.1:0-5675 GCA_964573315.1 uncultured Verrucomicrobiaceae bacterium | reverse complement strand
CCTGCGTGCTCGGCTAGACGGAGGTAGCGGTCGGCATGGTGGAGGGGGGGCTTGCCGGGCTTGGGTTCGGGGCAGATTTGTTGCAGCAGGCGGGCGCGCAGGGAACCACGGTAGCCGGCTAGGCGCGGGATGTTGGCGAGGTGGAATTCGAGGGTGGAGCGCAGGGAGTTGGTGAGCAGGATGCCGGCGTCGTAGCGGATGCCGGTGTTGCGAATGCGGGCGGCGGCTTTGAGCAGCCCTTCTTTGTTTTCCTTGCCGATGTAGGCGTCCACTTCGGGGAGGGACTGCCAGAGATCGCGCAGTTTTTCAGGGCCGAATACGGTGAGGCGCAAGTCGGGCCGCCCTTGCTTCAGGGCGCGCACGGCGGGAAAGGCCATGCAGGCGTCGCCGAGCCAGTTGGGGGAGCGCACGACCAACTCGAATTTTTTCAACCGCTCCGGCGGCATCCCGTCCGGCAGCGCGATGCCGCGCCGGTAGCGGTCGAGCAGAAAATTTGGGTTCGGCGTTTTCCAGCGGTTGTGAACCCAGAACCAGTCGGCA
Source organism: uncultured Verrucomicrobiaceae bacterium (assembly GCA_964573315.1). GTDB lineage: Bacteria > Verrucomicrobiota > Verrucomicrobiia > Verrucomicrobiales > Verrucomicrobiaceae > JAGRPD01. The sequence goes on along the minus strand of CAZNKC010000236.1, from coordinate 5,135 downwards.
GGCTGGGAGCGTATGGCCTCTTCGACGACGAGGTTCAGGCGCGCGGTCACTTGCTCGACTCCGGGGAATTTTTCGTCGCGCTGGCCGCAGACGGGCGGCAGGACGCGCATGGTCCACTGGCCGGGGCCGCGGTCGAGGAGGAGGAAGGGAATGAGGAGGGCGTCACCACGGCGGGCGAGAAGGGCGGCGAGCGGGGTGGTGGAGGCGAGGCGGCCAAAAAACGGGCACCAAACGCCGTGGTCACCGGCGTGCTGATCCACGAGCACTCCGAGGCAGCCGCCTTCGCGGACGAACTTCATGGGCTCGGCAAAACCCGCGGAGCGGTCGAAGAGGCGATAGCCTAGCTTGCGCCGCCGGCTGAGGACGAGCCGGTCGAGCAGGGGGTTGGCGAGGGGTTGATAAATGCTGCCGGGGACGCGTCCGAAGGTGAAGAGAGAAGGCGCCTGGGTGAGCAGCTCCCAACAACTCAGGTGGCAAACGGCATAGACGATGTTGCGGCCTGCGGCGTCGGCGGCACGGATGTGCTCAAGGCCTTCGATCTGGACGCGGGAGGCGACTTCCGGCTCGGGCATGAGCGGGAGTTTGAAACCGCAGAGCAGGTTGCCGCCGAGACGGCGGAAGTGATCACGGGCGAGCGAGCGGCGGGCGGCTTCGTTCAATTCATCGCCGAAAGCGATGCGGAGATTGTGCAGGGCGAGGCGGCGGTATTTGCCGGCAAACGGGTAAGCGAGACCGCCGAGGAAGCGGCCGAGGCGGACGACGGCGCCGAGCGGCAGCAGCTTCAACACGAATTCGGCGGAGCGGAAGCCGGTGTATTGCAGCCAATGTGCCACGCTGGCGGAGGGGCGCAGGCTAGATGCCGGTGCTCCATGTTTGGCTTGCGGCTTGGTTTGTTGGCCAGTCATTGCAAGCTCCTCATCAGGTAATGGCGCAGGCAAGATGCCTGCGCCCCATGCCTTACAGCGCGCCTCAGCCTTTCAGCCCCTCGGAGCGCAGGAAGTTTTCCACCCAGGTGATGTCGTACTGGCCGCTCTGAAAATCCGACGTGGTCAAAATCTGGCTTTGCAGCGGGATCGTCGTTTTGATGCCCTCCACCACGAACTCGCCCAGCGCGCGCCGCATCCGCTTGATGGCGATCTCGCGCGTGGCGCCGGTGACGATGAGCTTGGCGATCATCGAGTCGTAATAAGGCGGCACCTCGTAGCCGGCATAAACGTGCGTGTCCACGCGCACGCCGCGGCCGCCGGAAGTGTACCAATGTTTTATCTTGCCGGGGCTGGGCGTGAAGTTGCGGAAGGGATCCTCGGCGTTGATGCGGCACTCGATGCTGTGGCCGCGCGGGGAGTTTTTGAGGACGTGCTCGGAAAGCGGCAGGCCGGCGGCGATGCGGATTTGCTCCTTGATGAGATCGCAGCCGTACACTTCCTCGGTGATGGGATGCTCCACCTGGATGCGGGTGTTCATCTCCATGAAATAAAAATTCTCGCAGGCGTTATCGACGAGGAACTCGATGGTGCCGCAGTTCTCGTAGCCGATCTCCTTGCACAAGCGCACAGTGGCCTCGCCCATCGCCTGGCGCAGGTCTTCGGAGAGTTTCGGGGACGGGCATTCCTCGATGATCTTTTGGTTGCGGCGCTGCATGGAGCAATCGCGCTCGCCGAGATGCACGACATTGCCGTGGCTGTCGGCCACCACTTGGAACTCGATGTGGTGCGGCTTTTCCACCAGTTTTTCCATGTACATCGAGCCGTCGCCGAAGCACTTGAGCGCCTCCATCGAAGCGGCTTGGAAACTGGAAATGAGCGTGGCCTCGTTGAGCACCGGCCTCATGCCGCGTCCGCCGCCGCCGGCGGTGGCTTTGATCATCACCGGATAGCCCAACTCACGCGCCACGCGACGCGCCTCGTCTTCATCCCGGATGATGCCGTCCGAGCCGGGCGTGATCGGCACTCCGGCGGCGCGCGCGGTGGCGCGCGCGGTGTTTTTGTCCCCCATCAGCGAGATGCAACGGGAGGACGGGCCGATGAACTTGATTTTGCAGCGGTCGCAGATCTCCGCGAACTCCTCGCTCTCCGACAGGAAACCGTAACCGGGATGGATGGCATCGACATTCGCCACCTCCGCCGCGCTGATGATGCGGCTGATTTTGAGGTAGCTCTCGGAACTCGGCCCCGGCCCTATGCAGATCGCTTCGTCGGCAAGCTGGACGTGCATCGAGTCCGCGTCCGCCTCCGAATAAACGGCCACGGTTTTGACATCGAGTTCCTTGCAGGCGCGGATGACCCGGAGGGCGATTTCACCACGATTGGCGACGAGGACTTTGCGGAACATAGAGGGTGGTCAGTGGGCGGGGGGCTGTAGTCGGTGGGCGGTGGGGCGGGCTTGACGGTTTGACCTTTGACCATTCCTTGACGGGTTTGAGGGTCAAGGGGCCAAGGCTGGGTCAAGAGTCAAGGCGGCGAGCGGAAGTCAGGCTTTCAACTCGAACAGCGGCTGGCCATACTGCACCGGCTTGCCGTCCTCCGTCAGAATGCGGGCCACGGTGCCGCGGGCCTCCGCTTTGATCTCGTTCATCACCTTCATCGCCTCGATGATGCACACCGTCGTGTTTTCGTCCACGGGATCGCCCACCTTCACGAACGCCTGCTCGCCCGGCCCGGGAGAGCGGTAGAAAGTGCCGACCATGGGGCTGTTGATGGTCGGACCGGCGGGTTCCTCCACGACTGGCGCGGAAGCGGCGGCGGGTGCGGCTGCCGCAGGAACGGCGGCTGCGGGCGCTGAGGCCAAGGGAACGGCGGGCGCGGCGGGGGCAGGCATCGCTTTGAGGAGTTCCTTGGCCGCCTCGAAGTCGGAGCCGCGGCGCAACTCGAGTTTCGCGCCATCCTGTTCGAAGTGGAAATAGCTCAAGTCGTTCTCCGTCATGAGCGCGACGATTTGCCGTATTTGCTTGATATCCAAAGTGTTCGCCTCCTTAGCCGGGGGTTGAGGTTGATCCATGTGACGACGGTTTTTTTAAAGTTTCGGGATGTCGATGTTACGTGGCTGCCACGCTATGGCAACCATAAAGGCGGGGCTTATCCGGGAGATTTTCCGGCATCGGCCCGGTCCGCCAGCCGCGCCCCAGCCGCCGTCAGCCACCAGAGCGGATTGACCATCAGCACCCAGAGCATGTGCGTATTGTAAACAAAATCCAATTCCGTCAACTGCTTCACGCTCCAGTGAAACAACAGCAAGCCCGCGCCGAAGGCCAGCGCCAGCCGCCGGTTGCGGCAGCCGAGGAAGGCCAGCAACTCCAGCGGCAGCGCCAGTCCGAAGAACAACTGCGACAACGCCGGATGCGCCATCATCGTCTCCGGCAGCCACTCCAGCCGCCGCGCGCCCTCCTCCAGCGTACCGTAGAATTTCATGTCCAAATTCTTCACCAAATGCAGCGCGAAATAATGGCTGTCCCGGAACCACAATCCGCCGGACTCGATCAGCTTGGTCAGCGCCGACACCACGTAACCCGCCGCCAGCGCCTGCCGCGCCCAGTCCAGTTCAAGCTGCCCGGCGGTGAAACCCCAAGGCCGCTCCCGGCCCCGCCAACGGCAGACCAGTCCCCACACGCCCGCCAGCCAAGCCGCCAGCAAGCCCACATGCACCACCTGGAAACTGTGCCCGATGGCGCCCTGCGAGTTTTTCAACGTGAACATGCCGATGCCCAAAAACACCGGCAGCAGCAGCGAAACCGCCGCCGGCACGCCGAGCACCCAAGCCGCCAAGCAACAACGCGCCGCCACCCGCAGCGGCTCGCCCACCGCATCATCCGCGAGAAAGGTCAAGTCCACCCACCACGCGATGCCGTTCGGATGCGGCTGCGTGGGGAAGCGGCAATCCTCATCGAACGCCATCCAGGCGATCCACGCCAGACCGAGCCGCAGCAAAAACACCTCCCACGGCGCGTGGCGAATTGGTTCGAAACGCAGCCAGCCGGCCGCTTTTTCCCGCCACGTATTCATGGCACGCGCACCTCCCCCACGTCCAGCGTGTCTTTGACGATGCCCTCATCACCGTGAGTGATCGTCACCTCTTTGAGCCGCAACCCGTCCAGTTCCGCCAGCTTGTCCTCGCGGGCGAACGGCAGCAGCCAGCGCAGCACCACCTCCCCCGCCTCCCGCCGCGCCTCGACCGGCAGCTCCGCCTGCAACACGCCCGCGGCCGACTTCAGCCGTTTCAACTCGGTGTCGTATTGCTTTTTCAAATTGGACAAAACCTTGCCCGTCAGCCGCGTCACCGGCACCGGCTCGTCGCGCAAATCCGTCACATAGACGTAGTAAGTGGACGGGCTGAAGCTCGAATACATCGGGAAATTCGAGAACGGATAAAACTCGCCCGGCTTGGCCTTGCCGCGCTGCGCCCACGGGATGACGAAAGCCGTCAGCAGCACCAGCCCCCAGAGAAATTTCAGGGGCTGCCGCTTCCACCAAGCCGCCAGCGTGTTCATGCTCGATCCGCCTCCAGGCAACGGCCGCGCGCTCACGCCAGCCGGCGCGCCACCGCCGCCGACAGCGCTTTGTTGTCCGCCCGGCCCGCCGCGCGCTCCTGCAACAGCTTCATCACCGCGCCCATCTCCTTTTTGGAAGTGGCGCCCGTCTCCGCGATCACCGCCTCCACCAGCGCCTCCAAATCCTCCGCGCTCATCGCCGCCGGCAGGTACTTCTCCAGCGTCGCGATCTCCGCCCGCGCCGCCGCCACCGCCTCCGGACGGCCCGCCTTCTCCGCGCCGTCCACACTGTCCTGCAGCTTTTTGACCTCGCGCCGCACCACCGCGATGGCGTCCACGTCGTCCAGCTCGCCCTCCGCGCCGAGCTTCTCAATCGCCGCGTACTTCAGCGCCGACTTCAAATTGCGCACCACGTTCAGCGTCACGCTGTCTTTCGCGCGCATCGCGGTTTTCATGTCCTCGGTTAAACGGGCGGCCAGGGTGCTCATGGTGGGGAGTGGGGTTGGGTTGAAAATTCTGCCTCCCAGCTTGCCCATGCCGCCGCCCTTGTCCACCGTCTTTGCAGGTTCTCCATGCTCACCGATCTCACGCAGTTCTGGAGCGCACGCGTCCCGCGTGCTGCATCCGGCGTCCCGCCGGATGCGTTGCGGCG
>CAZNKC010000235.1:0-8416 GCA_964573315.1 uncultured Verrucomicrobiaceae bacterium | reverse complement strand
GTTTTACAGTTTGGAGTTTCACCCGGCAACCGCCCACCCGTCAAGGCCGTGTCTTCGGAGTATCGAGATGTTCAGGTTGACCGTGTCCGCGGCTCCAGGTAAAGTCCTCCCATGCAAGCCGTCGAATTCACCACCGAGCTTCATGGGGCCGCCAGTTTCCCGATTCCGGGAAACATTGCCGCCCAGCTTCCCAAAAGCGGCACGGCGTGTGTCATTGTGTTGACGGACGTGGACGACGATCCCGGTTGGCGCGCGGCCGCCTACGACCAGTTCCTCAAGGACGACGCTGCGGAAGACGCCATTTACGAGACTCTCGCGTGACATGTTTGGCGAGATTCAGCTTTGCCGGTTTCCTTTTACCTCGGGAGCCAGTTTCAAGATTCGGCCTGCTCTGGTACTGTTCGATCTTGGGCAGGGCGCGATCATCGCTCGTGTAACCTCCGTGCTTGGAAGCCGCCCGCGCGATGTCACCGTGAGTGACTGGCAGGCGGCGAATCTGCTCAAATCCTCCATCATCCGGCTGGACCGCCTCGTTACCGCCGAAAAGACGATTTTCATCCGCTGTCTCGGTGCCTTGAGCAGCTACGATCTCGAAACCGTGCGCGCCTGTTGGAATCGGATGATGCGGCTGTGACCCGGACCATTGGGGCCGGCCGAGCGCAACCGGGCCGGTCATTACCCGTCAGGCATGCACCGCGCGAACGCCAGCAGAGCTTCCCGGACATTGGGATTTTGATTGGCTGCCGAGAGAAGGGTTGCCATGAGTTGACGCTGCTCTCCATGGTCACTCATAGTCAACATAGCTCCCATGCACCCACCCTCGAATGCCATTCCAGGCGACCGGAAACCACACATCACGGCCATTTCGTTGGCTGTCTCCGAGGAGCTTGACTCCGGTGGCGTTGTACGGGATGGCGGCCAGTTTCCGGGCTTGCGAGCCGGGAGCGCTTCGTAAAGATAGCGTATCGTTCGCCGGGACATTGACCACCTTCAGGTTGGCAATGGAAGGCATGATCTGCCGGGGGCTGGGTTTCGTTTCAAAACCGCCGCCACTCCGGTACTCGGCTTCGTATCTTGTCGGCCTTCTATCGGGCAGAGGCGTCGGGCTTTGCTGACGCGGCCTTGATGGCGTCAAAGTTGTGGCAGACCGGGGAACGGACGTTGGCGGAATGTCAATTGAAGGAACGGCAGCCGTTGTCGTGGCATTTAAGATTGGCAACGAATGACCCGCATCCGCGATCTCCTTATCTCCAATCTCCCTGGGTTCGCTGCTTGGCTGCGACGCGGATGACCAAACCGGAGATGGAGCGGGCAAATGCGCGGATGCCGGCGCCGGAACGGACGATTTGGGCGTCGGGTTCGGCTTCAAGGCAACAACTATCCCCCAAAGCAACAACCCACCCGCAATCACCCCGGGAAGAACTATTGTCATCTTATTGGCACCGGAATGCTCCGGCTTGTCAGGGAGCTTCTGGCGGCAGTCGAGGGGTTTCGGCGGAACAGCTCCGCCATCCTGGGAGACAGCCGTTTTCTCGACAAATGGCACGTCCTGCCCAGGGACATCCTTTGCTTTCTCAGGAAACGAATGAATGACTGCCGGCACGCGCTGACCGCCCTTCTTCACCCCCGCCCCAGGTGCCGGAGGCGCGTCGGGGAGTACGATTTTGCGCGGAGTGGCCGACATGGCTTCAATCTGCTTGCGGCGGACAAACTTTCAAAACAATTTCGCCTTGTTCCGCTCCGGCGATGACGGATGACCCGGCTGGAACTTTGCCGGTCAGAATGATCTCGGACAAGGGTTTCGAGACGGCTTGTTCGACCGCGCGCTCAAGGTGGCGCGCGCCATATTCCTCACTGAAGCCACGCCCGATCAGGATTTTCTCCGCCTCATCGGTGAGGGTGACGCGGAGCCGCCGCGAAGCGAGCCGCTCGTTGATGCGCTCCACGATGAGGTTCAGGATTTCGGACACTTCATCCCAGCCGAGCGGCTTGAAAACAACGATCTCCGTCAGCCGGTTGGTGAACTCCGGACGGAAGAGTTGGCGGACTCCATTGACAATCGACTCCTCCAGTTCCGAATGCCCGGCGCTCGATCCCTCGCCCGAGCCAAACCCAATCGCCGCCTTTTCTTTGGCCGCGCCCACGTTGGAAGTCATGATGAGGATCGTCTCCCGAAAGTCGCACCGCACCCCGTGGGCGTCGGTCAGGAAACCGTTGTCGAAGACCTGGAGGAAAAGATCGAATATCTTCGGGTGGGCTTTTTCCACCTCGTCAAGCAGCACCACACTGTGCGGACGGCTTCTCACCTGTTCCGTGAGCTGCCCGCCTTGGTCGTGGCCGATGAATCCGGGCGGAGCCCCGATCAGCTTGGAGACGCTGTGCGCCTCCATCAATTCCGACATGTCAATCCGGATCAGCCCGGCCTCGCTGCCAAACAGCGCTTCCGCCAATGCCTTGGCCAGTTCCGTCTTGCCGGTACCGCTGGGTCCGGCGAAAAGAAACACCCCAACCGGTTTTCCGGGCGCTTTGAGGCCCGAACGCGCGAGCCGGATGGCTTGGCTGACAGCCCGGATGGCCTGAGGCTGGCCTTTCACCCGCTTTCCAAGTTCATCTTCCAGCCGCAGCAGCCGGTCAGCCTCCTCGTCCTCAATGTCGCCAACCGGCACCTTGCAGCGATGGGCGACGGCTGCCGCCACCTGTTTGCGCTCGATCGTCAGTCCGGCATGGAATTGCGCCCGGAAATCGCCGGAAAGCGACTGCATCCGAGCCTGGGCGCAAGCCTGATCCAGCACATCAATGGCCTTGTCCGGAAGACGGCGCATGGGCAGATAGCGCACCGTGAGGTCCACTGCGGCCTCCAGGGCCGATTGCCCGATTCTGATGCCGTGGTGCTCTTCCATGCGGACGCGCAACCCGTCGAGAATGGCCAGCGTTTCCGAGCGGGAGGGTTCGGATACCTCAATGACCTCGAAGCGCCGGGCCAGGGCCGCGTCGGACTCAATGTGTTTGCGGTATTCCTGGGTGGTGGTCGCCCCGATCACGCAAACCTCGCCGCGCGCCAGGGCGGGTTTGAGCAGATTGGCGGCGTCCATGGCGGAGCCTGAACCCGCTCCAGCGCCGACGAGCAGATGAATCTCGTCAATGAACAAAATCAGCCGGTCATCCCGCTTCGCCTGCGCGATCAACGCCTGCAACCTTTCCTCCATGTCACCCCGCAGGTTCGTGCCGGCCACCAGGCTGCCCATGGAAATCTCCACGATGCGCTTGTCCGCGAACTCGGGAGGCACCGCGCCCTCCGCGATCCTCTGGGCCAATCCCTCCACAATGCCCGTCTTGCCCACCCCGGCCTCGCCGGTCAAGATGGCGTTGTTCTTGCGGCTGCGCAGCAAAGTCTGCACCAAGGACCGCATCTCATCCTTGCGTCCGATCACCGGCGACAGGCTCCCGTTTTTGGCCAGTTCAGTCAAGTCACGGCCCAGCCGGTCCGCCAAACCCTTTGCCGCCCCCTTGGCCGGAGCAGCCAGCCCGGTCTTTTGCCGTTCCCTGCGTTCCGCTTGATTCGCAAGCACCGGTTCGGTTCCGCGCAAAGTTTTGGCGGCCACTTCGGCCAACCCGGCAACATCGGCGCCCGCCAAATCCAGCGCTTGAACGATCCAGGGACACTCCGTGGCAAGAACAGCTTCAAGAAGATGGAGCGGTTCCAAAATGGAGCGTTCGTTTCCCTCGATGGCCTGCTCCGCAACGGCGAACATCTCACGAGCCGCGGCGCTCCGCCGGATGCGCTGCCCCATCTTCGTTTCCGCTGTCCCTCTTGGCAGAGACCGCCGCAGGCGCCGCCGCGTCGCGGTGGTTTCCAACCCGGCGGCATGGAAGCAATGATCGAGCCGTTCCACGCAGGCCAGTTCCTCTTGAATCCGGCTGGATGAGAGCGTGGTGTTGTCCGTGAGAATGGCGCTCACATCCAGTTCCACCAGCTTGAGCTGCCCCAGGAAAAAATGCGCTGGCTCCAGTTCCGGCTGCCGCAGGTTGGCCGCCTCCAATTCCGCCAGCCGCCAAGCGATCTGCAAGGCTTCGGAATGCCGGATCATCACAGGTTTCATGTTGTCTTAAAGACTATCCGGTTAATGGTCATCATCATGAGGCAGAGCGCAGGGCGCAAAGCGCAGAGAGAGAAGGAACCCCGGAGGGGTTCGCCATGAATAGCCGGGGGTTGAGGAACGAAACCCCCGGTCAGAGCGCAGGCATTGACGGTGATTACCGGTCAACCCTGGAGGGGTTGCCCAATGCGCGAAAGGCGCCGCCACCCGCATTGGGCAACCCCTCCGGGGTTGATCTTCAGCGGCGGGGTTTCCGCTTCCACACCGGGGGTCGTGCGACCCCCGGCTATTCATGGGCAACCCCTCCGGGGTTGCTCCCATGCCGCACCTGCCGCTGGCGTTGGTATGACCCCTTGTGTGATTTGTCAGACAGATTTTCATTATTCTAGTTATTTGCCGGATAGCTCTTAGCCTTGCACCGCCAGCCGGATCAAAATCCAGATTCCCAGGCCGAGTGAAACCGCGAGCAGAGCCAAAGTCAGCCACCACTCGATCACCCGCCGCTTCATCTGGGTGAGGCTGAAGTCCTCCAGCACCCGCAGGCATTCCTCGAACTTCGCCCGGCTGCCTTCATCGCGGGCGACGGCCTGTTCCCAGCGTTTCCGCGCGTCTTCAAAGCGGCCCTGGCGCACATGGATGCGCGCCAGCAGATCGAGTTCCGCCGCGCTGGCCTTGCTGACACCACCGGCGCAGAGCACCTCCTCCGCTTTCTGGCAATGATGAAGCGAGGCCAGCTCCGAGGCGCGGGCTAGGCGCAGACGTTCGTCGAACTCCCGCAGCACTTGGCGGAGATCGCTCGGGGCGCGCAGGGGTGAATCAGCCATGACGAATCCTCAAAGAATGGTGGCTCCGATGCCCCGTTGCGCCTTCTCCGCCTCTTCCCTGGGCAGCAGGCTCCACAGTTTGCGCACCACGTCCGACAACCCCTCGACATTATTTTCCTGCATGTAGCTGCGGCCGCGCTGCAACCACCGTTCGGCGGCGTCCGCGTCCAGAAACTTGTGCCGCTCCCGCTCCAAGCGTTGAAACTGCCCCACCCAGAAAGCGGGCAGCGAAAACAGGATTTGGGCAACCAGATTCCGCCCCTCCTCGATGCGTTTCGCCAAACGATCCGTTTGTTTTTTGGCGATGATGGAATCCACCCGTTCCGACCAGTCCTCCACTTTGTCACGATGCGCGCTCGTGCCGTGTTCCTCGGCCAGATCGGTCAGTTCCTGTTGCAAATCCCGCGCTTCGGACACCAGGGACGGCCATTTCAGCTTCTCCTCCGCGGCATCCAGTTGGAGTTGCAGCTCCAGCAGCCGCGCCTGCGCTTTTTCAGCCGCCGCCGGATCGCCCTTGGCGGCGCGCGCCGCGTCGTCCCGCTCCCGGTCATCTTCCAGCTTCTCCAGTTCCTCGATCAAATCGTTTTCACCGGCTTCATCCGCTTTATCCTTGAGTTCCTCCAGGCGGTCTTTCTCCTTGCGCAGGGTTTGCACAATTTCAGCCGGGTCAGCGCTCGCTTTCTCGATGTCCACCTGCTGGGTGAACTCCTCGTCCAGTTGCGGGAAGTAAGCCTCCAAGGTCAGGGTGCGCGACTCGCTGATTTTGAGGGTCACTTCCACATCGGAACCGAGCGGCAGATCACGGCGCACCATGGAGGAATCAATCTCCAGTGCGCCCACCACCCGGTTTCGGTCGGCACGTTCGTTGTCGCCTTCCACAATGGGAATTCGCACCACTTCCCCCGGCTGACCTGCCTTCAAGGCCACCGTGGTCTTGTAAGGCTGCGGCCAACGCTTTTTCTGGGGAAGACCGGAACCGGCTTTGAAATAGGGATCAACAGAATTATCCGCTTTTCCAAGCCCAATTGACTTGAGCAGCGGCTGTTCTTCAATCACCGCGCCGATGGTGTACACGACATGATCCGGAACCGTCTTCTGTTGGGTTCCCTGCCCGTCCGTCAACTCGATGTGGAAGGTGTTCCGCGAGCCTTTCTCCGCCAGCAGGTTGGCCATGAAAGCACCTTCGGCGTTCAGCGGAATCTGCCCGCTGCGCCATTTGGTGTCGCGATTGACAAACTCGATGGCGAAACCTGCCGTGGAAGCTCCCTCGGGACTCGACACCTTCCCCGCGATGAGCGGATCGCTCTCATGGCCAACGGTCTTGTACTTGTCGGAGATGGTGACTTGGAACTCGCCCACCACCGCTTTCTTTTGCAATTTGGCGTCGATCTTTTGGGTGCCCGCAAACACCGCCGCTCCGCGTGCCACCACCGTCAGGGGATCCTGGCTGAAATCAATGGGAATGCCCAAGCCCGCGCTCAGCATCTCCCGGAAGTAAGGAGCCTTGGTCGGCCCGCCCACCACGATCACCTTCTGCACCGCTTGCAGCCCCAGGTTCCTTTTCTGAAGTACTTGGCGGCAGATTTCCACCGAACGTCCGATGATCGGCTCCGCCACGCTGATGACATCGCTCCGGCTCAGCACCAGCTCGTCACACTCCACCGCCTCCCCGGAATCATCCTCAAAAGTGACTCCCCCGGACAGGGTGGTCTTGTCCTTGGTGGAAAGCTCGATCTTGGCAGTCTCCACCGCATGTTTGATGCGCCGCAGTTCCAGACCCCAGCGCTCCGAGCCGCGGGCAAAACCCGGCAGATCGTAGTTTTTCATCAGTTGCGGAATAATCAGCTTTTCCACCACCGCCCAATCGATGTCCGAGCCGCCCAGGAAGTTGTCGCCGCCGTGATCCACCACGTTGATCATGCCCTCCTCCGCCTTGATCAGCGCCGCGTCAAAGGTGCCGCCACCGAAGTCATAGACCAGCCAATAGGCTTTTTCGGAATCGATCTGAAAGCCGTAAGCCAGCGCCGCCGCCACGGGCTCCTGGAGCAGCGGACTGGCAACCAACCCCGCCAACTCCGCCGCCCGCCGGGTGGCGTCACACTGATGCAGTTCAAACGCCGCCGGCACGGTGATGACGGCGGACTGGATGATTTCCCCCGTTTTCGCCTCCACCGAAGCCCGCAGTTCCTTCAAGACCTCCGCCGACAACTCCTCCGGCTTGCGCTGCTGGCCGCTGGAAGCGAACTGATACAGATGCGGTGTGCCCATCTGCCGCTTGAACTCAATGTAGGCGTCCTCATGGCTGCGATCCCCCACGGTGGCGTTCCTCGCGCGCGTGCCGACACGCAACACCCCCTGCTTGTTGATGAACACCGCGGAGGGAGTCACGTCCTGATCGTCGCTATTCTTGATGATTCGCGGCTCCACCCCGTCCAGCACCGCGATGGCGCTGTTGGTGGTTCCGAGATCGATTCCAAAGTCAATGGTACTTCTGCTCATAGTGTTGATTTCGATTTTCGAATCTTCAGTATTTAAATGTTTTGATCAATAGGCGGCCGTTTTGCCACTCCAGTTCGTCGAGCAATGGATGGTTTAGATTTTCTTCAATTTCATCCAGAAAGAGTTGAAGCTCCAAAAGTGTCGCTTGGGCTTTCTCCAGAGAAGCCGGGTCTTTTCTCAGAGCTTTTGTCTCCAAATCCGCCGCCAAACCTCCGTCGAGTTCGCACAAACGGGAAACCGATGTTGCATCTCTTCGGCCTCTTGCCTTTTCCTTGAGCCTTTTCAGGCGGTCTTTCTCCTTCCTCATGATCTGCACAATTGCCACCGGATCAGCAGGCGCTTTCTCGATGTCCACCTGCTTGGTAAACTCCTCGTCCAGTTGAGGAAAGTAAGCCTCCAAGGTCAGGGTGCGCGACTCACTGATTCGCAGGGTAATCTCCATGTCGGAACCGAGCGGCAGATCGCGGCGCACCATGGAGGAATCAATCTCCAGAGCGCCCACTACCCGGTTTCGGTCGGCACGTTCCTGGTCTCCTTCCACCAAAGGAAGCCGCACCGTCTCACCGGGTTGTCCCGCCTTCAAGGCCACCGTGGTTTTATAGCAGGTTGGCCAGCGCTTTTTCTGCGGAAGAACCGAGCCTGCTTTGAAGAACCAATCAACGGTATTGTCTGCTTTCCCAATGCCAATCGACTTGAGCAGCGGCTGTTCCTCAATGACCGCGCCAACGGTGTACACGACATGATCTGGAACCGTTTTCTGCTGGGTTCCCTTCCCGTTCATCAACTCAATAAGAAAGCTGTTCCTGGAACCTTTCTCCGCCAGCAGGTTGGCCATGAAAGCGCCCTCGGCGTTCAGCGGAATCTGCCCGCTGCGCCACTTGGTGTCGCGATTGACGAACTCGATGGTGAAACCTGCCGTGGAAGCCCCATCGGGACTCGATACCTTCCCCGCGATGAGCGGATCGCTCTCATGGCCAACGGTCTTGTACTTGTCGG
>CAZNKC010000234.1:0-8526 GCA_964573315.1 uncultured Verrucomicrobiaceae bacterium | reverse complement strand
CCCTTCCCTATCCCTTTTCCTGCATTCCTGTTTTCCTTATTCTCGAATCTAGGATTAGCCGCCTCGCCGCACCCACGCCGTATCCGGGAAATGGTGCGCGATGCAGGGTTCGAACCTGCGACCCCCACCATGTCAAGGTGATGCTCTACCACTGAGCTAATCGCGCGGAGGAAGGGGCTGTCAATAAGAGCCCGGATGATGGAACTGGCAACCGGTTTTTTGATGTCCTTCAGGCGGCGGCAGGGCTTGCGCATGAAATTCCGGCCTCAAAAAAGTCTCACGCAAAGGCGCAAAGACGCAAAGGAATGGTTTTTTTGGGGTAGGAAGATTGGTGGCAGGAAAATGATCCAAGCCAGGGATTTTGAAATGAACCCATTTTCCTGCCACCAATCTTCCTACCCTTTTTTCTTCAGTCTGGAGCCACGCGATGGCACGGCAGCTTTTGGGAGTGGGGCTGGGCACCGCTTTGGATTCGTGCGTCGAGAGGCGTTGACGCCCGCACAGTCTCTCCGTTCTCCCCCAATCCAAAGCGCCGGCAACCGGCGCACTCCAAAAAGCTGCCCCGGTGCTGCGTCGCGAATCTACTTTTTGGCTTCGGCTGGCTTTTCTATTTCAGCGGGTTTTTCCGTTTCTTCTTTGGGCTTGTCTTCCGGGATGGGATCGAGGTGGGCGGCGAACTCTTTCGGGACGCTGCCTTTGCCGGCGATGTCCCGGTAGGTGACGGCGAGGGCGTGCGCGGTTTTTTTCAGGGTGCGGTCGTCGGGCTTGGCGGCGGTGTTGGCGGCGGCGATTTTGAGGGAGTCGAGGCAGGCCATGCCGAAGAGGGCGCGGTCGGAGCCGTTGTTCCAAGTCATGGCGGTGTGGTAGTCGATGAGCGCGAGGTCACGGCGCTCCTGTTTGTCATGGAGGTGCCCGCGCAGGTAGGCGAGGGAGGCGGTGATGCGGCCGGGGAGACCGGCTTTGAAGGGGGGCTGGATGCCCCACTTCGTGGGGGCGTCCTGGAATTCTTTGAGGTAGGACTGAAGGGCTTGGAGGTCGCCTTTGCCGAGGATGGCCCAGCCGCGCAGCTCTTGGAAGTCGGCCTGATGCAGATCGCCGAGCACGAGCGGCTTGGCGAGCTGGCGGTCCATGGCGGTGGCGAGTTCCTTGAACTGGCCGAGGCTCTTGAGGGCTTTGAAGTGGTTGAGCCGGGCCACGGAGCCGTAGCCGTCTTTCCAGGGGATGAGGGCGGCGTAGTCGTCGGCGAGCACGGCAAAGGCTTTCCCGGCGTCGGCGTAGTTGCCGGCGTTGAGCTGGAGGACGGCGCTGCTCCAGCCTTTGGGCTCATCGACGGTGAGTTCCTGGATGTTGGCGTAGAGCACTTTGACGGTGTTGCCGCCGGTGGGAGCGGCGCTGATGACGAGGCCGTCCGCTTCGGCGCTGACGAGATAACCCGGATTGCGCTGGCCGCTTTTCAAGGTGGCCATGACGGGGAGGGCGTCCGCGGCAAAAAGCGGGGCGGCGGCGCTGAGGGCGAGAAGGAGCGCGGCTAGGCGTGACATGACGAAGAGACGGTTTTTTGGCGGTCAGCGGACGCCCCAGATGCCTTCATCGGGGTCGTCCTTGGCCTGGGTTTCGACTTTGAGCGTTTTGTAAAGCGCCTTGGCTTTCTCCACATGCGGGCCGGCGACGGGGTGCTTGGAGAATTTGTACATGCGGGAGACGGTGTCCTTGATGAGGCGGAAGGCGCGGGTTTTATCCCCCTGCTCGGCGACGATCTCGGCGGCGCGCACGCGGGCTTCGGCGGAGTATTCGATGTAGTTTTCGAACGGCGGGGCGACGAAGGGGGTGTAGGCTTCCAGCGCTTCCTTGGTCTTGCCCTGCTCCTCGTAGGCGCGGGCGAGCTTGGCAAAGACTTCGGGCCGGTGGCGGGTGAAGGCGGGATTGCCCTGCATTTCAAACAGCACTTGGGAGGCTTCTTTCCATTGCTGCTTGCCGTAGTAGAGGCGGGCTTTGGCGAGCATGGCTTCCTCGACGTACTCCGGCTTGTCCTTGAGGTCGCGGATCACTTTGTCAAAGGCGTCGATGGCTTCATCAAAGGCGGCGCCATCTCCGCCACCGGCGAGGATGCGCGCCTTGCCCATGAGAGCCAGCGCGTAATGCTCGCCGGCGCCGCGATCGAGGGCGGCATCAAACCATTCGACGGCGAGCGCGTTGGTCTCCGGTTTGTCCTGGAGGGCGAGGTTGCGCCCGACTTGGACGAGGATGTAGGTGGCCAGCTCTTTTTTGTCAAACTGGCGCAGTTCCTCGAAGGCGACCTGGATCTGCGCGGCGCGGCGGGGGAAGCTGTCTTTGTATTCGTCGTTTTGCAGGAGGTCGATGCGCCCCATGATGAGCCAGGCGCGGAGGGTGTTGTTCACATCGACGCCGCGCGGCACGAAGGCGAGCAATTTTTCGAGCAGGGCTTCCGGGCCGCTGATCTCAATGAATTGCTCGGTGTAGGAGCCGATGGCTTCCTCGATGCCGCTGCTGGACTCGCCGCTGCCGAGGCGGATGATGACTTTCTCCAGCGCGGCCAGCGCTTCCTCGCCGCGGTTTTTCTCCTTGAGGGCGTCGATGGCGCTGACGATGATCTCGGCGTCGTAAAAGCCGCCTTGGTGCCCCTGCATGTATTCGTCGTAAAATTGGACGATGGCGTCGGTTTTCTCCAGGCTTTTGGAGACGCGGACGAGCTGGACGAGCAGGCGGCCGAGGACGATCTGGTGGTTCGGCCCGCCGGCGCGGGCGAGTTCGCGCGCCTGGAGGTAGGCTTCCTCGGCCTGTTCGTTGTTGCCGAGCATGAGCTGGGAGTCGCCGCGCATGGAGACGGCGGCGTCGAGATTGGGGAAATCGGGGAGGCGTTTTTGCAGGTCGCCTACCACGTCGAGGGTTTTTTGAAACTCGCCGAGCTGGAAGTGGCAGGAGGCGCGGTCGAGCAGGGCGTAGCCGAGGTAGTCGGAGTTCGGGAAGTCTTTGATGAAGGCGTCGAGCAGTTCGCCGCCGGTCTTCCAGTCCCTGAGCTTTTGCATGCAGGAGGCGGCGAAGTAGCGGACGTGCTCTTTGAAGCGGCTTTCGGGGAAGGCCTCGGAGTGTTTGGCCAGCTCGGGCTGCGCTTCCTGGATGCGGCCGAGGTTGAACAACGCGGCGCCGACCACGAAGTCGGCGAGGTCGCGCTCCTCGGATTTTTCGTCGAGAGCGCCGCGGAGGCGGGAGGCGAGATTGTAGGCTTCCTCGTACTGGCGGCTGAAGAAGAGGCTCTCAAGCTGCATGGTGTTGACGATGCCGGCGTATTGGCTTTCGGGGAATTCTTTGCGGAATTCCGCGCCGAGCTGCTGGGAGAAATCCATCCGGCCGAGCGCCAGGGCGCTGCGCATGGCGCCGAAAAGCATGATCTCGCGGTACTGGTGGGCGGGAAGCTGCTCGATGCAGCGCTGGTAGATGGCGAAGGCGGCGGCGGGGTTGCCGCCGCGCTCGTAGGCGGCGGCGAGCGAGAGCTGGACGACCCAGTCGAGCGCGTCCGGAGAGGCGAGCTGGGCTTTGACTTTTTCGATCTCTTTTTGCAGCGCCTCGGGGACGTTGGGCAACATGCGCTGGGCGCGCGTCTGGAGATCCTCCAGCACGTCCGAGGAGGAGGCCATCAGACCGATCAAGCGGATGGCGAGGGTGATCTGGCCGTTGTCGGTGGCTTTGCGGGCGAGGGCGATGAGGCGGTTGTTGAACTCAAACCGCTGCATGTCGAAGGCGCTGACGGCGAACTTGCTGCCATATTGATCGAGGAACTGATGAGCGTCCCGGGCAGCGCCGGCGGGGTCCGGGGCGCTGGTCCATTGATCGGCGAGGGTCAGCAGAGCGCGCATGAAGGCGTCCGGCTTCGGGGCGACGGCTCCCGTGGCCTGGAAAATCTGTTCGATGAGCTGGCGGCCGCGCTCCGGGTTGCCGGCCTTGGCGTAGCAGGCGGCGGCTTGGATGCGGAAGGCGACATCGTCATAGGTGCCGGCCGGGGCGGGCGCGGCGGCGAAGGCTTCATAGTGGGCGATGGCGCCCGCGTAGTCCTCCATCGCCTGCTTGACGATGCCCATTTCGAGGCGGCTGAGTTCGAAGACGGGGTTCTTTTTGGCGGGCGGGGTGGCCGGTGCGTTGGCGAACTTGGTGTTGCAGATTTCGTAGGCGGCGAGGGCTTCCTCGAATTTTTTGAGGTTTTTCAAGCAGAAGCCTTGGCGGTAGTACATGACACCAAACATGGGGCCGTAATCGTCGAGCGCGTGCTCGCCGTAGTCTTTGATGATGATCTCGAGCGGCTTGAGCGCGGCTTCCCACTGGGTGGCCTCCATGAATTCGCCGGCTTTTTCAAACAGCTCCTGGAGGTCCATGCTGTCATAATCCGGCTCCGCGGCAGGGGCGGGCGCGGGTCCAGGCGCCTGCTGGGCGGGGGCGGACGGCCCGCTGAGCGTGAGCGCGCAGGCGAGGATGACGAGTGCGGACAAGGGGGCGCGGCGGCGGGAGCCTTGCGGCGGCGGGGGCGCCTGCGTGGGAGGGGGCTGTTTCATAACCAAGTCTGGCCGGCGGCACGGCCGGGCGGATCATTCGTTCATTCTTTGAAACCGGAAAGCGTGACGGTGGTGATGCCGACTCGAGCGAGGGCGTTCATGAGGTCGATGAACCGTTGCTGCTTGGCTTCGTCATCGGCGGAGACGATGACGAGGGGTTTGTTGCCGGTGGCGTCGGTGAGCGCCTTGTAGCGGTCCAACTCGCTCTCCATCATGCTGTCATCCACCATCACTTGGTCGGCGATGCTGATCTCGCCGGACTGGGTGAGGCGGATCTTCAAGGGATCCACTTTGATGTTGCTGGAGGGACCGGAGTCGGTGGGCAGCTCCATGCTGAGATCAGACTCCCGCGGCTCCAAGGTGGAGGTGACGAGGAAGTAGATGAGGAGCAGGAAGCTGACGTCGATGAGTGAAGAGATGTCCAGGATCGGAGCCTCCATGGGATCCTCGGGCATCTTTTTTTTCCGGGCCATGTGATGAAGGGGGTGAGGGTTTCAGATGGGGGAGCCTCAGCGCGACTTGGGATTGGCAACAGGATAGGCGCTGAAGATGATGGAGTTGACGCCGGCGTCACCGGCGGCCTGCACCACCTGCTTGGAGTATTTGACCAGGGAGTTCTTGTCTCCACGCAAAAGGATTTTCGGCGTGACGCCCGCTTCCATGACGGTTTTTTTCTCCTCCACGTAGGCGGTGATCTGGGTCAGGGTGTCGAGCGGCTCCTCCTTGCGGTTTTTGCCGCTGAAGCCGCCGTCCTCATAGACGTGGATGACGATGCGCCCGGCATGCACCTCCGGCGGCTTGGCGTTGGGAGCCACCGGTATTTCGATGGCGGGGTCGATGGTGTTGAGCACCATGCGGGAGCTGACCATGAAGAACAGGAGCAACTGAAACACCATGTCGATCATCGATGAGTTATCCATGGTCGGATCCTCATCGGGGGTGGTGATGTTCGCGAGTTTTCTGGCCATGTGCGGCAGCAGGCGGCGGGTTTAGACGGCGAGACCCTCGGGGATGCGGGCGGCTTTGGCCTCGCCATGCACCGCTTCCGAGGCGGCGTTCACCACTTCCATGCCGGTGAGGACGGCCTCGCCGACCACGTCGTTGAGGCGGTTTTTGAAGACGAAGAACAAGGTGATGCTGGGAATGGCCACGAACAAGCCGCCGAGGGTGGTGAGCAGGGCCAGGGAGATGTCGCCGGCGAGCGCGGCAGGCTCGGCGCCGCCAGTGGTGGACAGGGTGGCGAAGGCGCCGACCATGCCGATGACGGTGCCGGTGAGGCCGATCATGGGACTGATCTGCCCCATCACGCCGAAGTAACCGATCCATTTTTGATAGGGCTTGCTTTCCGTGGTGACGAAATCGGCCATGGCGTCCTCCACCTGCTCGATGCCCAGCTTCTCGGCGTCGGTGGCGTCAAAATGCGGCAGGGACAGGGTCATCATGCGGCCCAGGAAGCTGGGGCTGGCGGCGGCGGTCTCGATGGCGCTGCGCACGCGGCACTGCTGCATGAGGTCGAGCAGTTCGGCCTTGAGTTCCGGCGGCGTGAACTTTTTGCGGGAGAGCGTCATGATGCAGAGCACGGACAAGCCGCAGACCGCCACCGAGAGCACGCCGAAGGGCGCCATCCAGATGCCGCCGTCGAGAATCCACGTTTCCAGCCACGTCTTCGGCGGCCGGGCGTCTTCCTCCACCGCGTCTTGGGCGAGCACGGCGGGAGCGGAGAGCAGGAGGGCGGCGCCGGCCAGGAGTCCAGCGGCGGCGGCGCGATAACGGCGGCGGTGCAGAGGTGTTTGAGCGGGTGACATAGCGTGTTGGGTGATTTTTGCGGAATTATCGAAAGGGGCGACATGATGGAGTTGGAGCCTCGCCCGTGGCAAGCGCAAAACGGTTTTTTTTTCGACTCAAACCGTTGATTTGTAGCTGCTTTGATCTGGAAAATTCGTTATTGGGTTCAGAGAAATTTGCCTTTCCGGCGCTTTTTCCTGTATTAAACAACCGTTCGATGCCACCGGGCGTCGTCTTTTCCAAACCCACCCCACTCCACTGAACACCATGAGCCATACCAAACCAAAACTGCATAACGCCATGTGGCCGGGCCTCGTCGGCAAAGGAACCGATGAAGGCCAGGAGCCGCCGATCAGCCTGGAACGCATGCTGGACTTGACCGCCGCCGCCGAGGTCAACGGCCAGAAATTCGAGGGCATCGATTATTTCCTCTTCCTCCCACACACCGACCCGAACGCCAACGACGATGAATTGAAGCGCATCGCCGATCTCATCGCCGGCAAGGGTTTCACCGTGGGCTCCCTGGTGGCCCCGGTCTGGCCCGGCACGGTCGGCGACTCGGCGATGGGCGACGACGCGGCGCAGGCCAAGTTCCTCGACGCGGTGCGCGTGGCCTGCCGCATCGCCAAGGTGTTCAACGACCACGGCGTGCGCAAATACGGCGTCATCCGCATCGACTCCGCGGAGTTCGGCATCGCCAAATGGCGCGAGAACCCGCAGGCGAACACCGCGCGCATCATCGACACCTTCAAGAAAGCCGCCGCCATCGCCCAAGACCACGGCGAACGGCTCGCCGCCGAAGGCGAAATCTGCTGGGCGGGGATGCACTCATGGAAGGACATGCTCGACGTGCTGGAGGGTGTCGGCAACCCGGACGCGCTCGGCTTCCAAGCTGACTTGGCGCACACCTATCTCTACACGCTCGGCTACAACGCGCCGGAGCACGCCCTGCTCCAGGAGGGTTACAGCGACGCCGAGTTCTGGGCCGCCTACGAAAAAATGACGGACGCGCTGCGGCCCTGGACCATCGACTTCCACGTCGCGCAAAACGACGGCACCGTGCATGGCGCGGGCAGCCACGACAAAACCGGCAAGCACTGCCCGGCGGACGATCCGAACGGCAAACTCGACATCGTCAAATGCGCCGCTTACTGGCTCAAAGACGCGCCCGCCCGCGGCATCCAGCACATCTGCTGGGACGGCTGCATGTTCCCGAACGCGATGCTGGAAACCACTTCCACCTGGAACACGATCCTGGAGAAGATGATCCAGGTGCGCGAGGCGCACGGGTGGAGCTGAGCCGCCGCCGCTGCGCGGGAGTATCAAGTCATCCACAGGATTCAGGGGCAGAGTGAGGCGATGCCAACCCCGTAAGGCGGACGTGTCGTCCGCCTCGTCAAGCGGGCTTGCAGCCCGCTGGCCCCGCCGATTTGACTTCGCTCAATGACTCCTGCCGCTCACTGTTCCAGACGGCGGGCTGGGAAGCCCGCCGGACAGGGCGGACGACACGTCCGCCTTACCCCCGCTCCGGCAGCGGCAGCTTTTTAAACTCGCGCGTCAACGCAGTGAGCGAATCCTCCACGCCCATGCGCTCCAGCGAGCTGGCGCCGACGAAGCCGTCCGCTGTGGTTTTGGAGAGGATGAACTCAACGTCCTTCGGCGTGTTGATGGGGCCGCCGTGGGTGAGGGTGAAAATGTCCGGGTTCACCGACTTGGCGGCGTCGATGATGTCCTGGGTGACTTTGACCGTGTGATCCCAGCTCACCACGGCGCTGGTCACGCCGATGCTGCCGCCCACCGTGGTGCCGACGTGGGCGATGACGGCGTCCGCGCCGTTTTTCGCCATCTCGATGGCTTCCTCCGGGCTGCCGACATAGACGACGCTGAACAAATCCATGCGCCGCGCCAGCCCGACCATCTCAAACTCTTTCTGCACACTCATGCCAGTCTCCTCCAGCACGCCGCGGAAATGGCCATCGACGATGGTGTGGGTGGGGAAGTTGTTGACGCCGGAGAAGCCCATGTCCTTGACCTTGAGCAGCCAATGCCACATGCGGCGGCGCGGGTCGGTGGCGTGGACGCCGCAGATGACGGGGATCTCCTTGACCACGGGCAAGACTTCGTATTCGCCGATCTCCATGGCGATGGCGTTGGCGTCGCCGTAGGCCATCATGCC
>CAZNKC010000233.1:0-8611 GCA_964573315.1 uncultured Verrucomicrobiaceae bacterium | reverse complement strand
ATCCAAACCTTGTCCCCACCTTGGATGGATGTGGAATTATCCGCCAATAGTATTAAATTGGTTTTTTCCGTGGTATATACCTGCCGGGAAAATTTGGGATTGATAAGCAGGATAAAAATGCCGAACAAGGCCAGAAACCTAGGAAAGGAAAGTGCCAAAGGCAACTTTCCCCTGTTTTTGGCCCTATAGTAATACTGAAACAGTACTATCGCCAATGCACCTATTGCGGCAAGCAATAATAAGAGTACTGAATCTGTCTGCATGTAAAAGATGGTTTAGACTTAGGTTTAAACCCAAAAGATCGACCGGATATAAACGGTATGTTCCCGCCGCAACACGTTTAAGGGCCACTTATTAAGTAAGCATTCCCCCGTCCACGTTCAACACTTGTCCGGTGATATATGCCGATAGGTCCGATGCCAGGAACAAACAGGCGTTGGCCACATCTACGGCCGCTCCGCCCCGCTTCAATGGAATCCCGTCCCTCCAACCCTGAACCACTTTGGCATCCAATTTATCGGTCATTTCGGTCTCGATGAATCCGGGCGCAATGGCATTGGCCCGGATATTTCTCGACCCCAATTCCTTGGCTACGGATTTGGTAAAACCCACAATACCCGCTTTGGATGCGGCATAGTTGGCCTGGCCTGCGGTGCCGCGCAGCGCGGCCAGGGAGCCAACCTGGATGAGATGGCCGCGGCGCTGGCGCGCCATCAGCCAAAGCCACTCGCGCGCGCAGCGGAAGGCGCCGGTGAGGTTGACATCCAGCGCTTGATCGAAGGCGGCGGGCGTCATCTTCGCCAGCGGAGCGTCGGCGATGACGCCGGCTTGGTTTACCAGCAGGTCCACGCGCTGCAGCCGCGCGAAGTAGGCGCGCACTTGCTCGCTGGAAGTGACGTCAAGCTCGCTCCGGCCCGGCGCGTGAACCTGCCAGCCTTCCGCGCGCAGCCGCGCCGCCACTTCGCGCGCGAGGTCGCCCGCGCCACCGGTGATGACTGCTGTTTTCGTTGCGCCGTCGTCGTTCATCCTAAAAACAGAGTTGAGAGTTGATGGTTGAGAGTTGAGAGGCTGGAAATGAGCGGCTTGTGCCGCCAGGGGGACTCATCCTCCGGATGAATGGAGCTTCCAGCGCAAGCCGCTGATTTTGAACTATCAACACTCAACTTTCGACTCTCAACTCCCTTTTTCGGTTCATGCAATCGGATCCGGGCACACCTCGCGCCGCTGGCATTTCAAGCAGTGATCTCCCAAATAAAACGCGTCCAGAAACCGCATCAAGCCGCCGATGGTCTCGCGGTCTTCCGTGACCATGCCGGCTTCGAAGTTGCGGCGGTGCGGGCTTTTGGCGCCCATGCCCGCGCCGGTCAGGTTGGCGGAGCCGATGTAGGCGCGGCGGCCGTCGGCGATGACGCATTTCATGTGCATGCGCGGGCAGAGGATGCGCTCGAAGCCCTCGGCGTTGACCAGCTCGGGGAAGCGGTCGAAGTCTTCGCGGAAGCGCGGGCCGGGTTCCTTGGCGTGGATCAGGCGGATTTCCACGCCGTCGCGCAGTTTGTCCGCCAGCACTTTCAGGAAGGGCACGAAACGCCCGCCGCCTCCCTCTCCCACATGCAGATCCTTGATGTCCGCCGTGACCAGCCACAACAGCCGCCGCGCTTCCATGACCAGATCGCGCAGCACGATTTGGTAGGTGTCTTCGTTGAGGACGAGGGTGGGGGGCGTCATGCCGCGGCCATGTTGCATCAAAAGGGCCGCGGGTGAAAGCTGGAATGCGGCGGGGAGTGGCATGGGGTGCCGACGAGTCGTCGGCTCTCCAACCACCCGCGAAGAAATGGGCGGGAATACAATCCCGCCCTCCAGGGGGCGGGTGCCACCGCCTTCTGCCTACTGCTCACCGCTTCCCCCCGGCTCCGCTCCGCCTCCGCCCACGGATAAATGGGCGGGAACAGAGCCCCGCCCTCCGGAATCAATCTTCGAACACCTTGAACAGTTCCACTTCAAAAATGAGCGTCTCGTTCGGGCCGATGTCGATGCCGGCGCCGCGGCTGCCGTAGGCGAGTTCGGACGGGATGAAGAAGCGCGTTTTGCCGCCTTCCTTCATGGTTTGCAGGCCCTCGGTCCAGCCTTTGATGACGCGGTTGAGCGGGAACTCGATGGTTTGAAAGCGGGAATACGAGCTGTCGAACTCGACGCCGCTGAGCAGCGTGCCGCGATAATGCACCTCCACGGTGTCGGTGGCTTTGGGGCTTTTGCCCGCGCCTTCCTGGAGCACGAGGTATTGCAGGCCGCTGGGCGTGGTGACGACGCCTTCCTTGGTGGCGTTTTCTGCGAGAAAGGCGAGGCCGGCTTCGAGGGCGGATTGGGACATGAGTCTGGGGATCGGGGTTGAATGAAAAAAGCGATGAAACGCTGACGCCAGCTTTAGCCCGTGAAAGCGGCGGCGCGCAAATGGCTTTTTTCAAAGCGCCTCGCAAGACCCACTGTTCCATTGCGAGACGCGCCCGCCTGCCCGCGTTTTTTCAAGTCATGATCCTGCCCAAGCATCGCACACCCCGTCCCGCCTTGTTCGCCGCAGGGCTGCTTGCCTTGGTCGTTCCATTGGAAAGCCGAGCCCTCAGCCTGCACACGGATTTCCCCGGCGGCTCGGCCGAGGTGCATGTCCTGGACGCGGCAGCGGGCCGGATTGAAATTTCTCCATCGCATCACGACGAACGCGGCTGGCCGTGCTGGTGGTATTTCCGCGTGGACGGCGCGCGAGCGGGGCAAAAAATCGCGCTGACGATCCGTCCGAACCGGAAGCCCTTTCGCGCGGAACAACGGCTGGCGGCCTCGTGGTCGCTGCCGGCGCGTCCCGTCATCAGTGTGGACGATGTGACGTGGACTCAAATCGAGCAAACGGGCGTCATCGACAAGGAAAGCGGCCGCTACGAGATCACCGCGCCGGCGGAGCGTTTCTGGCTGGCTTGGGGTCCGCCTTTTTTGCCGTCGCACGCGGAGGCTTTGCTGGCGGAAATTGCCACGCGCGTGCCGGAAGCGGAGCGTTTCGAGCTGGCGCGCACCCGCCAAGGCCGACCCGTGAACGGCATCCGCCTCGGCAAGGCCGGCGCGCCGCAAGCGGTCTGGGTGCAGGCGCGCCAGCATGCCTGGGAAACCGGTGGCTCCTGGGTGGGGCGCGGCTTTTTGGAATGGGTGGCCGGTGATGATCCCGCCGCCGTGGCGCTGCGGGAGCGGGCGGAGATTTTTTTCATCCCGATCATGGACGTGGACAACGTCGTCCTCGGCTCCGGCGGCAAGGAAGCCGTGCCGCGCGATCACAACCGCGACTGGGCGGACCAGCCCGTGTACCCGGAGGTCGCCGCCGCGCAGCGCCAGTTGCTCGCTCTCATTGAGGCTGGCCGTTTGCGCGTCTTTCTGGATCTGCACAATCCCGGGCCGGGCGACAAAAAACCGTACTTCTTCGGCCCCTTCGATTACGAGGAAATGTCCGGCCCACGCCGCGCCACTTATGATCGCTTTTTGGAATTGGCGGTCGAAAACATGACCGGCCCGCTGGCCGTGCATCCGCAATACCGATTCGCCACCTACGTCAAGACCGAGGAAGAACGCGACCGCATGAGCGGCCACTGGATGCGCAGCCGCAGCGGAGACGATGCCGTGGCCATGACTCTGGAAACCGCCTGGAACACCCCCCACAGCACCGCCGGCGGTTACCGCGAGGTGGGGAGCAACTTGGGGCGCACTGTGGCGCGGTTTGTCGGGGAGAAGTAGATTCGACTGGCAGTCGAATCGTTGGGCTCCACGACTTCGATTGGCAATCGAAGCTACCTTGCAGGCTGAAAGCCTGCATCACCCTAAATTCGGGAATGAGGAAGGCAGGAAATCAAGAAAAGGAGTGGAAATACAAGCGCTGGCGAACTTGCGAGCCTTCACTCAAAGGAGGAGTCGGCCATTCTGCCAGAGATGTCCCTTCCTTATCCCTTTTCCTGCCTTCCTGTTTTCCTTATTCACGAATCTAGGATCACTGGTCTCAGGCAGAATGCTTGAGCTACGTCTCCGCCAGCTCCGGGAAGTGCCGGGCGACGAGTTTGCGCACGCTGCCGATGTTGCGCATGGTGTTGACGGGCAGCTTCAACGCCTTCACTTCCGGGGTTTCCCAGATCACGGAGTCCGACATGCGGCCCCGGCACAGCCAGTAAAACTCGCGTCCGATGACGCGGAAGCGGTCATAACCGTTGGCAACGCTCTCAAGCATGGCGGCGGCTTTTCGTTCCAGCGGCTCGCGCAGGAAGGCGACGTGGACGGTGATGGCGTCCTGCCCGTCCTCCTCGAAGACCGGCAGCCGCGCCACCGCCGCCACCTCCTCCGCCGTGCGCACGAAGGTGCTCACTTCATAGCCGAGATTCGCGGCCAGATGCGCGCCGATGGTCTTTTCCAAATCGGCGGCGTCTGTCCTGCCGGCGCTTTGGCTTTGGAAAATGACGTTGCCGCTGGCGATAAAGGTCCGCACCTCCTGGAAACGCATCGCCTCGAAAAGCTCGGCCAGACGCGACATCTGGACACGGCGCTTGCCGAGGTTGATGCCCCGGAGAAAGGCCACGTAACGCTGTGGTTTCATGCAAGGGGTGGAAGGAGAACAGCGGCAACCTTAACCCGCCCGGCGGCGGGTTGCATCGGGAATTTTGGAACGGATTCCCATGCTTGCGCGGAAGCTTTTTTCCCGTAAGTTGAACTTGGGTCGGCCGGAGTGGTCGCTCGCCGGTTCGGTCTTTTTGGCCGGGCGCGGCGGGAGGAAAGTCCGGACACCTCGGAGCAACGCGCCGCGCGCAAGCGCGGGGGTCTTTGGCGCAAGCCGGGATCACGGAAAGTGTCACAGAAAACATACCGCCTCCCGGCAACGGGCGGCAAGGGTGAAAAGGCGAGGTAAGAGCTCACCGCTCCGACCGCAAGGAAGGAGGCAGGACAAACCCCGCGTGGTGCAAGACAGAACAGGGGAAATGGCCCGCTCCGGCCGCAAGTCCCGCTCCGGCGGGATGGATGACTCCGGGTATTAGTCGCATCCCGCTTCGGCGGGAGAGGGCCGGGCAGTCCGGTCTGACAGACAAATGACCACACCGCCGGTCGCGAGACCGGCGGAACAGAATCCGGCTTATGAAGGCCGGCCCGCTCAACTTCAACCCCGCTCCGGTCTCGTGACGGAGCGGGTGTTGGAGTTTTTTGTGAACCGCGAAAAGGGATTCACCACAGAGGACACGGAGGAACACAGAGGTTTTGCAAGGGGCTTGGCAAGCTGGAAGCTTGCCCCACTTTCTTCCTGATCTTCATGGACTTTTTGGATATTCCGATTAGCCTGCAAGGGAACGACTCCTTCCAAAAACATGAGCGCCAGCGTTAAAAACCGGCCCGCCGCCAAGCCCGCCAAAGCAGGCAAGGCGGTTCAGCCTGCCCGCAAGCAGCGTCTCACTGCGGCCGGGTTGCTTCGTATCATCGAAGCTGACGCGCCTCTGCCGGGCCGGTTGCCGAAAAACCCTGTTCTTGTTGCCCGTGGCAGCCGCGGTGTGTGATGTGGTATTGTGACGCCAGCTTTCTTGTCTCCGCTTTTGGGAAGGACCGAAACACCCCGGCGGCGCGTCAGTGGCTGGGAAGCGTGTCAGACTGGCCTCTCATCGTATCCCGGCTCACTCTCTTGGAATTTGAAACAGCCCTCCGTGCCGCTGTGAAGGGTGGTGGGCTGCAAAACGCCGACTTCCAAAAAGCGCAACTCAAACTCAACAGAGCCGTTGCCGAGGGCTACGTTAAACGGGTGGAACTCGCCCCCAAACAGTGGTTTCCACAAGCACAGCGCATCACCACACATGCCTCCATTCCCGGCACCGCCCGCGCCTTGGACGTACTGCACGTCGCCGCTGCCATGCTGGCCCGGCAAAAGGGTTTTCTGAGTTTCGACAGCCAGCAACGGGAATTGGCCGAAAGCGAAGGTCTGCAAGTGATGCCGTGAGTGGCTTCGAGCCGGGGCGGGGTGAAGTTTTTTGTGAACCACGAATGGACACGAATAAACACGAATCTTCAAAGACAGCGGAGCCAATGGCAAAACCTTCCTCAGCCTCTGTGTTCCTCCGTGTCCTCTGTGGTGCATCCCTTTTTTCCACCACAGGGGACACGGAGGAACACAGAGGTTTTGCAAGGGGCTTGGCATTCTGTTGCAAAATCCATTCGTGGTTTCCTTTTTGCGGGCAAGCTGGAAGCTTGCCCCACTTTCCATTGAACCCGCCGCGCGGCGCGTTAAGCTCGTTTCCTTGAACGCCCAGCCCGCCGCAACCGAAGTCGAATCCGCCTCCTGGACCCGCCTGTTTTGGCGGTTGCTGGCGTTGATCGTGGTGGTGCGGGCGGGGTTTCTTTTGTTCTTCATCCAGGGCACGGATTTGGCGGGGGACGAGGCCTATTACTGGGACTGGGGGCGGCGGCCGGATTGGGGGTATTACTCGAAGCCGCCGCTGATCGGCTGGCTGATGGCGCTGGTGGGTGGGGCCGGGCTGGGCGTGGCGGGCACGGAGGCGCTGGTGCGCGGCACGGCGCTGCTGCTGGGCACGCTGACGCTGGTGCTGCTGCACACGTTGGTGCGGCGGTTGTTCGACGCGCGCGCGGCGCTGCTGGCGGTGCTGGCGGCGGTGCTGACGCCGGCGAACGCGGCGCTGAATATCTTCCTCACCATCGATGCTCCGCTGGTGCTGCTGTGGACGGCGGCGCTGCTGCTGTTTTGGCTGGCGGCGGAGAAACCGGGCGCGTTGGGGCGCTGGCTGGCGCTGGGCGGCGTCATCGGGCTGGGTGTGCTCAGCAAGCAGATGATGCTGGTGTTTCCGGTGCTGATGCTGGTGTGGGCGGTGGTTTCTCCCGGCGGGCGGGAGTTGCTCCGGCGCGGCGGTTTTTGGCTGGCCATCGTGACCGGCGCGGCGGCGCTGGCGCCGGTGCTGTGGTGGAACCAGCGGCATGAGTGGATCACGCTCCAGCATACCCTGCACCATCTGGACGCGAACGCCCGGACGCTGGCGGATCACGTGGGCGAGTTCCTGCAATTCCCTGCCATTCAGTCGCTGTTTTACACGCCCGTGACCTGGGTGCTGATGATGATCGTGCTGTGGCGGGTTTGGCGCGGCTGGCGCGCGCTGCCGCGTCCGGCGCTGTTTCTGGCGGTGTTTTCGGCGCTGCCGCTGCCGGTGTTTTTCCTGCTGGCGCTGCGCCGTGAGGTGATCCCGAACTGGCCGGCGGTGTATTACATTGGTCTCTTCGGCTTGCTGGGGGCGTGGATGTCCGGGGCGTTGTCCGGCGGGCTGGCGGCGGTTTGGCGGCGGCGGGCGCTGGCGGTGGCGGGGGTGTTCACGGCGCTGACGTATCTGCTGCCGGTGGCGATTGAGGCGGCGGGCTGGCGGGGACGCCAAGGCGCGGATGTGTTCGCCGATCTGCGCGGCTGGCGGGAGGCGGGCCGGCAGGCGGGCGCTTTTCTCGATCAATGCCCGCGTCCGGAGCGGACTTTCGTCGTCGTGCTGGGGCATCGCTACAACGCGGCGCACATGGCTTTTTACATGCCGCAGCGGCCGCGCGTTTATCGCTGGGAGCGGGACGGCAGCGTGCAGTCGCAATACGAAGTCTGGCCGGCGCCGGAGGACAAGACCGGCTGGGATGCCCTGGTCATTTACCCGGACCCGGACGATGGCAAGAAGCGCAACCGGCTCTCGACTTTTTTTGTCCGGCATTTCGAAGCAACGCGAGACCTCGGCGAAATCCGCGTGCCCATCGGCAACGGCCGCGAGTACTCGGCGCAGGTGATCTTGTGCTCCGGCATGAACCGCTGGCCGCCGCCGGTTCCTGAGCAGGAAGCTCAGGAGGCGGCCATGCAGGAGGAAGCCGCGCCATGACGAGTTGGGATCTCGACCTGCTGCAACGCATCAACCAGGACTGGACCCATCCGGTTTTGGACTGGCTGATGCCCGCTGTCTCGGCCATCGAGGCCTGGCTGCCGCTGCTCATCGCGGCGGCCTTGCTCGTGCTGTGGCGCGGCGGGGCGCGCGCGCGGCTGATGCTGCTAAGCTTGGCTTTGACGCTCGCCGTCTGCGACGGTGTGGTTTGCAAGAGCTTGAAAAGCGCCGTGGGCCGCGTGCGGCCGCGCGATGCGATGGACGGCGTGGTCATCCGCGATCTCGGCAAGGGCAGCCCGGCCTTCACGCGCCTGTTCAAGCCGGTGAAAATCAAGATCAGCAAAGCCAGCGGTGAGCAGCGCGGCAAATCCTTCCCGTCCAGCCATACCGCGAACCTCTTTGCCGCAGCCACGGTGGTGGCCTGTTTTTATCGCGGCTGGGGCGCGGCGTTGTTTGGCTTGGCGCTGCTGGTGGCGTGGTCGCGGGTGTATTGCGGCGCGCACTGGCCGAGCGACATCCCGCCTTCCGCCGGACTCGGTGTGGCGTTGGGAGTCGCTATGACATTCGGCCTGAGACGGGTGATCCGGGCATTCTGGCCGGAGGTGCCGCCGGGCTGAAAGCCTGTATCACTCGTCACGGGCAGAATCGTGGAACCCGCAGGGTTCCCAGCCATTAGCCGGTGGTTGAGCGCGCAGCGCGAT
>CAZNKC010000232.1:0-8718 GCA_964573315.1 uncultured Verrucomicrobiaceae bacterium | reverse complement strand
TTTTATCCTCAAAACGGGAATGAGGAAGGCAGGAAATCAAGAAAAGGAGTGGGAATACAAGCGCTGGCGAACTTGCGAGCCTTCACTCAAAAGAGGAGCCGGCCACTCTGCCAGAGAAGCCCCTTCCATATCCCTTTTCCTGCCTTCCTGTTTTCCTTATTCACGAATCTAGGTTTATCCCATTCTCACGCCTCGGAGAGGCGTGGTACTTTGGAGTGTGCTCCAAAGTGGTGCGCGAGGGGGGACTCGAACCCCCAAGCCTTGCGGCACAGGATCCTTAATCCTGCGCGTATACCAATTCCGCCACTCGCGCGTGGGAAATGCAGGGCGTGGATTATATCAACCCACGCCGCGATGCAACCAAAGTTTTGCATTTTGGCGGATTCTTTTTCCGGAGCCGTTTGGCGGCGGGGAAGGGCAGGGCGAGCCAGCGGCTCGTGTCACGCACTGCTGCGTTCGCGACGGGGCAGCAGAAAGAGGCTCCAGTCGAGGACTTGGTGGGGATTGCGGATGAGCTGGGTCACCGGCACCTCGCGCGGGGCGAAGGGCTGGCGCAGCAGATTGAGGCCGGCTTCCTCCGGCAGCTTGTTGCCCTTGCGGCTGTTGACGCGGCGATCCGCCAGCACGCAGTTTTCCCAGGTGCTGGCGCCGCCGCGGGAGACGGGCACGACGTGGTCGATATTGCCCTCGCCGGGGCGCAGCTTGCGGCCGGTGTACTGGCAAACGCCGCCATCGCGCTCCCAGATGGCCTTGGCGCAGAATTTGGGCCGCCGCTTCGGCACGCGGTCGAAACGGGCCAGCACCAGCACGGTGGGCACGCGCACGGGGCCGTGGACGGTGCCGACGGCTTGATCGTTCTCGCGTACGGGCAGCTCCAGCCAGTCCTCCCAGCGCACGGGCCGCAACTCCTCCCGGTCGAGCATGTCGAGCGCGGTGGCATTGCCCGCCGCCATCATGCCGAAGGCTTCCATCGGGGTCTTGACACCAATCGCCTGCCAGTGCCGGTTCAACACCAATACCGTCGTTTTATTCAGAATGTCACTCATGGGCTGGCTCCTTGATTTGAATCAGGGCAGCCTCCATCGGCAGGGCAGTCCCTGTTTCTGGACCGGCATTTTACGCACTTCTCCGGATTTGCCAAGTGGCAATATCGATACATGAGCAACGCGGAGCGACCAGCCCGGCCGCCGCCAAGAAAGGGGGGACTGCGAGCCAGCGGCTCGTACTACACCGGCCGGGTATAGATGCGCTCAAACACCGCCTCCGGCCCTTCCGCCGCGCGCCAGGGGTCGATCAAGGTGATGCCGTCCTCGCCGAAACGGGCGGTCACCGGCGCGCCTTTGCCTTCTTGCAGGTATTTGAAATTCAAATCCCGCACCCGCGCCGCCGCCTCGACGATGGCGCAGGTGACGCGCGCCTCCTCCGCCGTGGGGTAAAGAGCCGCCACCTCGTCGCGCGTGGCGCCGGCGAATTTCACCCGGCCCACCGCCACCATGCCCACCGTCAGGCTGTCCACGCCGTAGCCCAGGTAGCCTTTGCTGCCGTCGGGCCGCGCCACGTCGCGGGTGAAATGGTTGTTGCTGGTGCGCGAGCCGCCGCCGGCGTTCCAGAAGCGGAAGCCGCGATATTGCTGATCGCTTTCCACCTTGCCGTCGGCGCCGACGATTTCATGCCCTTGGTTTACCGGTGCTTCGAAGTCGGACGGGGTGATCCAGTTGTTGTGAAAGTTCATCGACAGGCCGTTGGCGAATTCCACGCGCACCTGCACCGCGTCGTAAGCGTTGATGCCGTCGCGTAGCAGGCGGCTCTTCTGGCCGACGGCGCTCAAGGCCACCGGCTTGCTGTGATAGTAGGACCAGATGAGGTCGGTCCAGTGCGGGCCGACGTAGCTGAAGGGATCGCTCTGCTCAACCCACTTGAAAGTGCTGGTGCTGACTTCCAGCGGCTCTTCCAAGTAGGCGGTGCCGTAGAGCGGCGCGCCGATGCGGTTTTGGATGTCGTCGCGGATGCGCAGATGGTCGGGATCGTAACGCTTGTGCATGTCCACCGCCACGATCAGTCCGCGCGCCGCCGCTTCGTCGATGATGGCATCCGCCTCCGCCAGCGTCAGGCACATCGGTTTCTCGGTGATGACATGCACGCCGCGCCGCAACGCTGCCAGGATGGGTTCCGTGTGCAAATGGTCCGGCGTGGCCACCGCCATCACATCGAGATCGGGAAAAGCCGCCAAAATGTCGTCCCAAGGCGCCTCGCCGTGAAACTCACGCGGGCGATGCCCGGTCCATTGCGCGAAGGCGTCCGCCGACTTCCGCGCCGAACCTTCCGACCGCGTCGCCACTGCCACCAGCTCCACACGCACCGGCGCCAGATCGCGCGTGAACATGTCCAACCCCACCCGCGCCAACTGGCCGGCGATGCCAAAACGCTGCATGTCCGCGTAAGCGCGCAGATGCACATCCCCGCCGAACATGCCGGCGCCGACCAAAGCGATTTTCAAAGTGGGTTCCATAATGAGTGTTGGGAGGAATAACGTAAAATCATGCTCCACCGCAAGCCCCTCCACGGCTCCGCCCTTCCTCACCAAAACAGGTACCTTTGTGCCGCGTCAAGGAGAGCGGGATTGTATTCCCGCCCATTATTCCGCGGGCGGAGGCGGCGCGGAGCCAAACGTGTCCGCAGGGATCAAGCCTTGAAAAACAGATCATTGAAAACGGAAAACGAACAAACCCGCAAACCTCCTCAGTAAACCGCCCGCCGGTGAAACAACCAACTCTCCAGCAGCAGCAACCCCAACAGCGCCACCAGCAGCCACCGCACCACCGTCCAGCCGAAGCCGCCCGCCGCGGCAGCCACCGCCCGCTCGCTCGTCCCGCCGTCCGCCGCGGTTTCGGCCCGCACCGGCACATCCGTCTCCTGCATGGACGCCAGCAGGCTGATGCCGCTTTGCCCTTCCTCATTCGTCCACACCCCGATCCGCTCCAATTCCGTCCAGCCATCCGCGCTGGACGCGTCGTTTTGAAAAGCCGCGCCGTCCCAATAAGTCCACTCCAGCCGCCCGCGCTGCTCCATCGTCTCCCCGGTACGCGCCACCTGCAAGCCGCGCCGCAGCGGCGCATCGTCCGCGCACCAGAGCAGCGCGTTGCCCAGCACCAGCGGAAAGGCCGGCAGCAGCGCCAGCGCCTCGGATTGAGCGGGATGAAACGCGCCCACCACCAGCCGCCGCCCGCGCACCTCGCCCGCCGCCAGCACCGGTTCGTCCCCCGCCATCCACAGCGCCTCCAGCCCTTCGGCCAACTCGAACGCGCAGCTTTGCGTCAAAGCCAGCCGGCCCGCCGGAGCACGAAACACGACGGGATGATCCGGCGCCGTCACCCGCACCGCCGCATGAGGCACCCCGCCGCCCGGCAACGCCCGCACCCGCAGCGGCCCCGCCGCGCGCGGCGGCCGCAGCGCGATGACCGGGCGCTCCGCCGGCCAGACCTCCGGCAGCCAGTTTTCAAACACAAACACATCCGGCAGGTCCGCCGGCGGGAACACCGCCACCTCGCCCTTCCACATCTCCACGCGCCCGGCTTCCACCAGCGATTGAAACGCCAGCTCCGTGAACGGGTCCGCCTGCTCCGCGTACCACGCCACCCGCAGCGCGCGCGCCGCCGGCAGCCGCGCCGCCACCGCGTCGTCCCAGCCCAGGCAATCGCCATCCACAAACACCCGCGCCTCCACCACCTGCCCTTGCGCGCCCTCCAGCGGCAAACTCAGCGCCACCTGCTGCCCCGGCTCCAACTCCATCTCGCGCAACTGCGCCAGCCGCCCGCCCACCTGCACCTCCAGACGCGCCGTCACCCGCCCCGGATTCCCCGCCGCCGCGCTCACCTGAAGAAACCCCTCCAGCCGGTCCCGCTCCAACGGCAGCGCCCGCACCTGAAACGCCGTGATGCCGACGTTGAGCGCCTCGGGCAAAGCCACGTCCACAAGGGAGAATGACGAATGTCGAATGTCGAATGTCGAATGGAGGGGGTCAGATTGCGGATTGCGGATTGCGGATTGCGGATTGGGAACTTCGGCATTCGTCATTCGGGTTTCGTCATTCGTCATTTCCCCCACCGCATCCGTCGCCCACCAAATCCGGCTCCCCGCCTCCAGCGCCGCCATCTGCCGCGCCACGCGCAGGCCAGCCGCCGCGTTGCCCGCCACGGGCCGCGTCGTCAGCGCCTCCAGCGCGCGCAGGCACTCGCGCCGGTTCCGGCTCCGCGCGAGCAGCGCCTCCGCGCGCGCGTCCACCGCGATCAACGTCACCGGCGTCGTGTCCGGCACGCCCGCCAGCAGATCGCGCAGCCGTTTTTTTGCCTCGTCCAGCCGCGACACCCCGTGCCCGTCCTTCGCCGCCATGGATGCCGAGCGATCCACCACCAGCACCAGCGCCCCGGTCTCCTCCCCGCCGCTCCACACCGGCCGTCCCAGCGCCAGGATCAAGGCCAGCAGCATCAGCAAGGCCAGCAGCAGCGACAGCCACCGCTTGAGCTTCCGCAGCCACGCCGCCTCCTGATGCTCCCGCGCCAGCAGCCGGAAAAACAGCAACGTGCTCACCGGCAGCCGCCGCGCCTGGCGACGATACAGGTACAAGGCCACCGGGATCACCAGCAGCCAGGCCAGATGCAGCATCCCCGGAGCCAAAAAACGCATCCCGCATCAAGCGGCGAAAGCCCCGCCGCGTCAACCCCTTTGCGGAGCACGCGCCCCCCACAGGGCTTGCGCATGAAGCAAAAGAACAATCATGGAATTGATAAAATCAGGCCGGGAAGTAGGCAAACGACCAGCTTGTAGCGTTGATGGATGGGCACGCAAAGGCGCAAAGACGCAAAAAAATTCAGTTTCTTTGCGCCTTTGCGTGAGATCTATTGAGTGACCCCGCAGGGCGTTTTTGATGCGTAAGCTCTGGCTCTCCCCGAAAAAAGTCCGCTTTTCCAGTTGAGAACCCTCCGGTTCCGGGCAAAACTAGCAACCCGTTCATTCGAAAGTGCTCGCGTGGCGGAATTGGTAGACGCGCTAGATTCAGGTTCTAGTGAGTAACATCGTGGAGGTTCGAGTCCTCTCGCGAGCACCATCGACACACCGCCTACCCGGGCGGTGTTTCTTTTTTGACACACCACCCACTCATGCAGGACGCCGGATACGTGAAAGAGGCCTTCGCCGGCATCGCCCCGCATTATGTCCTGGCCAATCATGTGCTCAGCCTCGGCATCGACATCTGGTGGCGGCGCGCCACCGCGCGCCGCATCGCGCTTCATCCGCCGGGCGAACTCCTCGACCTCGCCACCGGCAGCGGCGACCTGCTGGAGGCGGTGACGCGCGCCTGCCCGGACGTCCGCGCCTTGGGCGCGGATTTTTCCGTACCCATGCTGCGCCAAGCACGGCTGCGCACATCCCCGCCCAGCGTGGTGGCCGCCGACGGCCTCGCTCTGCCCTTTCAAGACGCCGGTTTCGACGCCGTCACCGTGGCCTTCGGCCTGCGCAACATGGCCTCCTGGCCCGGCGCGCTGCGGGAGATGGCGCGCGTGCTGAGGCCGGGCGGCCGCCTCTACATCCTGGATTTTTCCATCCCGCGCGCGCCCGGACTGCGCCAATTGTATCTCTTTTACCTGAAGCAAATCATGCCGCGCATGGCCGGCTGGATCACCGGACGCCGCGAAGCCTACGACTATCTCTGCAGCTCCATCGAACGCTTCCCCTCGGGTCGCGAGATGGAAGCCCTGGTCACGGCCAACGGCTTCGCCACCTGCGCCACCCAGCCGCTCACCTTCGGCATCGCCTCACTCTACGTGGCTGGCAAAAGCGATTAGCCTAAAAGCGGGGTTGATGGTTGAAAGTTGATGGTTGATAGACTGAAAATGAGCGGCTTGTGCCGCGTTAGTGACTCACTCTCCGGGCAAGTGGTGCTTTCGGCGTAGGCCGCTGGTTTTGGACTATCAACACTCAACTACCAACCATCAACTCGGTTTTTAGGATTAGCCGTTCGCAGGGAACCGCTTGGCGACAAGGGAAGAAAACTCAATATCTTCCGGCCAGCCGTGCCAGTGTTGCGCCCGCCGTTCGCGCGGCGGCGGTGGATTCGCGCGAGATGCGTTCGTCCGCGGCGACGCGGTTCCAGAATTCGCGGGCGGGTTCCAGCATTTGCCGCCAAGCTTCAGCGGCGGCGGGGACGGGTGGTTGCGGGGCGAAGGCGCGTTCCATCAGTTCGCCTTGGGGGCCGGGCGCCCAGAGCATCGGCAGCATGTCGTAGGCGGGCGCGAGTTCGAAGGGCAGCGCGTCGGTGAGGTGGAAGGAGAGATTGCCGGCGTGCATGTCGGTGTTGCCGATCAACTCGCCGAAGGCTTGCAGGCATCGCGCGGTTTGCACCGCGGCGGCGTCCACGAGGCCGGCGCGCTCCAGATCGAGCAGGCGGTCTGTCCAGTCGCGGGGAGGTCCGCCGATGGCGGAGCCGTGCAGGGCTTCCAGCGAGACGATGCCGCGCCTGCCGCCTTGCGGGGTGCGGTCGAAGCGGGGGGCTTCGAGAAAGCGGCGGCCGCCGGCGTCGAGCAGGCGATGACCGGGTGCGGTGAGTCCGGCTTCCGCGAGGATGGCGAGGGCGTGGCATTCCATTGCCAGCAGATCGGCCCAGCGGCGGCCGGTTTGTTGATCCATCGGCGGGGAGAACTTGACCAGGACGTGGCGGCGTTCCGGTGTTTCGAGGATGGCGGGGAACTTCGGTTGTTCGCCGCCCGCCGAGGAGCCGGGTGGGGGATCGTTCGCCGCGCGGGTGGCGAGTTCCGGGTAGCGGGCGGGAGCCTGATCCGGTGTGAGGAGGGTTTCCGGTGCGGGTGTGAGTTGCAGGGACAGCGCCCGGCGCAGGCAATCGTCGCCGACGACCAGATCGCCGGGCAGGTCCGGCTCGGCGGTGGCGAGAAAGATGAGGGTTTCGTCATCGCCCCAATGCCGGGGATCTTCCGGCAGCAGGTGGCTGCGGGCGAGTTGCCGGGCCACGGCGCGGCCTAGGAAGCCCTGCGGGCGGATGTCGCCGAGGAAAAAGGGGAAACCTTCCCAGATGCCTTCCGGGTCGGAGAAACGATCCGCCCAGGCGGGAGGCTGGCCGGGCCAAGTCATCCGCCAAGCGCGGTGGAGGATTTCGAGGGTGCCCCAGTGTCGCGCCTGTCCGGCGGCGTCGATGCGATACACCGGCCAGGTGGAATTGAGGTCCCGGATGTTCCGGCGCAGCGCGTAACGAGCCCGCCGGGTGGCGCCCAGGCTGACCAAGTGGGGGCCGAGATCGCCGAGGGTGCGGGTGATCGTGGAACGGTCCACCCGCAGGGAGGCGGCCAAGTCCGCAGCCGACGAGGGGCCATTCGCCATCAGGCGAATGGAGAGATCGCGGGCGGTGATTTTCGGCGGGCGGGCCATTTGCCGCTAATTATGCAGCGAAAATAAATTGAAATCAAGAACTGTATTTAATTGAAATTAAATGAAATAAGATGAATTTATGATTTGTTTTGCATTGAAAAAAGACCATTATACAGACGATGAGTGGCAATCTGTAGTCAGCGAGTTGGACTGCTTGCCGCCTACAGCCCGCTACCGACCGGCTAATCATAAGAGGCAGAACCGTTGTTGCTCATGGAGGGGCAAGGCTTTACAGTCGCCCAATGAACGCCATCGCGAAAAAGATCGTCACCGACGAAGAAGGCAAGCCGCTCGAAGTCATCATCGCCTGGGATGACTATCAAGCTCTCGCCGAACGCATGGGCTGGGACTTGGAGCGGGATGAGGCCGCAGATGTGCGCGAGGCATTGAACGACTGGCGCAACGGTGACCGCGCCGCATTCGTTCCGCTCGCCGACCTCAAGTGATGGCCCGGATTGTTCTCAGCAAGAAAGCGGCGAAGTATTTGAAGCGCATGGATGAGCGCATCAATGCGCAGCTCATTGCCAAGCCGAAGCTCTGGCCGCCAATCCAGACGAGGCCGCCAACGTGAAGCCTATGGAAGGCGATTACGAGGGCTGTCACCGCCTGCGCCACGGCGACTTGCGGATCATTTACTACTGGGACAAAGCGGACGGCACCATCGTCATCCTCGCCATCGGGCCGCGAGGCGACATTTACAAATGAGGCTCCCCAAGGCGTGGTGGGGACGAGGCGATCCGAGGACGAGGACGAGGACGAGGACGATTTGGATTACCCTAAAAACCGAGTTGATGGTTGGTAGTTGAGTGTTGATAGTCCAAAACCAGCGGCCTACGCCGAAAGCACCACTTACCCGGAGAGTGAGTCACTAACGCGACCCAAGTTGCTTATTTTCAGTCTATCAACCATCAACTTTCAACCATCAACCCCGCTTTTAGGATTACCACCTCAGCACGGAGCTGGCCCAGGTGAAGCCGCCGCCGAAGGCTACCAGCAGCACCACGTCGCCGCGCTGGAGGCGGCCCTGGCGATTTGCTTCGTCGAGGGCGACGGGGATGGTGGCGGCGGAGGTGTTGCCGTATTTGTCGAGGTTGATGAAGGTTTTCTCCGGCGGCAGGCCGAGGCGGTCGGCGATGACGCTGATGATGCGGGCATTCGCCTGATGCGGGATGACGAGGGAGATGTCTTCCTTGGTCAATCCGGCCATTTCCAATGCCTGCTCGCTGGCCTGGCACATGCGGGTGACGGCGTGCTTGAAGGTCTCGCGGCCTTCCATGTGGATGG
>CAZNKC010000231.1:0-8754 GCA_964573315.1 uncultured Verrucomicrobiaceae bacterium | reverse complement strand
CTCGCTCCACCACCGGCTAATGGCTGCGATGCCTCCGGCATCCTGTTCGCTTCTCCGTTCTCTCCGGGTTCATGCCTTCGCTCAACATCTATTATGAAAAGAGGTCTAGTAGCGGAACCGATTCAAGCCTCAAGGAGCACACCAAGGAGAGGCGCTTGCAAAGCGCCTCTCCTTGCGCTCAGGGCAGGCGCGGGAATTTGGAAAAATCCGGTTTCCGCTTTTCCACGAACGCCTGTTTCCCTTCCTTCGCCTCCTCGCTCATGTAGTAGAGCAGGGTGGCGTTTCCGGCCAGGTCGAGCAGGCCTATTTGTCCGTCGCAATCCGCGTTCAGCGCCGCCTTCAGGCAGCGCAGCGCCAGCGGCGAGTGCTCCAGCATTTCCCGGCACCATTTCAGGGTTTCCTCCTCCAGTTGTTCCAGCGGCACCACGGCGTTCACGAGGCCCATTTCCAGGGCTTGTTGCGCGTCGTATTGGCGGCACAGATACCAGATTTCCCGCGCCTTTTTCTGCCCCACGATGCGCGCCAGATAGCTCGCGCCGAGGCCGCCGTCGAAGCTGCCCACCCGCGGCCCGGTCTGGCCGAAGCGCGCGTTTTCCGCTGCGATGGTGAGGTCGCACACCACATGCAGCACATGGCCGCCGCCGATGGCGTAGCCGGCCACCATCGCCACCACCGGCTTCGGCAGGCCGCGGATTTTTTTCTGCACGTCCAGGATGTTCAGCCGCGGCACGCCGTCCTCGCCGATGTAGCCGGCATCTCCGCGCACTTTTTGATCGCCGCCGGAGCAGAAGGCCAGCGGCCCCTCGCCGGTCAAAATGATCACGCCCACGTCGCGGTCCTCATGCGCCACCTCCAGCGCGTCCAGCAGCTCCTTCACCGTCAGCGGGCGGAAGGCGTTGCGCACTTCCGGGCGGTTGATGGTGATCTTGGCGATGCCGTCGGCCGTCTTTTCCAGTTTGATGTCCGTGTAGGTCTTGAGGGGAGTCCACATGCCGTTTTCCATACTCCGGGGCGGGCTTGCGGCAACGCAAATCCCCGCTGGCGTTCGCGCGCATCGCATTTCATACTGCGCGATATGGCTTACCTTTTCGACGGGGTCGTCCTCCTCGCCTACTTCGCTCTCATTCTCACCATCGGGCTTTCCCAAGGCCGCAAGAGCGGCAGTGTCGAGGGCTTCACCTTGGGCGACCGCCAGATCGCCTGGTGGGCCGTGCTCGCCTCCATCCTCGCCGCCGAGATCAGCGCCGCCACCTTCCTGGGCGCGCCGGAGGCCGGGTTCAGCCGGCAAAACTGGAGCTACGCCCAATTCGCCATCGGCACCGTGCTGGCGCGCATCATCGTCAGCTTCCTGTTCATCCCGGTTTTTTACAAACACGGAGTCATCTCGCTTTACGAATTCCTGGAGACCCGTTTCGGGCCGGTCACGCGGAAGTTTGCCTCCATCACCTTCATGGTCACGCGGGTGCTGGCGATGGGCACCCGGCTCTATGTCTCCGCCATCATCCTGGTGATCGCCGTGGCCATGTGGCAGGGCGGCGCGGTGAGCGCGGACACGAAATTCTGGCTCTATGCGGGCGCGGTGGTGGTGGTGACTTTGTTGACGGCTCTCTACACCTCGGTCGGCGGCATCCGCGCCGTCATCTGGACGGACTTCATCCAGGTCGGCGTGCTCGTCGCCTCGCTCGGCTTCACCATTCCCTATCTGTTTCTGAAAATCCCCGGCGGCTGGGACGCCGTGAGCGATGTCATCAAAAGCCCGGTGTTTTTCGACTTCGCCAAACCCGAGGAGGCCGGCGCCTGGGCCTGGATCAAAAACGTGCTCACCAGCGAGTACACCATCTGGGCGGCCATCATCGGCAGCACCTTTGTCACCATGAGCACGCACGGCATCGATCAGGACACCGTGCAGCGCATGCTCACCGCCAAGAACCGCCGCCAGAGCGCCTTTGCCACCATCCTCTCCGGCATCGTCGATCTGCCCATCGTCTGCGCCTTCATCTTCATCGGCGTGCTGCTGAACGCCTACTATCAGGCCAATCCCCAGATCAATCTGCCCGCCGAAAGCCGCGAGGTCTTTCCCTTCTTCATCATGAACGAAATGCCCGCCGGCATGAGGGGCCTCGTCACCGCCGGCATCCTCGCCACCGCCATGGGCTCCCTCAGCACTGCGCTGAACGCCCTGGCCACCAGCCTCTCCCGCGACTTCATCCTGCCGCGACTCGGCCCCGACGCCAGCCAGCGGCGCCAAGTCGCGGTGCTGCGCTGGAGCACCGTCTTTTTCGCCGCGCTCATTATTGTCGTCGGCATCGCCACCGCTTGGTTCATGGCGCACAACCCCAAGGTGGAAATCCTGCCGCTGGTGCTAGGCATCCTCGGCTTCACCTTCGGCTCGCTGCTCGGCGTCTTCCTCGTCGCCGTGCTTACCCGCACCCGCGGCAGCGACGCCGGGAACGTCATCGCCATGATCTGCGGCATCCTCGCCGTGCTGTTCCTGAGCAATGTGCTCGGCATCCAGGGACGGCTCGGCATCGAGCAGCCGTTTGTCATTTCCTTCCCCTGGCGCATCACGCTCGGCACCTTTGTGACCATCGCCGTGTCGGTTCTTTTCCCCACGCCTTTGGTGAAGCAAAACCACCGTTATCTGGCGGAGAAGGAGTGAAACAGAACAAGACAGGCGGAGGCGGGTAAGGCGGACGTGTCGTCCGCCCTGTCTGGCGGGCTTCCCAGCCCGCCTTTTCAACGGAAAAAGCCAGCGGCAGGGGCCGAAGTCAAATTCGTGGCAGGGCAGCGGGCTGCAAGCCCGCTTGACGAGGCGGACGACACGTCCGCCTTACGGCGGCGGCTGGCGCTGCCTCGCCCTGATTAAGACCCGGCGTCCAAAGACACCACCTTCGCCGTCACGCCGGGGTCGGTGGACACCGGCCAGGGGGCTTCCAGGTTCATCTCGCGCGGCGGGTTCATGCCGAGGGCATCGCCGGTCCCGGTTTTGAAGCCGGCATAGACCAGGGGCACCGCCGTGGCGCAAATCCTGTCTTCGTCCAGACGCTGCACATGCACCAGCGCGGCGAAGGTGGCTCGTTTGTCCAGGGTGATCTGTTCTCCCTCCTCGTAAGGCGGAGCGGCGGCGTCCAGTCCGGGCATCAGAATCTCCACGTCCACGTCCTCCAGGTCCGCCGCGCGGCAGCGCACCACCCAGCCGGACGGCATCACGTCCGTGTCCGTCAGCGGGCGCGCCTCCAGCACCTCGAACTGGCCGGTGAGGTACACGGGCGGGTCTTGCCTGTCGTAATTGCGGATGTAGGCGCGCTTGAGGATGTTGTTGGTGACATGAAGCTGCTCCGGCGTGTAGGAATAGTAGGCCGCCAGCAGTTCGCGCGCCGATTTTGCCGAGCCGTCCGGCACCGAGTACACGGAGAATTTGCGGATCACCGGCAGCCGGTCCAGCTTCGCCAGCACCTTGTAGTTCAGAGGTTTTTCAGGGTGTTGAAAAACCATGATGCTGAAGAACCAGCAGAAGGTCGCCAGCCCCATCATCAGGGTGATGACGATGGTCCACCAGAACAGGCTGGTGCTTTCCTTTTTTTTGGCGAGAGCACCCCCGCCGTAGGAACGGATTTCATTTCCATCGCTCAAAAACAGATGTCGCATGGATCGGGAAAGAGTGAGCAAAACCGGGACGAAACCCGGCTGTCGTAGATTTAGAAGAAATTATACCAAAATTGAGAGAATCCTGAAAGCTTTTCCTGTGAGAAATGTGTCACGTCGCCGCCGTCGGCTCGAAGGAGGTGCCGCAGCCGCAACTGCGCGCCGCCCGCGGATTTTGCACCTTGAAGCCGGAGTCGTTGAGGTCGTCCACGTAGTCGATGACGCTGCCATCCAGGTAGGACAGGCTTTCCGCGTCCACCAGCACGGCCACGCCGCCCTGGCGTGTGATGGTGTCGTCCGCGCGCGCGCTGTCCACCTTCATCGTGTATTGCATCCCGGCGCAGCCGCCGCGCTCCACCTGGAGGCGCAGCCCCGCGCCGCCGCCTCCCCCGCGCTCCTCCAGGAGCGCACGCAGGTGTTCGACGGCGTTGTCGGTGAGTTGGATCATGAGGACAATCTGCGAGGCATGGGAACAAAATAGAGTACACGATGTGCATTCCATCTCCAGCATGAAGTTCAACCGAAAATCATCGAACTTTGCGACTTTCCATGGAATCCACCCAAGGGTTACGTTAAAGGCCGCAAAAGTCTGTCATCCACCTCATGTCCACCATCCGCATTCTTCCCGACGCGCTCGCCAGCCAAGTGGCGGCGGGCGAGGTGGTGGAGCGGCCCGCTTCCGTCATCCGCGAGCTGGTGGAGAACAGCCTCGACGCCGGCGCGCGCCACGTCGAGGTCCACGTCCAGCGCGGCGGCGCGGCGCTCATCAAGGTCATTGACGACGGCGCGGGCATGGACCGCGAGGACGCCATGCTCTGCCTGGAGCGCCACGCCACCAGCAAAATCCGCACCAAGGAAGACCTCGCCGCCATCCACACCTTCGGTTTTCGCGGCGAGGCGCTGCCCAGCATCGCCAGCGTCTCCCGTTTCCGCCTGGCTACCCGGCAGGCCGCCGCGCTCGGCGGCACCGAGGTGGAAATCCACGGTGGCCGCCTCGTCAACGTCAAGGACAGCGGCGGCGCGCCCGGCACCGCCATCGAGGTGCGCACGCTGTTTTTCAACGTCCCCGCCCGCCGCAAGTTCCTGCGCTCCGAGACTACCGAGTACGCCCACGTCGAGCAGCAGTTCCGGCTGCACGCCATCGCCCATCCCGGCGCCGCCTTCACCCTGGTGCGGGACGGGCAGGTGATGTTCCACCTGCCCGCCACCCGGGATCTGCTGGAGCGCATTCGCGGCCTCGTCGGGCCGGAGCTGGCCGCCCGCCTCATCGAACTGCCCGGCGCGGAGAAAAACGGCGTGCGTGCGCGCGGCTACATCGGCGGACCCGGCCTCAGCCGCTCCACCCGCCAGATGCAGTTCACCTTTCTGAATGGCCGCCCCATCGAAAGCCCCTCCATCACCTACGGCCTGCGCGAGGGCTACCACACCGCGCTCATGAAGGGCCAGTACCCGGTGACCTTCCTGTTTCTGGAAATGGACCCGCACGGTTTCGATGTGAACGTGCATCC
This sequence comes from uncultured Verrucomicrobiaceae bacterium, assembly GCA_964573315.1. GTDB lineage: Bacteria > Verrucomicrobiota > Verrucomicrobiia > Verrucomicrobiales > Verrucomicrobiaceae > JAGRPD01. Next base: position 3,601 of record CAZNKC010000231.1, on the reverse strand, counting down.
AGCCAAAAAAGAAGTGCGCTTCCACGACGGCATCGGTGTGCGGGAAGCCGTTGCCGCCATTGTCGGAGCCGCCCTGGCATCCTCCCGCGCCATCCCGGAGGGGCACCCCGCCGCCGGTGCTCGCGCCGAGCCATCCGCCGCATCCGCTCCGCCGCTGCAACTGCGCCCCGAAACCACCGCCGCCCCGCCGCCCGAGCAAATCCACCTGCCCATCCCGGTTCCGGCCCCGGCGTCCTTTCCGGCCTTGCCGCGCCCGCCTGCGCCCGTGATCCAAGCCCCGGTTTCTCCTGCTTCCGAACCGAAGCTGGAGCCAACACCGCAACAGCCGGAGTCCGTCGGCGAAAAACCGCGCCCCGCGCCGCCCGCCGCCGGTTCCGCCGAAGACCCGTTTGCCGCCTTCCGCATCATCGGCGTCCTGCACCGGCTGTACGTCCTGCTGGAAAGCCCGGACGGCCTCGTGCTCATGGACCAGCACGCCGCGCACGAGCGCGTCATGTTCGAGCGCATGCGCCGCGCCATGGAGCAGGAGGGCGTGCCCGCGCAGCGCCTGCTGATGCCGCAAATCCTGCAACTCGACCCGCGCGATGCCGACATCCTTTCCAAAAACCTCGACGCCCTGCGCCGCCTCGGCATCGAGGCCGAGCCGTTCGGTCCGAACACCTTCAAAATCGAAGCCCTGCCCACCTTCCTCAAAACCGACGACCCGCAAAGCTGGCTGGATCAGGTCATCGAGGAACTGCGTGGCATGAGCGCCGGCGCCTCCTCCCTGCGGCTGGGCGAGGACATGATCGCCACCACCGTCTGCCGCCACGCCGTCAAAGCCAACGACCGCCTCTCGCTGCCGGAACTGGAGTCCCTCCTGCGCGACCTCGCCGCCTGCGAGATGCCCTTTTGCTGCCCCCACGGCCGCCCCACCCTCATCCAGCTCTCCCACGCCGAACTCGAGCGCAAATTCGGACGCCGCGCTCCGGGGTGAAACGGAGCGCGGGTGCCTTCACCCGCCGACCGCGCGGAAACGGGCGGATCGGCACGCAGCCGGCTTGCGGCGCTGATGAGTGGCACGCAAAGGCGCAAAGACGCAAAGGAATGAATGAAATTTGGGCGTCTTTGCGCCTTTGCAGGGTGAGTTTTCGCGCCAAACCCTGCTGCTCCCGCCTTGGCTCCCTGCATTTTGTTCTTCACTAAGAGCCTGCCATCGCATTACGTTTCACCTGAACCACCATGAAAATCCATCCCTGCCTCCTCGCCGTCGTCCTCGGTCTCGCCGCCGTCTCCTCACCCGGCCAGACCGGAGAAAACGAGCAACCGGACACATCAGGCACCCGCGCCGCCGTCACGCTCACCCCGGACCAGATCGACATGCTCACCAAGCAACTGACTGAGATGGAGGGCCAGATCAGCAAGCTGCGCGGCGACAACCTCGGCCAAGTTCTGCAAAAACTCCGCTCCGCCGTCTCCAGCAACAACGCCGCCATGTCTTTATACATCGACTGCGAAAAGCTCGTCAACGTCAGCCGCAAAGACCTCGACCGCGACGCCACCCGCCGCATGGAGGAGCGCATCGATCGCAGCGGCGACCGCCGCGCCGTCAACGACAAAACCGACGGCGACCCCGCCCTCGCCGTCCGCCTTCAGTTGCAGTACCTCATCCTCAGCCTGGAAGCCAACGAGACCAAGGACCGCGCCGTCCTCATTCCCAAGCTTCAGAGTTACATCCAAGAGTTGCTCGCCTCCGCGGACAAACTCAAGGGCCGTGCGTTCAACCAGGTCTTCGGCGACCTGCGCGGCGGGAACAACCCCGTTGTCGCCGCCTTTCAGCTCGATCGCTACCTTCAGGTGGAGAAATGGACCACCAATCCCGCCGATGTGCGCAGCATGTGGAATCTAACGCTGCTGCCTTGGTACCAGGAAAACAAGCCCGACGAACTCACCGCCCTCTGGGACCAGCGCATCACCGCCGAAGCCACGCTGCGCAAAGGTTCCCGGTCCGAGGCCGAGTACGCCCTCTGGCTTCAGAACGAGCTCCCCGCCCTGCGCTGGGAGCGCGCCGAATACCTCGTCCAAAACGGCACCTCACCCGTCAATGCCCTGGCGGACATGCTCAAGCTCATCAAAGAATTCCCCGGTCATGCCGATGCGCCCAAGTGGCTCGAAGGCCTGCGCACGCATTTGGAGGCGGCGAAGCCTGCGGGGACTTGAGCCGGTTGTTGCTCATTCAATAGTTAGGCGGCAGATCATATGTTTATAGAAATTCCGTTGGCTTTTTTCTTCGCCGCAGCTGGGTTGTGGTGCGCATTGGGTGCATTTCAGGCAGCTAAGAGGGGGCGCTATACCGATTCTCATATTTCTTGGTCTGAGCGCCTTTCGAAACGCCGAACACCGTTTCGGTATTGGCTCGGTATCGTCGCCGCGTTCGCTGTGGCCGCATGGTTGTTTGGTGTTGCGATACGTAAGTTTCTGAGCGCCTTCTAATGCGAGTGCCGCCTAACAAATCGCTGGAGCCAACAGCCGCCCCGCTCTTGGGTTTAGCGCGGTTCCTATTTCGAGCCGTTGGTTTATCGGGCTGTGGCTCAGCTCTTATCCGTTGATGGGGGAGACGGCAGCCGTAATGAGGGCGAACCTCTCTCACTACACCTCGGCCCGCGAAGAAGTGGGCGGGAATACAATCCCGCCCTCCGGGCAAGGGTCAGGCCACGGGGCAGCTCAGCCAGAAGGTGGTGGTGTTGTTTTCGGAGGCGACACCGAGCTGGATCTTCATCTGGTGGGAGAGCATGGTGGCGATGGTGAGACCGAGGCCGAGATGGTGGCTGTTTTTGGTGCCGTTGAAGGGGCGGAAGACTTCGGCGAGCTTTTCCGGCTGGATTTGCGAGCCGGTGTTGCTGACTAGGATGTCCACACGACGTTCGTTTTCCGGGGTGATGACGCCGGGGCCGCAGACTTTGAGCATGGCGCGCCCGCCGCTTTTCTGGCAGGCTTCGGAGGCGTTGCGCAGCAGTTCATTGAGGATTTCCTTGAGCTTGGACGGATCCACCTGAATGGGCGGCAGACTGGGCTGCACGTCCATTTCAAAGGACACACCGGCCTTGGCGAACGGTTCGGAAAGGTTTGCCTCCACCATGCCGAGGTAGTCGTAGAGGTTGAGGGATTGGGGGGTGACTTTGGCGCAGCCGCCGGCGACGCGGATGCGCTCGCTGAGGCCGGAGACGCCGAGGGAGGCCTCGCGGATGTGCTGCATGTTCTCGGCCACGCCGGGGTCGAGATCGTCGTTCATCAGGATAAGGCTGCTGAAGCCCTGGATGACGGCGAGCAGGTTGTTCAGTTTGTGAGTGAGGCCGCGGAGCAGTTCCTGGTGGAAGCCATCACTGGCCTCCTGGCCGAGTTCCAAATTGGTGGGGAAGACGAATTGCATGAGATTCCGGCAAATGCCCGCGCTAGACGGCGAAGCGTGGAAAAATGCCGCCGGAACCGCCACAAAGCAAGGTGAAATCAAGCCGCGCAGCTTGTTTCGCCAAGGCTTACGCATGGAGCGCACGCGTCTCGCGTGCACTTTTCGGCGTCCTCGCCGAAAAGATTGAGCGCAGCGAACACGCTGGGTTGGCGC
>CAZNKC010000230.1:0-8797 GCA_964573315.1 uncultured Verrucomicrobiaceae bacterium | reverse complement strand
TGGGTCATCACCGGCGGCGTCGCCTGCGGCAAATCCACCGTCATGCGGCTGCTGGCTGAGATATTGGGGCCACGCCTGCGGAGCTTTTCCAGCGACGCCGCGGTTCATGCCCTCTACGAGGACAGCGCCATCGTGGAGCGTATCCTCGCCCGTTTTGGTGAGGAAATGCCACGGGACAGCGAGACGGGCGGGATTGACCGACAATGGCTGGGGGAGCGGGTGTTTGCGGACCCGAAGGCGCGCCGGGATTTGGAGGCGATCCTGCATCCGCCCGTGTTGGTCGCTTTGGAAAAAGAACGCACTGCGGCTGCGGAAGACGGATCGGTGAATCTTTTTGTTGCGGAAGTGCCTCTTTACCATGAGATTGGCGCAACGGTGGCTGCCGACCATGTGATCGTGGTGGCCAGTAGCCCGGACCAGCAGGTCCGGCGTCTGATGCAGCACCGGGGGCTGGACCAGGCCCGCGGCGAGGCCATGCTGGCCGCGCAGTGGCCCGTTCTGGACAAGGCCGCCAAAGCCTCGAAAGTCATCTGGAATGACGGTGACACGAGCGCTCTGGAGGACCAAGTCGCCGCCTTGACCCGCTTTCTTGACGAACCATGACCGACACCATTCTTTCCCCCGACCAGGAAACCGCCGCCGGGGAGCCGCCTGCCATCGCCCCAACCGCGCTACCGCTCGCGCCTGCCATTGAAACCGGCGCGCCGCCCTCCGCTGCGGAGGAACCCGCCGAACCTGTGAAACCGCCGCTGCCGGAGGGTTTTCCCGAAAAAATAGAGATGGACGCCCTGCAAACCGCCTCCTTGGCGGAGTTGCATGAACTGGCGGCCAAAACCGGCTGGCGCATCAATGCCAGCCGTTCCAAGCACCAAATCATCTACGATCTAGCCGGCTGGCTGACCCAGCACGGCACTCAGTTGACGGTGGAAGGCGTGCTGGAGATCGGCTCCGACAACTTCGGCCTCATCCGCTACCCCCGCTTCAGCGCCAGCCCGCTGCCGGAGGATATTTTTGTGCCGTTGTTCCTGGTGCGAAAATTTCAATTGCGCAGCGGCCAGAAAATCACCGGTCTGGCCAAGCAGCCACGCGACCGCGACAAGTACCTCGCTATCGACCGCATCCTGACCGTCGAAGACACACCGATCGAAAATTGGGAAACCCCCGCGCACTTCGACAAGCTGACCGCGCTCTTCCCCAAAGAACGCATCATTCTCGAGACTGCCAAAAACCCGTCGATCAGCGCGCGCGTGGTGGACTTGGTGGCGCCGCTGGGCAAGGGCCAGCGTGGCCTGATCTGCGCCTCCCCGCGCTCCGGCAAGACCATGCTGCTCAAGGAGATCGCCAAATCCATCATCGCCAACCACAAGGAGATCGAGCTGCTCATCCTGCTGCTCGACGAGCGGCCTGAGGAGGTGACGGACTTCGAGGAAACCGTCGCCGGCGGACAGATTTACAGCTCCACCTTTGACGAAACCCCGAAGCGCCACACCCAGCTCGCCGAGTTGGTGATCGAGCGCGCCAAGCGCTTGGTGGAGTCCGGCAAGGACGTGGTCATCCTGCTCGACAGCCTGACCCGCCTCGCCCGCGGCTACAATGCGCTCACCGGCGGCAAGGGCCGCACCATGTCCGGCGGCATGGATTCCAAAGCGATGGCCAAGCCGAAAAAATTCTTCGGAGCCGCGCGCAACGTCGAGGAAGGCGGCAGCCTGACCATCATGGCCACCGCGCTCATCGAGACGGAAAGCCGCATGGACGAATTGATTTTCGAGGAATTCAAAGGCACCGGCAACCTCGAGATCACACTCGACCGCGAGATTTCCGAGCGCCGCATCTACCCGGCCATCCATGTGCTGAAGTCCGGCACCCGGCGCGACGACTTGCTCTACCACCCGGACGAATTCCGCCGCGTGGCCCAGGTGCGCAAGCAACTGGCCGCCGTGCCCGCCGTCGAGGCCATCGAACTCCTCATCAAAAACCTCCATCGCACCGGCAACAACGCCGAGGTGCTGCTCACGGGACTGAAATGAGCCGGCACGCAGCGAGCGACATCGAGACCGCCGGTCCTCCGGCGGATGCGGACTTTGTCTATCTGGACAGCCAGGAGGCGCTCGACGCCTGGACGCGGGAGATGGAGAGCGAACTGGCGCGCCATCCGGACAAGCGTTGCTGCCTGGACACCGAGGCGGACAGCCTGCACCACTACCGGGAGAAAGTCTGCCTGCTGCAAGTGGCCTGCGCGGGCCGTTTCGCGCTCGTCGATCCGCTGGCCGTGGCGGATGTGTCGTCGTTGTTCCGCCTGCTCGATCAGGGCGAGCTCTGGTTCCACGGCGCGGATTATGATCTGACCATGCTCCAGCGCACCTACGGCTGGACGCCGGGCCGCATGAGAGACACTCAAATTGCCGCGCGGCTGGTGGGGCACCGCCACTTCGGATTGGCGGCGTTGGTGAAGGAAGTGACCGGCGTCGAGCTGTCCAAGGCCTCGCAAAAGGCGGACTGGAGCCGGCGGCCGCTGCCGGAGGTCATGCTGCGCTACGCCGTGGACGACGTGCGTTACCTGCTGACCATCGCCGACCGGCTGCTGGCGGAGCTGCGAGCCAAGGGCCGGGAAGACTGGTTCATCGAAAGCTGCGCCGACCTGCAAACTGACGTGGCGGAACGGTTGCAACTCCCCAAGGAAGACCCCTGGCGGGTGCAAGGCTCGGGCCGTTTGCAGCCGCGCGGTTTGGCCTTTCTGCGGGAAGCCTGGATATGGCGGGAAAGCATCGCCGAGGAGCGCGACCTGCCGTGCTTCCGCATCATGTCCAACAAACAAATGCTGGCCTACGCCGAGCAGTTTGAAAAAGGCGAGGAAGTGGCGCCGCCCGCCGGCTGGAGACCGCGCTGGAAAAAAGCCTTCAGCGAAGTGATCCGGGAAGCGCGCGCGCTGCCCACGACGGATTGTCCGAAGCGCCTGAAACGGCCCAAGAGCCACTTCAGCGAAGAGGAGCGCGCCCTGGTGGACAAGCTCTGCGGGATGCGCGACCGCGTGGCCGGCGGACTCGAAGTGGAGTCCTCGTTGCTCGGCTCCCGCGGGACCTTGGAGCAAGTGGTGGCCGCCAAGACCGCCAACGGCCAGCTCATGAATTGGCAAAAAGACCTGCTGAGCGAAGCCCTCGGCCTCCTCGAGCCCGCCACCGCGCAAACAACGTAGGACCGGGCCGGTGCTTTGGGAGTGCGGCCGTTCGGCGTCGCTTTGAATGCGAGCGGCCAAGCGGCGTTGACAGCGGAAAGAACGCATGCTCGTTCTCACCGTGCCCGATCCAAAGCGCCGGAAACCGGCGCACTCCAAAACGCTGCCCCGCTCACCAGATCAGCACCGCCGACTGCCGCTTGTTTGGGAAAGTCACCACCCCCGTCGAACCCCCGTGGCGGTAGTCGATCACCTGCGCCATGCCCGTGTGCAGCACCCCGGTCGCGTCCCGCGTCATCGCCGGGAAGGAAAAGCTCGTCACCCGGTCATAACCGGGGCCGAAGACCTCGCAAAACTCCCCCTTGCGCAGCTTCGGCAGCGGCAGCCGCACTGCGGAGTGGTCCGGATCTCCCAGGTCCGGTGCGCCGACGGCCCAGACCAAGTTGTTCTTTGGCGTCACCCGGCCCGGCTCGCTGACCAGGCTGCACAGCACCCCGTAGCGGCTGCGGTCTGAGTTCATGGGGCCTGTCGTCGCCTCCAGCCGCAGGATCGTCGCGATCTTGGCCCCGCCCAGGCCTTGCAGGCGGTCTCCCTCCCGCGCCAGGATCTCGAACACCCCCGGCTCCGGGCCCGACAGCTCTGACCGGTAGAGCACCCCATCGTTCCCCGCCTTCACCCCCGGCCCCGCCACCTGCGCCAGCACCAGGATGTCATCATTGCGGAGCATCGCGTAGTTGAGCAGCCGTTTGATCTTCACCCCCGCTGCCAGCAGGGGCGCCTGCTGGCCCTTTTGCAGGATCAGCGCCAGCGACGCGGAGCGATTGCTCCACAGCCCCTCGTTCACCGCCGCTGTCACCCCCGCCCCCCGCACCACCGCCCGGATCAAGCCGCTGACTGACGGGCCGTGCGTCTCCCCGGTGAACTGCTGAAACGCCGCCACCGCCACCGCATTGCCCTGCTTGTCGAGCACGCCCGGCGCCGTGTCCCCCTTGAGTGCGGTGAGAGAGCCCGCCAACACGAGCTGGTTGGTGTCCGGTGTCACGCCCGTGCCTGTCAGGCCCGTCATGAAGGAAAGGGTGAACGACGTGAAGGCCCCCCGCGGCGCCACCTCCCCCCCCAGCACCCCCACGCCCAAATCGTCCCCCTCCCGCAGAAAGAAGTTACTGTTGAGCGTATTGCTGGCGGCGACATCCAGCAGCGCCGAGTCATTGCCCGCGTCCACCGGCCCGCCGCCCTGCTTCAGCCGCGCCGGCGCCAAGCCTCTGCCCGCGTCTATATTGTCCACTCTCAGTTCCCCCACGGAGGCGACCGGCAGGTTCACTCCGAAGAGCACCCCGTCCCCCCCGTGCAGCACCGGCTCTGGAGGGTTCGACCCGTTGACCCACATCAGGTTCGGCGGTCCCTTGCCCTTCGGCCCCGCCCGGAACCAAGTCGCATCGGGGTGATTCGCGATGGGGCGGCTCAGCCGCGGCAGATCCGTCGTGCTTTGGCTCAGCGCCCGGCTGATCGTCAGGCTCGAATCATGCTCAAAGACTCCCAGGGGCGACTTCACCCCCGGCACGCCCCCGCTGAGGCTCCCGACGCAGAGCGGGTTGCCCGCCGGGTAAGCCGTGGGTGGCCGCAGGGTCAGCACCACCTCCTGGAACTTCGTCAGGCGCGCGTCCCCCGGCATCGAGGGCGCCGAGTCTCCCGTCAGCGGCCCGAGAAAAAAGTCCGGCCCGTGCAGTGTCGTCGTCGGGTGCAGCACCACCGCGCCCGAGTCCTGCGCCGGCCCGTCGAAGGACGGCTGCCCCACCGCCAAGCGTTCGTCCGCCAACGTCAGCGCTTGGCCGTAGCCCTGGCTCTCCGTGTCCCAGGTGAAGAACACCTGCTGGCGCGTGAAGGGCGAGTCGATCGTCAGCCCCGCCACATAGCGCCCGTCGTAGGTGAGGAAGACCCGGTTCCCCTCCGTCGCCACCGCCAGCCCGTAATTGTCTCCGGGCACGCCCCCGGTGTAAGTCGCCACCTCCGGCAGCGCCGGCAGTCCCCGCGCGTCAAACACCCGCACCTGCCCGGCCCCGCTGTTCTGATTGGGCGACCCCGTCACCAGGAAGCGGCTGCCCAGAGCCAGCTTCTGCCCGTAGTTCACAAAGGCTTGCGGCGCCGACTCCGTCACCTCCGTCAGCAAGGCCGAAGCGCCGCCCGGCCCCGCCGCCGGCCCCAGGTTCACGCTGATCACATAGATCCGCCCTGCCACCGGCACCGCTGACACCTCCGCGCCCGGCGCCCCCACCGCCAGCACCCGTCCGCGCAGCGCCAGACCCCAGCTGAAAGAATCCGTTGCATTCCCCAGCGTCGCCCCCGGCAGGCCCACCGCGTCCGGGGTGATGCGGGAGTAGTCCCCGGTGCGGAAGTTCACCGCCAGCACAGCGCCTGCATCCACTGCCGCGTTGGCGCCCTGGCCGTTCGCCTCCAGCGAACCCAGCGCCACCAGGTCCCCATCCACCGCCACCCTCTCGCCAAAGTGATCAGAGGCCTCCGCCCAGGGGGCGCGCAGCGGCTGCGCCGTCAGGAAGCGCCGCGCCTTCACGTCATAGACAAAGGCCCCGCCCACGTCGCTCACCGCCCCCGACGCCGAGTCCAGGTAGGGCGCCCCGATCACCAGCGTGCTCCCGCTCATCGCCACCGACCACCCGAAAGAGACGTTCGCCGCCGCCGACCCCGGAGGCGGGAACAGCGTTGGCAGCTCTTTGCCCGTGCGCGCGTCCCACAGCAGCACTCCGCCGGTGATCACTCCCGTCTTCGGGTTCATCAGGTTCGGCGCCCCCGCCGCCACGATGCCCGCCCCCATCGCCAGCCGGTATTCGCCGCCCAGAAAGGTGAAACCGGGCGCCGACTTCGATGCCAGCCGCTTGATTTCCGGCAGCACCGCCCCCGCCGGATAGGCTCCCGCCAGCAGCCATATCGTTGCCGCCGCCGTCAAGCCGCCGCGCAGCCCGCGCCTCAATAGAGAGAAGGAGAGATTCATCGCATTTGCGTCCGGCATTCACGGACTCCCCTCTTTACCGCAACTTCCGCGCCGTGAACAGACAAATCCCGCTGCGGAAAAAACGCCCCGCCTCCCCACCGCCCCCGCCCGGAGCCTGTCCGGTGAAAGGTGCGCCGGCGGGGGATTTGGCACGATCTCCATGACGCTGCCGCGCTCCCCCCGCTTGCAATCCCCCGCCCCGCATCCACACTGGATACCGGCCCCGCCCCGTCCTCATGCCGCACTCCACTCCCCCCGCGCCGGAAGCCGTCTTCACCGCGCGCAATGTCAGCAAGACCTACATCATGGGCGCTGTCAGCGTGCGCGCCTTGCGGGAGGTGTCCCTGGAGCTTTTTCCACGTGAGTTCATCGTCCTCCTCGGTCCGTCCGGCAGCGGCAAGTCCACCTTACTGAACATCCTCGGCGGGCTGGACGTGCCCACGTCCGGCTCCGTCCATTACCGGCACAAAGACCTCACCGCCTCGGATGACGCCGCGCTCACCCGTTACCGGCGGGATCATGTCGGGTTCGTCTTTCAGTTTTACAACCTCGTGCCCAGCCTCACCGCGCGGGAAAACGTCGCCCTCGTCACCGAGATCGCGGCAAACCCCATGCCGCCGGAGGAGGCGCTCGAGCGCGTTGGCCTCAAGGCCCGCATGGATCACTTTCCCTCCGAGCTTTCCGGCGGCGAGCAGCAGCGCGTGGCCATCGCCCGCTCCATCGCCAAACGCCCGGACGTGCTGCTTTGCGACGAACCCACCGGCGCTCTCGACGTCGAGACCGGCGCGCTCGTGCTCGATGTCATCCAGCGCGTCAACCACGAACTCGGCACCACCACCGTCGTCATCACCCACAACGCCGTCATCGCCGGCATGGCGGACCGCGTCATCTCCATGCGGGACGGGACCATCGTCTCCGAGGTGAAAAATGAAACCCGCCTCGCCGCCGCTGACCTCGTTTGGTGAGTTGATGGTTGAGAGTTGATAGTTGATAGCCAAGAAATTTCCGCTCATCCACCCGCCAAATAAAGAGCTGCGACAGCAGCTTTCATGCTATCAACCATCAACTCTCAACTATCATCCCACCATGAAGGCCCTGGACCGCAAGCTCACACGCGACCTTCTCGCCATGAAAGGCCAGGCCGTCGCCATCGCGCTGGTCATCGCCTGCGGCATCGCCGCCTACGTCATGGCGCTCACCACGCTGGCCTCCCTCCAGCAGAGCCGCGACAGCTACTACAGCCACCAGCAGTTCGCCCAAGTCTTTGCCCGCCTCAAACGCGCCCCGGACACCCTGGCGGCGCGCCTTGCCGAGATCCCCGGCGTGGCCCGCGTCCAGACCCGCGTGCTCATGCAGGCCACGCTCGACGTGCCGCACATGAGCGAGCCGGTCTCCGGCCTTTTCCTCTCCGTGCCGGATCAGCCGGACACCGGTCTCAATCAAGTTTATCTCCGCCGCGGCCGTTGGCCGGACCCCGCGCGCGAGGCCGAGGTGCTCGTCAGTGAGTCCTTTGCCGCCGCCCACGAACTCCAGCCCGGCGACGTCTTCCATGCCGTCATCAACGGCCGCCGCCGCGCTCTCCGCATCGCCGGCGCCGCGCTCTCGCCCGAGTTCATTTATGAAATCCGCCCCGGCGAGTTGCTGCCCGATCCCAAACGCTTCGGCGTGTTCTGGATGCGCCACGCGGAACTCGCCCAAATGAGCGGCATGGACGGCGCTTTCAATGACGTTTCCCTCACCCTCATGCGCGGCGCGTCGGAGCCGGAAGTACTGGCCCGGCTCGACCTCCTGCTCGCGCCCTGGGGCGGCATCGGCTCGCATGGCCGCGATGACCAGCTTTCCTACCGCATGGTCAGCGACGAATTGAACCAACTGCGCGGCATGGCCACCATCATCCCCGGCATTTTTCTTCTCGTCGCCGCCTTCTTGCTCAATGTCGTGCTCGCCCGCGTCATCAGCACACAGCGCGAACAAATCGCCGCCATCCGCGCCTTCGGTTACAGCGGTCGCGAGATCGGCTGGCATTACGCCAAGCTCGCCGGAGCCATCAGCCTGCTCGGAGTCGCGCTCGGTTGCGCGCTTGGCGCGTGGCTGGGCAAAGGCATGACCGTGCTGTATGCGCGGTTTTTTCATTTCCCGGACATCCTCTACCGTTTCGATCCGCCCGTCGTGCTTTCCGCCGCCGCCATCAGCCTCGCCGCCACCAGTCTCGGCGTCTGGTCCGCCGTGCGCCAAGCCGCCAAGCTTCCGCCCGCGGAGGCCATGCGTCCGGAAGCGCCGCCGAATTTCCGCGCCGCGCTGATCGAGCGTTTCCCTGTTCTCCGCGCCCTTAGCCAAGGCGGGCGCATGACGCTGCGCAACCTCGCCAAACGCCCCCTGCGCACCGCGTTCGGTGTCATCGGCATCGCCTTGGCCTTGGCCGTGCTCATTCTCGGCACTTTCTCCGAGGACATCGTGGATGAAATCATGGATCGCCAGTTTCAGATCGCCCAGCGCCAGGACTACACCATCAGCCTGCTGGAGCCCGCCGCGCCCGACGCCGCCACCGAAGTCCGGCTGCTCCCCGGCGTGCGCCGCGGCGAGGTCTTCCGCGCCGTGCCCGTCCGCATCCGCTCCGC
>CAZNKC010000229.1:0-8926 GCA_964573315.1 uncultured Verrucomicrobiaceae bacterium | reverse complement strand
GCGCCGCGGGCGAAGCGGGTGATTTACCTGTTCATGTCCGGCGGGCCGTCGCATCTGGATTTGTTCGATTACAAGCCGCTGCTGAACCGGCGTCACGGCGAGGAACTGCCGGACTCAGTGCGCGGCGGGCAGCGGCTGACGGGGATGTCGGGCAATCAGGCGTCGCTGCCGCTGGTGGGGTCGCCTTTCAAGTTTGCGCAGCACGGGCAGGCGGGGGCGTGGTTCAGCGAGCTGCTGCCGCACACGGCGTCGATCGCGGATGATCTTTGCGTGATGCGCGGGATGTTCACGGAGGCGATCAACCACGGGCCGGGCGTGACGTTTTTCCAGACCGGCTCGCAGATCGCGGGCAGGCCGAGCATGGGGGCGTGGATGAGCTACGGGCTGGGGCAGGAGAATGCGAACCTGCCGTCGTTCGTAGTGCTGATCACCAAGGACAAGGGCGGCCAGCCGCTGGGGGCGCATCTGTGGGGCAGCGGGTTTTTGCCGTCGAAACATCAGGGCGTGATGTTCCGCGCGTCGGAGGATCCGGTGTTGTATCTGCGGAATCCGGCGGGCGTGAGCGCGGCGAGCCGCCGGCTGCTGCTGGATCGTTTGAAGGAACTGCATCTGCATCAGCTCGAAGGCACGCCGGACGCGGAGATCGAGAGCCGGATCGACCATTACGAGATGGCGTTCCGGATGCAGTCGAGCATCCCGGACGTGAGCGATCTGTCGGACGAGCCTGAGCACGTCCTGGCCGGTTACGGGCCGGATGTGAAAACGCCGGGGACGTTCGCGGCGAACTGCCTGCTGGCGCGGCGGCTGGCGGAGCGCGGGGTGCCGTTCATCCAGCTATATCATCAGGATTGGGATCATCACGGCGGACTGCCGGGCGCGCTGCCGAAGCTCTGCCAGGAGACGGACCAGCCGGCGGCGGCGCTGGTGCGCGATCTCAAACAACGCGGGATGCTGGAGGACACGCTGGTGGTGTGGGGCGGCGAGTTTGGCCGCACCAATTACTGCCAGGGCAAGATCAAAGAGAACTTCGGCCGCGATCACCATCCGCGCTGCTTCTCCGGCTGGATGGCCGGCGGCGGCGTGAAGGTGGGATCGGTCTATGGCGAGACTTGCGAGTTCGGCTACAATGTGGTCAAAGAAGGCGTCCACATCCACGATTTCCACGCCACGATTCTGCATCTGCTCGGCATCGATCACGAACGGCTGACCTACAAGTTCCAGGGGCGGCGGTATCGCCTGACCGACGTGCATGGGCATGTGGTGAAGGCGCTGCTGCAGCAAGGGTGATGCTGTGAGATTTTCGCGGCTGCTGAAAACTTAATTTTGGTCCGGTTCAGTCCAGTAGTCCTCAATGATGCGAAGAAATTGCAAACGGTCGGATTCTTCCTCTGCGTAGTTGGCGGCATGAAGCAAATAGGCGCGCACGGCCCGCCGTTGTTCGGTTGAAAGCAATGCGAGTTGCCCGATGTCGTATTCGGAAAGATGCGCGAGACAAAGAGCCAAGTCGGTGGCGTGATAATTGCTACTGAGATCGGCGAGAATATAGGCTGGAAGATGAAATCTCATGCCTTCGGCGTCGAAGAAACTAAGGCTGCTGAAGCAAGCGTTCAATTCTTCCCAAGGAATGCGACGCCAATCGGTTTTTTCGTCGGTTGCCCGGTATGCGGCGCGGGTCTTCGCATCCGCGTAGTCGTCAAGTCCCTGGGCTTCTCGAAGGCCAACGCCAATGCCAAGAGTCACACCGGCAAAGGCGGCTTCGATCATGCGAGCGACTTGCTGAGCTGCCTCTTGAGGTTCGGAGGGTTGCCTTGTTTCGAGGTGATCCATTTTGGGAGGTTCTATTTACCAATCAGCCCCCGCGTTGTTTCGCAACAGCGGCGGCGATGAGCTGGTGCAGCATTTCGACGCGTGGCATGGGGTGGCCGGCGGCGCGGGCTTGGCGGGCGGGTTCTCCCCAGATGGCTTCGAGTTCGACTTCGCGCCCGGCTTCGAAGTCGATCAGGCTGGAGGGTTTGTAGTGCGTCAGGGTGCGGGTGCGGGCGATCATGTCGTCGGCGAGCGCGAGCGGGATGGCGTGGCCGAGGTGGTTGGCGGTGGTGATGACTTCGTGCATGAGGTCGCGCACCAGGGCGGCGAGGTCTTCGTTGGCGAGGATGGCGGCGGTGTCGAGGCCGCCGGCGGCGATGGCGAGTCCGTTGAAGGGGATGTTCCAGACGAGCTTCATCCAGCGGGCGCGGGCGAGGCTGTCATCGGCTTCGCAAGGAATGCCGGCGGCGTTGAAGGCGGCGGCGAGGGCGTGGGTGCGGGGCAGGGCGGGGCGGGTGTGCTCGCCCAGTGTGATGCGGCCCTGGGCGATGTGATGGATGACGCCGGGGGCGGTGCGATTGATGCCGACGAAGCAGAGGCCGCCGAGAACGTCGTGCTCCGGGAAGGTCGCGGCGAGAAACTCTTCGTTGCCGAGTCCGTTTTGCAACGTGAGCAGCAGGGTGCCGGGCTTCAGCAGGGGCGGCAAAAGATCGCGCAGGACGTGGTTGTAGGTGTTTTTGAGCGCGATGATGACGAGGTCGCAGGGGCCGATGGCGGTGGTGCTGGCGTGAACTTGCGGGGCGGACAGGTGGAAGTCGCCGGCGATGCTTTGCACGCGCAGGCCGTGCGCGCGGACGTGCTCGTAATCGCCGCGCATGAGGAAATGCACGTCGTGGCCGTTGTGCGCGAGGCGTCCGCCGTAATAACAACCGACGGCTCCGGCGCCGACGATGGCGATGCGGGCGGTGATGGGGTTGAAGGCTGGGGAGGGCATGGGGGGAACACTAATGGTCACTGATGGGCACTGATATTTTTGGGATGAGCCTTGGAGAGTCTATCTGGCAGACAAATCAAATACGCAGTGGAGGACGGGGCGGACTGACAAGAACCCCGGAGGGGTTCGCCATGAATAGCCGGGGGTCGAACGACCCCCGGTACGGAAGCAAGAAGTCCGTTTCTGACGATCAACCCCGTAGGGGTTGCCCAATGCTGTGGGCGGCATCTTCTACGCATTGGCCAACCCCTACGGGGTTGATTGACAACGCTCATAATGTACGATCCTTGACCGGGGGTTTCGTTCCTCAACCCCCGGCTATTCACGGCGAACCCCTCCGGGGTTCCGCGCATCGCAAACACATCCATTGAGATGAAGCGCGGATCACTTGCGCCGCAGCACGCGGACTTTGTGGGCTTCGCTGTCGCCGATGTAGATGTCGCCGTTGGCGTCGGTGTAGATGCCGTGGAGGCGGGCCATTTCGCATTGCAGGGGATCGCCGTCGGGGCCGTCGCCTTTTTTGCCGGTGCCGGCGATGAGTTCGAGTGTGCCTTTTTTTGTGTCGATCATGCGGACGCTGTGGCTTTCGGTGTCGGCGAGCCAGACGTTGCCGTCGTGGTCGATGGTGATGCCTTTGGGGCCGCTGAGGGTGGCTTCCTTGGCGGGGCCGCCATGGCCGGTGAAGCCTTTGGCGCCGGTGCCGGCGATGTGGTGGATGAGGCCGGCTTTGAGGTCGAGTTTGAAGACTTGATTGCCTTCGCGGGTGGCAAGCCAGAGGTTGCCGTCCTTGTCGAAGTCGAGCGAGCGGGGGCCTTTGAGCGGGGTGCCCGCGATGGGGGAGCCGTCGGGCGTGGGGCCGGCTGTGCCGGTGCCGGCAAAGGTGGTGATGATGCCGGTCTTCATGTCGAGCAGGCGGATGACGTGGTTGCGGATGTCGCAGATGTAGAGGTTGCCATCGGGGCCGAACTGGATGCTGTGGGGCTGGGCCAGGGTGGCTTTCGTGGCGGGGCCGCCGTCGCCGCTGTAACCGGCCTCGCCGGTGCCGGCGATGGTGGTGATGATGCCGGTTTTCATGTCGATCTTGCGTACGGCGTGGTTGACCATATCGACGGCGTAAAGATCACCGGCGGCGTCGAAGCGGATTTCGTGCGGTTTGTTGAAGGTGGCTTCGGTGGCGGGGCCGCCGTCGCCGGTGAAGCCGGCTTTGCCGGTGCCGGCGATGGTGTGGATGTTGCCGTCCGGGGTGATCTTGCGGATGCGGTGGCCGGTGTACTCGCAGTAATAAAGCGCGCCATCGGGGCCGCGCACGACGCCGAAGGGGTTGTCGATGTCCGCTTTGAGGGCGGGGCCGCCTTCGCCGCTGAAGCCTTGCTTGCCGGTGCCGGCGACGGTTTCGATGGTCCACTCGGCGGCGGTGAGGGGGAGGGTGAGGAGGGTGAGAGCTAGGGTTAGGGGGCGCATGGTGAGATGGGGAGATGGGGAGATGGGGAGATGGGGAGTGGCTGGGTCGTCCTCCTACTCGTCCTCGTTCTCGAAAATCCGAAGTCCGAATGTTTGAGTAGGAGGATGAGGTTTTGTCAGAGCAGGGACAAGGGATTGACGCGTGTTTTTAACGGAAAGGCGATGCGTTGTCCACCTTGGCGGTGGGATTCGAGGACGGCGCAGATCATTTCGATGGTGGTGAGGCCGGCGGCGGCGTCGCAGAGCGGGGGGCGGTCGTTTTCGATGGCGGCGATGAGGTCTTCTCCGGCGGCGGCGTGGCTGGCGAGATGTCTGCCGAGGTCGGGGATGGGTTCTTTGTCGCGGACGCCGGCGCTGGTGATGATTTCCCAGGGCTGGGCGGCGGCGCGCGGATCGAACGGGCTGCCGCGGCGCAGGTAGGCGAGGGGTTCCATGTCGATGCGCAGGTCGATGATGCCTTCGTTGCCGATGAGCTGGAGGCCGAAGCCGGTTTCGCGGCGTCCGGCGTTTTGCACGGAGTCGAAAAACAAGGGGAGGCCGTTTTCCATCTCGAAGCGGGCATGGGCTTCGTTGCCGGCGAGCGCGCCGATGCCTTCGGCTCCTTCGCCGACGTGCTCGCGCGCGCAGGGCTGGCCGTCCTGATAGATCAGGCCGGTGCAGAAGCGGGGAGCGCCCATGAAGACGGTGGCGAGGTTGAAGAGGTGGCAGCCGAGCACCCAGAGATCGAGCGGGCCGCCGCGGGCGTCTTCCTTGCCGCGGGCGCGGGCTTCGAGGAAGCGGCCGATGGCGCCGTCTTCGATGAGCTTGCGGCAGGCGTCTAGGGCGGGGTGGTAACGGTTGCGATGGGCGATGGCGAGCTTGACGTTGTGCTGCGCGCAGGCGGCGATGATTTCATCCGCTTCCTGCGGGCTGCGGCAGAAGGGTTTCTCGATGTAGATGCCGCGCGCGCCGGACGCGGCGGCGGCGAGGCACATGGCGTGATGCTCGTCGATCTGCCGGGGGCCGATGGCGACGATGTCGGGCTTCACGTCCTGGAGCATTTTCGTGTAGTCGCTGAAACCGCGTTCGACATCGAGTTTCTTGAGCGCGGCGGCGAGACCGGCGGGGTTGGCGTCGGCGACGGCGACGATTTCCGTTTGCGGCAGGCGCTGCCACATGGTGTCGAGGCCATGGCCGTAGTTGCCGCGTCCGGTGTGGCCGATGACGGCGACGCGGTAACGGGCGGCGGGCGCGGCGGCGCTGGCGGTGGCAGCGGCGAGGCTGGCGGCAGTGGTGGAGGTGAGGAAGTGGCGGCGGGTCATGGGCAGGAGAGTACGTGTTGGGGGGCGGGGGGCTTGCTTTGAAGTTGGCGGGGATTTGTTGAGAAAATGGGGCAGCCGACGAGGCGTCGGCGTGCCGGGCGGGTGGTGGCACCCGCGCTCCAGCGCTGCCGCATAAGGGATTGATTGCGTGCCGGGACGGTGTTTGTATGCTGATGCTGTTTAGTCTAATATGTTGACGCGTCGAGAATGGATCGTGGCCGGGGGCTGTCTGCTGCTGTTGGGGGCGGTGGCGGTGCTGGGGCTGGCTCCGCGTTTGCAGTCGCGGTTGGACGCGGCGGCGGCGGGCGCGTTGCGCGGATTGGATGCGACGGCGGGCGGGGCGCGTTATGACCGGGTGCGGGTGATTTTTGACGGTCAGCGGGCGCTGGTGGCGGGCGCGGTGCGCAGCGAGGCGGACGGGCGGCAGTTGCTGGCGACGCTGCGCGAGGAGTTGCGCACGCCGGGCAATGGCTGGAATCCGGTGACACGGGTGGAGGCGGGGGCGGACTTGGAGGTGCGGCCTCTGGATGCGGGCTGGCTGGTGGCGGCTTTGCGTGGTCGCGATGCGGAGGTGACGGGTGTGTGCGCTTCGGAGGGCGAACGCGCGGCGCTGGAGGATGCCTTACGGCGGCGTTGGCCGTCCTGGCGCGGGAAGATCGAGTTTGCCATGCGGGTGGATGATCGCCGTTTCGACGAGTCGGCGGATTGGCTCAAGACGGTACAAAACCTGCCAGCTCCGGAGGCGCGCGGGCGAAAATCCGCGCGGCTGCTGGCGGTTCGGATCGGCGGTGTTTGGCGGGAACTGGCGCTGGAGGAGGATGAGACGTTGCCGCCGTTGTGTCGTGAAATTGGCATCTCCGGTGTGGAATGGCGGGAGCACGTGCTGCCGCGTCTGGGACGAGTGCGGGAGCATTTTCTGGCCGAGGCCGCTTGGGAGGCGGAGCAGGAACGGCTGCGGAAGCTGCCGCCGGCCCATGTGTTTCTGGGACGACGCGGCGATCAGGTGTTGCTGCGCGGCGAGGTCTTCGATCTGGAGGCCAAGCGGGCGCTTTTTTCCGCGGTGATGACGGTGCTGCCCGGTTGCCGCATCCTGGACGATCTGCGCGCCAACGGCGAACGCCGGCCCGGATCGGGCATGGGCGTGCCGGACGGCGATGCGTTGCTGGCGGGCAAGGACGGCAAGGCTTTCGCGCTCGGTTTGCCGGGCCGGGATTGGGCGCTGCTGGATTGGGAGGTGGCGCGGGAGGCGCGGCCTTGGGAGGGCGCGTTGCCGCCGGGGCTCGCCGCCGATGAAATCGCCCAGGACAGCGCGCTGGTGATCGACTGGCTGCAAGGCGCGAATGCCGGCATCCCCACGCTGCCTGCGCCGCCGCGTCCGGCCTTTGTCACGCTGGCGGCTTACGCGGGGCGGGTGGTGGTGGGCGGCCAGTTGGCGGAGGAGGCGCTGCGCGCGCAACTGCTGGAGGCGGTGAAGCGGGCTTATCCGTCAGGGTGGATCGTGCGGGACGAGGTCTCCGTCAGCGGCGCTTGCGCGGCTTCGGAGACGATCCAGCACACGCTGCAAAGCGTGCCGGTGGCGAAATCCGGCGATGCTCTGCTGGCGGTGGCTTTGCCCGGGCAACCCTGGAAAGTGCTGCCGGAAACGGCGACGGCGGACACGTCCACCTTGGAGCCGGATGCCCTGCCGCCGGGGCTTTCCGCTTCGCTGCTGGCGGCGGCTTTGCAGGGGGTGCTGGAGGAGATGCGGGCGTTGGGATTTTGAGAGAGACTCAATCTTTTGCCGACCAGCAAACCTTACAAGCTCCATCCCGCGCGCGGTTCGCGGGACAGGAAGCGGTTGGCGGCGGGGAGGTTTCCGGCGGTCATTTTCTCGCGGTTCCAGAGCAGCTTGGCGCCGGCTCGGTAGGCGACGTTGCCGAGGTGGTTGGCTTCGGTGAGCGGGCCGGCGTAGCTGAAGGGGCTGCCGGTGGGGGTGCCGTTGCGGATGGCATCGAGCCATTCCTGATGATGGCCGGGGGAGTCCGGGATGAAGGTCGCGGGGCGCGGGTAGTTCGCGAAATCGGCCTCCGGCAACAGGACGTGCTTGCGGTAGTCGGAGAGCACCATGCCTTTGTCTCCGATGAAGAGGACGCCGCTGGGCCATTGGCTGATGAAGGGATCGTTTTTCCAAACGTCCGGCTTGGTGGCGCCTTGATGCCAGTGGACGCGGCAGGCGGGCAGGCCGCCGCGCGGGCCGTACTCGTAGGTGGCGGACATGGTGGCGGGGGCGATCTCGGGATGCGGCGGCGGGCCGAAGGCTTCGACGCTTAACGGCGCGTCGAGCTTCAAGGCCCAAAACGGCAGGTCGTTCCAGTGCGAGCCGAGGTCGGACATGGTACCGTTGCCGAAGTCCCACCAGCGGTACCATTTGGGGCCGGGGAGATAGACCTCGTGATAGGGGCGGTAAGGCGCGGGGCCGATCCAGAGATCCCAATCAATGTGCGGCGGCGGGGTTTGCTCCTCAGTCGGGCGTTCGGTGACGAAGACGCGGTCGCCGTTGGCTTCGGAATCTTCCTTGGATTGCAGACCCCAGGCGCGGGCGACGCAGACGTGGGCGTCGGTGACGTTGCCGATGGCGCCGGACTGGATGAGTTCGACGACGCGGCGGTAGTTCGATTCGCCATGAATCTGGGTGCCCATCTGGGTCGGCACGCCGGCTTCGGCGGCTACCTGGGTGACGAGGCGGGCTTCGGCGACGTTGTGGGTCAGCGGCTTCTCGCAATAGACAGGTTTCTTCAACCGCAGGGCGGGCAAGGTGGCGAAGGCGTGGGTGTGCTCGGTGGTGCTGACGACGACGGCGTCCACCTCGGCGAGCGCGGCGGCGTCATCGTAGAGCTTGCGGAAGTCGCGGAACAGGCGGGCCTTGGGATGCTCGGCGGCGGCGCGGTCGAGGTGGTTTTGATCGACGTCGCACAAGACGGTGACGGCGACGTTCGGATCCTTGAGCAGCATCGCCAAGTTCGACGCGCCGCGCCCGCCGCAGCCGATGATGGCGAGGCGGATGGTTTTGGCCGGTGACTGGGCGCGCAGGATCGCGGGAAAGCCGAGGGCGGAACCGGTGGTGGCGAGGAAAGAACGACGGGAGGTGAGGTGGCCGGGCATGGCAGGAAAAACGCGGCGCGGCGGGGGTGTCTTGCGGGTGATGACGCGGCGCGTGGTGCGACCGCAGGGCTTACGCATGGAAATCTTGCCCCGAAAAGTCTCACACAAAGGTGCGAAGGCACAAAGGAAGGGGGGTTGGGGTAGGAAGATTGGTGGCAGGAAAATGATTCAACCTAAAAACAGAGTTGAGAGTTGATGGTTGAGAGTTGAGAGGCTGGAAATG
>CAZNKC010000228.1:0-8927 GCA_964573315.1 uncultured Verrucomicrobiaceae bacterium | reverse complement strand
CGCTCATTTCCAGTCTCTCAACTCTCAACCATCAACTATCAACTCTGTTTTTAGGATAAAAAGAAAGCGCCCGTCCATAACCCCGCGCCGCCGCCCCTGCAACCCGGAAAGGGGTGGTAGTTGAGATGAAGGAGAAGGGTATTCATAGCGGGAGGAGCGCAACATGGCGCGGCAGCGTTTTGGAGTGCGCCGGTTGCCGGCGCTTTGGATTGGGGGAGCGGGGAGAATGCGCGGGCGTGCTTTCCGTTGGCAACGCCGCTTGGCCGCACGAATCCAAAGCGGTGCCAAGCCCCGCACTCCCAAAAGCTGCCGCGCCATCGCGTGACTCCAGACCGATTCACACCGGCATCCTGAAATGCGCCAATCTCCCGGATGAACCAAAAAAACGGCCTCCGGGATTGTCTCCCGGAGGCCGTTTGCCACACACCGGCAAACACACATCCGCCGGAAAGAGTTCAACCGAAGGCCCGTTCAATGGCGCATGAAACGGGCGCGGCGCAGCATCAGCAGCAGGCCGGCGCTGGCCACCAGCAGGGCTCCGCCCGGTTCGGGCACTTGGTAGGTCTGCAAACTGAAGCTGGAGGGCTGGTTGCTCACAGTGCCGCCGCCCGTGGACGAGCCGGAGTGCAGGGCGCCGAAGATGGCGGTGTCGGCGTCTGCTAAATCCCAAGTAATAACGGTACCAGTGCTGTCGGCAGGATTCGGGAAGCGCCATTGATCAGCAACGTTGCCCGTGATGTTGAAATCGGTGACCAACGCCCATTCCGAGGTAAAAGTGATGTCCTTGGAATTGTAAACCCACAAATAAGCCTGGCCGTTTTGAGGAAAAACCCCGCCGGGTGTGGTATAGAGAGAGTCCGAAGTGCCGTTTGTCTGGTGAAAGGCGTTGCTGGCGAAGTATTGTATATCGACGTTCCAGCCGCCCGTGACCGGATCTGGAGAAGAAGTATCGTAAAAAGCCAAGTCGAAGACGATCCAGTTCGCCGCCCAGTCACTGATGTTGTTTGCGTTGGGGGTGAATCCGTTGATGAACAGGCCCATCTCGAAGCTGAATGTGCTGTCCAGCGCCACGCCCTGGCTGTTGTAAAGCTCGTCGGTAGGGGTGTTGGAATAAGAGATGTCCACTGCCTGCAAAGACCGGACCGGCTGGGCCAGAAGGCAGGCTGCGAGTAAAGGAAGAAGTTTAAATTTCATGGCACGACTGCTGCGGAGGGTGATGTGGGCAGAACGGGAAAATACCAAGCTGGGTGGAAAGGTAACCTGTTTCACTAGTTTAATCAATCTCAATTTTATCAAATTTATTACAAACATCTGTTTTATTCATGACAAGTTGACCGGAACGGAACATTCTCAGGGTGTCCATGGGACAGGTTGCACCCAGGTCGCAAGGCCGGATCGCGAGCGGACAAAGAAGGCGCGATGAGCCTTGATGAAGGGTGTCTGGTTCTGATTGGCCAATGTTGCGTCCCCCTGCTTCACCCATTGCTGGAACGAACCGGCGTGCAGCAGGAAGCAACTGTCATAGCCTTGCCCGCCCGCAGTGGCGTCCCCCCGCCAATATTGAATCTGATCGGCAAGCCCGGCATTGCCAGCGCCAGTAAAACCGCCACCCCCGGTCATCTCCAATTGCACCGGGCTGAGATCCAGCGGCCAGCCGCTCGCGCGGAAGGACAGGCCGGCAGGCAGCGGGCAGGCGAAGGGATGGGCGCGCACCTCGCCACGCAGCATCAAAGTCACCGTCTGGCTGCGCGGCTGCACGAAGAAGCCCCGCCCAGGCTCCATGATCATTCCGCCTTGACTGGCCAAGGTGGCATCCCCTTGGGCCACCCAGCGCGGCGCGCCGGGAAAGGCGAAGAGCCAATAACCTTTGAAGCCAGTGGCCGTGTCATAAAGCATGATCCGGTCCGCCGTTGAGGTACTGTTGGTGGCATTGAAGAGCGCCGGAGGAGCCAATTCCGCCAACGTGACATGACGCCGCAGCGCCAGCCGCGCGCCGGCGAGGCTTCCAGGCGGCGGAGCCAGGGTGTTGCGGGCGTTGGCCGGGTCGATGACCAAGCTGCCGCCCTGGGAGGCCGCTTCGTCCACCTCAAGCCGGTGGCCGGCGTGGGAGCCGTCGATGATTTCCGCATAATATTGGACGCCCGGCTCCAGCGCGTCCTTGAGATCGCCGCCGTCGAGGCTGGCGGAGATGTCCAGGACATTGCCGTCCACCGTGCCGATCTTGGCCGACAACCGGGTGGTGGCGGCATGGGCCTGACCCAGGGTTTGCAAATGCGTGCCCATGACACGCCGGCTCCAACCGAGCACTTTGGAGTACACCACGGCCTCGGGCGTTCCGTTGAAATCAGCGTCCAGGGAGAGCTTGACCCGGACTTGGCCGGCGCCGTCCGCGACCAGCGGCAGCGATCCCACGTCCGCGTAACGCGCCTGCTCGGTGCCGTCCGGCCGATGCGTGACCGCCGGGCTGAGCGTGGTCACGTCCTGCCAGCCGCCGGGGCTGAGGGAAAGATCGTGCAAAATTTGCAGCGTGTAATCCAGCCCCGCCAAATCCGTCACCCGGTCCACGCACACATCAACTTGGCGCGTGACGGGATCGATCTCCAACCGCACCGGCTCGCGTTCCACGAGGCCGGACTTGGCATTGATGCCGAAGGCGAACTCCTCCAGGTTGGTGAATGCGTCGCCGTCGCTGTCACCGCCCGGCGTGGTGTCGCCGAGCGCCGAATGGCGCGCCTGCCACTCGGGCCAGCTCAGCGGATGCAGATTGGCCAGGAAACCGAAATCGATCGTCTCATCCGCCTCCCCGGCGGAGAGCGTCACCACCGGACTGAATGCCGCCGTGGCGCGGCCGCCGGGCTGCGCGCCGTTGTTGTCCCCGTCCACGCCGTCATCCGCCGCGGAGCGGATGGGCGAGGCCGTGCTCAACGCTTCCAGCGCCTCCCCCGGCTCGAAGTTCGATGCCGGGATGACCACGTAGTAACTGCCGGGAGAAAGCTTGGTGAAGAGATACGTCCCGTCGAAAGCCGTCTCCACGCCGTCACGCACCAGCACGTCGTCCTCACCTCCGATGACACCGTCCTCACCGGGTGACCACAATTCGACGAGCACGTTGGACAAGCCCGCCTCGTCATCCGCGGTGCCGGGGATGCCGTCCGCGCCGTCCGGCTGGTGGATGCCGTCTCCGTTGACATCATGGAAGACCATGTCGCCGAGGCTGGCGGGAATGCCGAAACCAAAATCCACGGTGAGATCCACGTTGGCATCGACGTCATCGTCGGAATGGCCGTCGAACCCGGACTCGGCGGCTCCCACCGGCGCGCCGCCCGGCTCCAGGGTCACCCAGATGGAGCTGATGCCGAAAATTTCCGGGAAATCGGAGTCCACGCCTTTTTCCCCGGCATCGTCATCTCCCGCCTGCGTGCCCGCCAAGCTGACCAGCCCGTGCAGCGGCGCGCCGGAGACGAACATCTGCTGGGGCACATGAACGAAGTATTGCCCCGGCGTGAGGCCGCCGAAGAAATAGCGCCCTTCCCCGTCCGTGACCGTCTCCGCCAGCGGCGCATCGAAAGACGGATCAGCCCAGGCGGGGTAAATCCGCAGGGTGACACCGGCCACGCCCTCGCCCGTGTCGGCGCGGCCATTGCCGTCGAGATCCTGGAAGACCAAATTGCCGAGCCCCATCGGCACGCTGAAACCGAAGTCGATGGTGAGGTCGATGTTGGCGTCGGAGGCGTCGTCCATGGCGGCGTCCCTGCCGCTCTCGCCCCAGGCGTTGATGGGCTCCGTGCCCGGCGCCAAGTAGAAGATCGTGGAACGGATGCCGGTGATCCAGGGCTCGTCCGAGTCGATGCCGTTCTCATCGAAGTCGTCGTCCAGCCCCCAGTCCTCACCGGCTCCGGGCACGGACAGCAAGCCCTCCAGCGCGCCGCCCGTCTGGAACTGCGAGGCGGGAATGTGAACGAAGTATGCGCCCTCCGTCAGCCCGGTGAAAAGATAAACACCCTCGCCGGTGGTGGTCATTGCAGCCAGCGGCGTGGCGGTTTGCGGATCGTCCGCCGCTTGGAAAAGCTGGACCAGCACGCCATCGCGCCCCTCACCGGCATCGTACCTGCCGTTGCCGTTTTGATCGACGAAAACCAAGTTGCCGGCGCCGACCTCGTTCGGGTCCGGCGGCGCGAACCCGAAGTCAACAGTGAGATCGAAGTCGGCGTCGTTGCGGTTGTCGATGTAATTGAAAGCGCCGGTTTCCGTGCCGTCATCGGTGGGCATCGACCCGCGCTGGAGCGTGATGATGGCCGTCATGATGCCGTTGCTCTCCGGCTGCAGGTTGTCGATGCCTTTCTCGCCCTGGTCGTCATCGCCCGCGGAGGTTCCCGGCATGGACAACAAACGCCAAAGCGGCCTGCCGAAGCCGAACTCCGACGGCGGAATGAACAAGCGATAAGAGCCGGGCGCCAGTTGGTCAAAGAAATACACCCCGTCGGCGTCGGTCGTTTGCGTCATCAGCGGCAGGTCCACGCCGGGCGCTTGGTCCGCGCGGTAAAGCTCCACCCGCACGCCGGACGCGCCTTCGCCGTAATCGTAAAAGCCGTTTTCGTTGGCGTCGATGAACACTAGGTTGCCCACGCCCACGGTGCGCTGGAAGCCGAAGTCGATGGTCAGGTCGATGGCCGCGTCGAAGTCATCGTCATCCGCGCTGCGGTAGCCGGTCTCGCCGGTCTCGGCGGTGGGCGCGCTGCCCACAGCCAGGGAAACCGCGCCGGAGGACACGCCATCCACCTCCGGGGTGCCGATGTCCAAGCCATTCTGGCCGACGTCATCATCCCCGCTGAGACCCAGCGCGATGGCCGAGTAACCCTCCAACGGCTCGCCCGGATAAAACGCGCGGGCCGGAATGTGGACCACATATTGGCCGGGGAACAGGTTGCCGAAAAAGTAAACGCCGTCCGCTCCGGTCACGGTCTCCGCCAGCGGGAGATCGATGCCCGGTGTCTGGCCTGGCACGTAAAGCTCCACCGGCACACCCGCCACGCCTTCGCCCGGATCGGCGCAGCCATTGTCGTTGCCGTCGATGAAGACCAAGTTGCCGACACCGACGGATTGCAAGACCGTGATTTGAAACGCAGCGCTGCTGAGGCAGGCGTACTGGTCGCTGGTCTGGATGGTGAAATCGTACACCCCGGGCGTGGTGGGAGTGCCGCTCAGCGCCCCGGCGGCGGAAAGCGTCAGCCCCGGCGGCAAGGCGCCGGAGCCGGCAGAGAAAGTGAACGGCCCGTCACGGCCATCGGCGTTGAACGTGGCCGCATACGGCTGCCCGGCAAAAGCCTGCGGCAGCGCGCCGGGCGTGCTGGTGATGGCGGCCACGTCGCAGGGCGTGGGCCGGGTGGGCGTCACCTCTTCGGCGGGTTCATCGCGATCCTGCTCTATGACGGACACCAACACCAAGTTGCGGATGGCCGTGGCATCGATGCCCTGGCGCCCCACCGCAACGGTAAACTTCAAGGTGCGCGACTGCTTCACCCCAAGCGTGCCGATATTGATGCCGCCCTCGTCGAGCGGGAACACCGTTGCCGCCGGCGGCGCCGTGTCGTCCGGCACCGGCACGCCGTCGAGCGTGGTGCTGCCGGGATTGTACTCGATGTTTCCTTCCATCAGGTCGCGCACGGTCACGCCGCTCACGGGGATGATGCCCATATTGGTGACGATGATGGTGTACTCGATGATGTCGTCGCGGTCCGCCACGCCGTCGAGGTTGAGATCCTGGATGAGGGTGCCGGTTTTGACCGCGAAGAACAGCGGATGCGGCAGCACGGTGTAGCCGAGGTCCAGGTAGGGATTGCCCGCCTCCGCGGCAGTGGGATCCTGGCCCCAGGCGGCGGTGATCTTGGTACCATCCGCCGTATAGACCCGGAGACCGGTCTGGTCGTTGTCGTTGTTGTCATAGACGCGCACGGACTGCAGCGCCTGCACATCGACGTGGTAGTCGTATTTGTTGCCGTTGGGATCGGTCAGAGGTCCGGTGGCCAAGTCGCCGTCGTAGTCCACATAAAGCCGGGTGGCGCTTTCAGCGATGACCCAGGCCGGGCTGCCGTTGCCGGAGATCGGCTGGTCACTCGCGCCGGGAGCGTAGCCCACTTTGATGGCGCCGGTCAGGTTGCTGCGCGGGATCAGAGTGAACCCCCACTCGTAAGAGCTGTTGTTCGATGACGGGGTTTGGTCCGTGTCCACGGCGCCAAGCCCCATGAACGCGGGCGGAACCGCGCCCGTGGTGTAAAAACGCGCGCCGCTGCCCTGCGGCATCTCATGCCGGATCACTTGGCCGGCGGGGACATTCAATGTCCCTGAAGCGCTCATCGTCTGGTAATGGATGTCGATCGCCGAGGCATGCGGATTGAAAAGGAAAACACAGGCCGGGTCA
Source organism: uncultured Verrucomicrobiaceae bacterium (assembly GCA_964573315.1). GTDB lineage: Bacteria > Verrucomicrobiota > Verrucomicrobiia > Verrucomicrobiales > Verrucomicrobiaceae > JAGRPD01. The sequence continues at coordinate 2,509 of CAZNKC010000228.1, read as the reverse complement.
TTGGCGCTCGTGGTGCTGACCGGGCTGAAATACTCGCTGTCCCAGGTGGGACGCGGAAAGAGGTTGAACCAGCGGCTTTCATACGTGGCATTCACATCCCCGGTGATGAGATGCGCCTGCACCGGCTTCGAGGCGGTCATGCGGGCGCCGACCATGATTCCGTCCGCCGCGAAACTTTCCCCCCTGTTCAACGTGACGGCCGTTTCAAAAACACCGTCCGCGTTCTTGTCGATCTGCACTTCGGTGCCGTTCTCCGCCGCCATGACGCAGATTTCCACCCGCTCGAACATCTCGTTGAAGGCATTGCTGGGTGCGTTCTGGCCCACCGGACTGACAAACTCGGTGCCGTACTCCAGGGTGGATTGGATTTGGATCGCCCCGGCCAGCACCGAGCCGGGATTCGTCGCCCACGTCATGCGTGTCAAGGCCACCGGCTTGGTCACCCCGATGCGGTCGCGTCCATCGTAGCGCAACACGGCAGCTTGGCGCGGCACGTCGATCAGGTTGCGCAGGCGGATCACGCTGTTGGCGGTCAGCACGTCCTCGGTGAATCCCGGCGGCATCCCGTTGCTGGGATCACCATCCCCCCAGATTTCCGTGGTGGACTGGACGGGATTGCTCAAGTCCGCCTCGTAGCCATCCTCCCAGTGATCGTAATAAATGATGATGTCCAGGAACATCGGCGTCAGCGAGATGGAGCTGTCGATGGTGTTGCCGGCGCTCGCGTAGTAGCCGCGGAAAGAGTTGACGAGCTGGCCCTCAGGCATCGGCACGAAAAACTCCTGAGCCAGCCCCGCGAACACGGTCTGAGCAGTCACGGCCATCAGCATCCCGGCAGCCAGCAGAGCGCAGCAACGCCTCTCTCCACCCCGATTCACCAGCCGGGGCGAAGGGCGTTTTTGCAAGCAGGAAAGAGGATTTGAAACAGAGAGCATCAGGTTGCCAGCAGGAACAAGTGCTCTAAACAACCACAGAAGACTCGCAATTTCAATAAAAATTATAATTTTTATATTAAATTGGGTGAAATGTCACCATCTCCTTCAAAAAGACCTGCCTCTGAGAGCCTGTCCGGCGGGCGGCAAGCGCGGTCGTGACCGCTTGGAACCCGCAGGGTTCCCAGCCATTAGCCGGTGGTTGAGCGCAGCGATACCACCGGAACGGACCAAAACCCGCACGGCTTGCCCGCGAGCCATCCTGAAGGGATGGCAGCCAGCGCGCCGGGCCGGACATCCTGCCACATCAGGCAGAATCAATCAGAGCGGGATAACTCCGCGCACAGCCAATGCTGCCGAACAGCCTCAGATCAAGCCCGCTGCTTTCAGCGTCGCGTAAGCGCCGTTCTTGTCGAGCGTCTTGAGAGCGCGCGCGGACAGGCGGACATTGACGTAGCGGCCGATCTCAGGCACCCAGATGCGTTTGTCGCGCAGGTTCGGCTGGATCGTGCGTTTCACCCGCTTGGTGATGTGCTTGCCGATGCCGCCTTCCTTTTTCGCTTTACCGCTGCGATGGATCTTGTGGCCGACGGTGACGCCGACTCCGGTGATTTGACAAACTTTAGCCATGACAGAAAGGTGTTGGAGGGTGAAAAAGGGCGGGGAAAGTAACCGGTCCCGCCCCGCCGTCAACCGGAAATGGCATTTTCACACGGCCGCCGCTTCCACGGGCGATTCCACTGATTTTGCGCAAGTATCCGCCGGAATGACGGCGCACTTGCAAAAGCCCGCCGGATGCGCTGGGTTCCCCCCTCATGGACGCAACCTGCTGTCAGCCGCTCCGCAAAGTCTGGAGCCGGATCCCCTTCCCGGCGATGACGCTGCTGGTGCTGGCGCTCTACCTGATCCGCGAGGAGTTCCCCTTCTCGAACTTTCCCATGTACTCGAACATCAGCGAGGAAGCGGACGTGGTGTTTGTGACGGATCAGAACGACAACCCGCTGCCGATGAAGGCGCTGTTCAAGACCAGTTCCGCCACTTCCAAGAAGATGTACAAAAAAGAACTGGCCGAACTGGCCAATCCACACGGACGCGACTCCGACCACGCCACGGCGGAGGAACGCCGGCAGGCGGGCGGTGAAATCCTCAACGTGCTGGCCGGAAGGCTCGTCCACAAAGCGGTGCCGGAAGGCGTCACCGCGCTGCGCTTCCAACTGCGCACCTTCCGCGCCGGCACCGGTCCCGACGACGGCCCGCCGCCCGAGTTGCTGGCCGAGCACCCCCTGCCCCTGTCGCCGCCCTCATGAGCACCGCCATCGCCAACCCCGCCGCGCCCTGGTGGCGTCCGCGCCCGTTTCAGCTCGGCGGTATTGAGATGTTCGTCATGCGCGGCGCCTTCGCCGTGCTCGCCTTCAGCAACGTCAAGTGGGCCACCGCGCCGTACACGGAGCAAAAATTCCCCAACGGCCTCGCCCGCTTTTTTGACCTGACCTGGCTCGGCCATCACCCGCCGGGGGATGCCGCGCAATGGACCGTCATCGCCTTCCTCGCGCTTTACGTCACCGGCATCCTGCCCG
>CAZNKC010000227.1:0-8968 GCA_964573315.1 uncultured Verrucomicrobiaceae bacterium | reverse complement strand
ACCTACACCGCCAGCAACGCCGCCACAGCCAGCCCCAACCCCGCCATCATCAGCGGGCCGGGCACGCTGGCTCTCGGCTCCGCTGAGAAGACCGTGACGATCAATGACAACCTCTCCGCGCCCGTGGACATGTCCTGGCAGGTGGGCACGCTGACCGGCAGCGGCACCCTGATCAAGGCCGGGGTCGGCACCCTGGATATTTCCGGCATCGGCACCAACAGCTTCACCGGCGCTTACCAGCTCAACGCCGGAGCCATCCTCGGCCTCGGCGCCGTTTCCAACAACATTGTGCTCAACGGCGGGGTCTATGCGGGCAGCGGCACATTCACGCGCGCCCTGGGAACCGGCAGCAATCAGATCCAGTGGATGGCCGGAACAACGGGCGGCGGTTTCTCCGCCCAGGGCGGCAATCTCACCGTGACCCTGTCCGGCGCGCCGGATCCGCTGGTCTGGGGCGGCACCACCAACTTCGTGCCGGCCGGGGCGCCCTTGGTCTTTGGCTCGACCTCTTCGGATGCCGTGGTCGATTTCACCCATAACATCAACCTCAACGGCGAAGCGCGTACGATCAACGTGGTGAACAATCTCACCACGGAGGACGACAAGACCGTGCTCTCCGGCGTGTTGAGCAACGGCGCTCTCATCAAAACCGGCAACGGCGTGCTGGAGCTTGCCGGCGTCAACACCTTCACCGGCGGGATCACCATCAACGGCAGCGCGGGCACCGTGCAGTTCCGCACGCTGGACAACATCGGCAGCAATGCCATCTCGCTGCAAGCCGGCATCCTGAGCTTCATCGGTGATACCAGCGTGGTGGTGAACAACGCCATCACCGTCAACCCCGCCACCACCGCCCAGACCTCCGGCTTGCAAAACTTGGCGGCCAACGGCACGGGTGGCGCCACCGTCACCTTCGCCGGTCCGATCAGCACGGCCGGAAACAACATCAGCCTGACCGGCACCGCCGAGGGCATCATCACCGGCGGCATTACCCAGACCGGCACTGCCGCGGACCTCAACATCCTTGGCGGCACCTGGACTCTTGCGGGCGCTCCCGGCTCCAGCACCTTCGCAGATGACATCTTCGTGCAAAACGTGGGTACGGTGCTGAACTTGGGCGCCACCGGCGCTCTCGGCCACACCGTGGGCACCAGCAACGGCCTCTATGCCCGCGCTGGAGGCGTGATCAACCTCCTGGTGGACGAACCCTTCGTCCTGCCCTCCGGAGGGAACAATGGCCTCGACTTCATCATCCTGGGAGACGCCAGCGGCGTGGCGACGCTTGACAACATCTTCAACACAAACGGCTTCGGCATCACCACGCCGCGCCTCGACGTGGGCGCTATCAACGCCGCTTACGGCGCCAGCGTTTTGGGTTCCGGCACCATCACCCTCACCAGCACCACCACGGACTGGGGTCAAGGCATCCGGCTCTTCCAAGGCGCGGTGGAGGCGAACCTCGCCGGCGTGTCCAGCATGCTGAAGCAAGGCAATGGCATCGTGACTCTGTCCGGCAACAACAGCGGCCTGACCGGTACGGTGGCAACCACCCGCCTCGACGCCGGCACGCTGGTCCTCGACTACACGACGAACAACAACAGCAAGATCAGCACGGAAGTGGCTCTGGATCTGCGGGGCGGCACCGCGCATCTGAAAGGCAACGCCTCCGCATCCACCAGCCAGACGGTCACCGGCTTGACTCTCCCCACGGCGGGCACCAGTTCCCAGATCGTGTTGGAGCACGGCGCTGGCCAGACCCTCACCCTGGACTTGGGGGCCACCATCACCCGCGCCGGCGCGGGTGCCTCGGTCAACTTTGCCTTCTCCGAGGGCGACGGCATCATCCAGACCGGCGCGGCCAATCTCTCCGGCCCCATCCTCGCCGGCTGGGCCACGGTCAACAGCAGCCACTTCGCTACGATCAGCGGCGGGCAGATCGCCGCGTTCACCTCCACGGACAAAGATAACCTCGGCACTTGGCTGGCCGGGGATGATGTGACGGACAGCGCCGGGTACACCGGCACGCTGGGCGGCTCGCTGACGATCAACAGCCTGCGCTTCGGCGCGGCGAACGCGGCCTCCACGGTGACGCTCTCCAGCGCAACCGGGGACGCGCTGCGCATCGCCAGTGGCGGCATCTTGGTGGCGCCGGGCCTTGGCACGGGCACGCAGACGATCACCGGCGGCATCCTGACCGGCGGCGGTGGCGCCGGCAATGAGATCATCCTGCACCAGTTCAACACAGACGCGGATTTCGTTCTTGGCTCCAGATTGACCGGGCCGACGATCTTCACCAAGACCGGGCTGGGCACGTTGGAGATGAGCAACCCGGAAAACACCCACTTCGGGCTGACCTACGTGGCCAATGGCACGCTGCGGCTCAACGGCCAGGGCGCCGGTTATGTGGGCAACATTCAACTCGCCAACAAGGGGGGCGTGATTCTGGATCTCAACAACCAGGACATCACCGTGCGCGGCGTCACCGGCGGCGGCACCACTGGCGGCGAGTTGGCCGCAGGCACTGCCACACTGACCATTGATGGCCGGGCGGCGACCACGTTCGCCGGCCTCCTTACGGGATCCGGCAAGCTGGTCAAGACCGGTATCGCGGCCGTCACGCTTGGCACGGTGCCCTCCACCTTCACCGGCAAGGTCATCGTCAACCAGGGCCAGCTCACGCTCACCACCAACAGCGTCAGCAACCTGCTGCTCGCGGATAGCTTCCTGCTCAATACCGGCGCGCTGCTGGCGAACTACGACGGCGGCACCACGGCCGCCAACAAGATCCGCGACGCGGCGCCCATCGTCATGCTCAACACCGGTGGTGGCTTTGGTCTGGCCGTGCAGAACAACCAGCAGACCAACCGTACCGAGACCGTGGGTGCCATCACCCTGCTCTCCGGCGCCAACACCTTCCACGTCAGCCAGTCGGCGGTGGCGACGGGTGCCCGGGTCACGGGCCTCACCGCCAGCGGCGGCCTGACGCGCTTGAACCAGTCCACCCTGCTAATCCGCGGCCAGCGGCTCGGCGACTTGACGACGAACGCCGCGACTCCCGGCTTCTACTCCACTGGGCGCGTGCTGGTGACCGGCGCCACGATGGCCACCTTGGGTGGTGTCGGCGTCAACATCGACGCGGCAACGGTGAACGTGCTTGACAAGAGCATCGTGCCCTGGGCGGTCGGGGACACTTCCATCACCGGCACGGGTTCCACCTTTGTGACTTATGGCACCAACGGCTTCCGTGCCCTGGACCTGAACACCGAATACGAGCAACTCTCGGCGGCTGGTGGAGTGACCCTGGGCAACAACGTGCGCGCCGCCAGCGGAGATCTGACCCTGAACGGCGCGGATAAGAGGATGAACTCCCTGCTGGTCAACAGCAGCGTTGGCATGACGACCATCAATGGCGCGGGCGGCTCGCTCAATGTTGCCAGCGGCGCCTTCCTGTTCACCGGGCTGACGCCGATCAACCTTGCCGGTTTCGATTCCGTGAACATCGGCACCAACGAATACATCTTCCATGTCCCCAATACCTCCAGCACAGGCGTGACGATCACCGCTCCCCTGATCAAAACGGGCGCTTCTTTGACCAAGACAGGCAACGGCATCCTGATTCTCGCGGGCACGGGCAGCACCTACACTGGGACGACCTTGGTCAACCAAGGCCTGCTGCAAATCGACTCGCTTGACAAGCTGGGCAGCAACGGCGTTTTCGGCATCCTGCTCAACGGCGGCGGCCTGCGCTTCGGCGGCGTGTTCGACCCGTCCGTGGTGGACATCACCATCGGCCTGCCTGCCGCCTCGATCACCACACCCGACGTCACGACGACCATCGGCGGCCTGTTGGACACCAACGGCTTCAACATCACCCTCGCCAACTCCATCGGCAATGGCGGCACCGGCAGCCTGACCAAGGTCGGCAACGGCACCCTCACGCTGGGCGCGCCGGTTGACTTCACCGGCGGCACCGTCACCGTCGTCGGCAACGCCGCCGCGCCAACCGCGAGCAGCGCGTTGATCTATGGCGTGGCCAACGCCCTGCCTGCCACCACCAAGTTGGTGCTGGGCAACGCCACCGCCGCCCCGAATCTCCCCGCGTTCGGCGGTTACTTCGATCACGCCGGGTTTGCCACCACCTTGGGGGGCTTGGATGTCCACTTCAACAGCATCATCGCCGGTTCGGCGGACCTGACTTTCACCGGCGCGGTGGACATTCATGGCGGCGCCGCGCGCACCCTGACGATCAACAACACCGGCCTCACCACCTTTGACGGTGATCATTTCTCGCTCGTGGACCGCGGCGGCACCGCGCGCATCCTCACCCTCAACGGCGCCGGTAATGTCGTCATCAACAACCAGATCATTGACGGCACCTTCACCGGCACCCTGGCCTACACCGGCACCGGCACGCTGACGCTCACCGGCGCCAACACCCACACCAACACCACGCTCAACAATAACGTGGCCACCTTGGTGCTCGACGGCCAGGGCCGCGCCGGCAACGGCACCCTGACGATCAACGCCGGCACCATGAACCTGCTGGACACCGGCATCGACCAAGCCTTTGCCAATTTGACGATGGGCGGCGGCGCCGTCGGCACCCAGTCCTTCTTCAACATCGGCGCGGGCCGCACCGTCAAACCGGGCACGATCGTCTTCAACGCCACCAACAACAACCTGACGGCGGTCATCGGCGGCGCGGGCACCCTGGACTTGGGTGACAACGGCTTCACCGTGACCGTGGGCGACTCCAATGCTGCAGACCCCGACATGGCCTGGACGGTGAACACGGTCATCGGTTCCGGCTTGTTCGTCAAAGCCGGCCTTGGCACCCTGGATGTCAGCGGTGTCACCAACTTCAACTATGCGGCCTCAGCCTACCAGATCGATGGCGGCGCGCTGCTGGGGCTGCCGCAGACCGGTCTCAACATCATGCTCAACGGCGGCACCTATGGGTCCAACGGCACCTTCACCCGCGCCCTCGGCGTGGGCGACGATGAAGTGCAATGGCTGCCCGGCGGCGCCGGCGGTGGTTTCTCCGCGCAGGGCGGCGATCTGACGGTGACTCTCTCCGGCGTGACCGAGCCGCTGGTCTGGGGTGGCACGCCTTACTTCGTGCCGGGCGCCGCGCCGTTGATCTTCGGCTCCTTCACTGCGGACGGCGCGGTGGATTTCACCCATGACATTGATCTCAATTCAGAGGTTGTCAGCAGCCCGGATGTCACCACAACCAACGGCAGCCTCAGCGTCACCACCGCGAGCACAACGGGCTTGGCGGTCGGTCAGCCCATCTCCGGCGCGGGCATTCCGGCCGGTGCGGTGATCACCAGCATCACCAATGCCACCACGTTCACCATCAGCGCCAACGCCACCGGGAGCGGCACCACCACTGCCACCATTTTGGCCACTCGCGCCATTTCGGTGGTTGACAACCCGCTCGTGAATACCGACAAGGCGGTGCTCTCCGGCATCCTCAGCAACGGCAGCCTGACCAAGACCGGCGTCGGCATGCTGGAATTGACGGGCGCCAACACCTATGCTGGCGGCACCACACTGGTCAGCGGCACCCTGCTGTTGGGCAATAAAGATGCCGCTGGCACCGGAGTGATCACGGTCACCGGCCCCGGCTTCCTGGCGGCGGGTACGGACCTCACCGGAGCCAACGCGATCCCCAACGCGGTGACCAACAATCTCGCGTTGAGCTTCACCGGAACCAACAGTCTGGAGATTGGCGGCCTGTTCACCGGCTCCGGCGCCAACGCCAACCGGATTGTCACCAACAGCATTGAGCAGCCGGCCAAGCTGATCCTCAACAACGTCAACTTGTCCTCGGCCACTGACACCGCAGCGCGCACTTTCACCATCACCGGCACCGGTGACATGGAAATCTTGGGTGAGATTGCCAACGGCAACGGGTTCAGCAACAACCTGACGATCACCAGTACCGGGACCACCACCTTGAAAGGCGCCAATACTTGGAGCGGCACCGCCACGTTGGGATCGGCCGCCATCGCCGCCGGCACCCTGGTAGTGGAGGCTGGATCGAGCCTCGGCAGCGCCGGCAACCTCGCCATCTTCAGCGGCACGGTGGACATGCAGAACGCCGCCCAGAACATCGGCACGCTGACGATGGGCAACGGCCCGCTGGGCACCAACGCGCTGCTGCAGCTCAATGGCAATGCCATCACCCTCGGCGGCAACGTCGCCTACACCGCGTCGGTGAATTCCGGCACGGCCACCGTCACCAGCGGCACGATCAACTTGGGCGCCAGCCGCACCATCACCATCAACGATTCGACGCAGACCGACGAAGAAATGGTGATTGAGGCGGTGATTGCCGGGGCGTTCACTCTCACCAAAGCAGGCAACGGCACCCTCGTTTTGGCTGGCAACAACACCTATACCACCACCACCATCAACGCCGGCTTGGTCAAGGTGACGGGAAGGATCGGTGGTACCGGCACCGTCACGATCGCCAACAACAGCCGGCTCTTGCTGGACTACACCGCCAGCAGCAGCGATGAAGACCGGCGGCTGGGCGGCGGCGTCATGACGCTGACCGGTGGCACACTGCACATGCTGGGCTCCAGCAGCGCGGGCAGCCTCCAGGCCGTCTCCACCCTCAACATCAACGCCGGTGCTTCCGCCATCCGCATCGAAAACGGCGCGGGCCAGACCGCTTTGATGTCCTCCACCACGATCGTCAAAGGCGCCGGCGGCACCGTGGACTTTGATCTCACATCGCCGGATGCAAGGTTCGAAACCAGCGCCATCAACGGCGCGGGCGCCATCCTTGGCGGTTATGCCACGGTTGGCAAGAGCCACTTCGCCACCATCTCGGGTGGATTCATCGAGGCGTTCACCGCGGTGTCGGCTCTCGACAACCTTGCCGGCTGGACGCCCGGAGTGAACGTCACCGATGACACGGGTTACACCGGCTCGCTCTCGGGGGCGCTGAGCATCAACAGCCTGCGCTTCGGCGCGGCGGGCGCGCCTTCGGTGGTGACGGTGGGTGGCACGTTGCGGATTGCCAGCGGCGGCATCCTGGTGACGCCGGACATGGGCACGGGCGCGGCCTCGGTCACGGGCGGCATCCTGGCCGGCAGCGGCGGCGCCGGCGCGGAACTCATGGTCCACCAGCACAACACGGGCGCGGCCTTCACGATCGGCTCGCGGCTCACCGGCGCGACAATATTGACCAAGTCGGGTGAAGGCACTCTGGTGCTGACCGGTCAAAACGCCTACTCGGGCATCACCTACATCAATGAAGGCACACTGCGCATCACGGCGAGCACCGGTTTCCACGGCGCCAGCTTGGTGGGCACGACGAACGTGGGCGCGGTGATCATCAAAGCGGATCCCACCACCAGGTTGGAGATTGCCAATGGAGCCTCCGTCACCCTCGGGTTGCTCACCGGCGGCAGCGCGGTCGGCGGCGTGGTGGACATCGGCGCCGGCAGCACGCTGACGCTTGCCGTTTCCGGAGCGCAAAACACCACCGGCACCTTCTCCGGTCTCATCACTGGTTCCGGCAGGCTGATCAAGAGCGGCCCCGGCATCCAGGTGCTCGGCACGCTGGCCCACCCGTTCACGGGCAAGGTCATCGTCAACCAGGGCCAGCTCACGCTGGCCACCCAAAACATCGGCAACTTGACGCTGGCGGACTCCTTCCTGCTCAACGGCGGCTCGCTGCTGTCCAACTACGCCGGCGGCACCACGGCCTCCAACAAAATGCGTGACACGGCGCCGGTCACCATGATCAACACGGGCGGCACCACCCTTGGCTTCGGCGTGCATAGCGCTGACCAGGTCAACCGCCCCGAAGCTGTCGGTGCTCTCACCCTGCTGGCAGGCGCCAACACCATTACCGCCAGCCATACGGCGGTGGCAACGGGCGCCCGGGTCAGCAGCATCACTGCGGCGTCCTTTGTTCGCTCCAATCAGTCCACCCTGCTGATCCGTGGCCACCGGCTCGGCGACCTGACGACGAACGCCGCTCCCGCCTTCTATTCCACCGGACGCTTCCTGATCACCGGCGCCACCGTGGCCAACTTGGGCGGCTTCGGCGTGGATGTCACCGCGGCCACGGTGGGCGTGCCCAACAAGGGCATCATCCCTTGGGCCATCGCTGAGACCGACTTTGCGACCGTTGATGCCACCACCTTCCTGGTTGGCGGCAGATTCGTGAACCACGGCTCCAGCTTCGTGACCTATGGCACCAACGGCTTCCGTCCGCTCAATTTGGACACCGAGTACGAACAACTCGCCGCCGACGGTGGCGTGACCGTGGGCAACAACGTGCGTTACTCGGACAGCGCCAGCCTGACTCTCGACGGCGCCAACAAGACGATGAATTCCCTGCTGGTGGAGGTGGCCAGTACCGGTTTCGGACCCATCACGCTGGACGGCGCCGGAGCCTCGCTCAATGTCGCCAGCGGCGCCTTCTTGTTCGGAGGCGCGCAGGGCATCACCCTCACCGGCTTCAGCGGCATCGACACCAGCTTGAGCACGGAGTATATCTTCCATGTCACCAATACCTCGGCCGACGGGGTGACGCTCGACGCGCCGCTGACCAAGGCGAACGCCTCGCTGACGAAGTCAAGCAATGGCATCCTGATTTTGGCCGCCACGGGCAGCACCTACACCGGGCGGACAGCGGTCAACCAAGGTGTGCTGCAAATCGACTCGCTCGACAAGCTGGGCAACAACGGCAGCGGCGGCTTGATGCTCAACGGTGGCACCCTGCGTTTCGGCGGAGTGTTTGATCCTTCGGCGGTGGCGGTCACGCTTGGCGTCGCGGCCAGTTCGGACCTCGTGACGACGGCCGGCGGCACGTTCGACACCAACGGTTTTGACATCACGCTGGCCAACTCCATTGGCGGCGGCGGCAACGGCGGCCTGACCAAGGCCGGCTTCGGCAATCTGACGCTCAACGCGGCGGCGGGCTACACCGGGGCGACGAACA
>CAZNKC010000226.1:0-9003 GCA_964573315.1 uncultured Verrucomicrobiaceae bacterium | reverse complement strand
GCGCTTGTATTTGCCGCAGGCGCACTCCCAGTCCCGGGTGGGGCCAAAGATGCGCTCGCAGAAAAGGCCGCCCTTTTCGGGTTTGAAGGTGCGGTAATTGATGGTCTCGGGGTTCTTGACCTCGCCGGAACTCCAGCCGCGGATGCGCTCCGGGGAGGCGATGCAGATGGAGACGTAATCGAATTCCTCGCCGCGCGAGGTTTCACCGAAGATTTCTTTCAAGCTTTCGTCAGCGTTCATGGGAAGATGCGGGTTCAGGTTGTGCTGCTTGGGATGGGTGCCGGTTTGAATCAGCCTTCTGCGGTGAAACGTTCGATGTTTTCGACGACGGCGTCGTGGGTGGCGGCCTTGTGGACTTTCACGTCGAGGCCGAGAGACTGCATTTCCTTGATGAGAACGTTGAAGGACTCCGGCGTGCCGGCTTCCAACGCGTTGTCGCCTTTGACGATCTGCTCGTAGATGCGGGTGCGGCCCTGGACATCGTCGGATTTGACGGTGAGCAGCTCCTGCAGGGTGTAGGCGGCGCCGTAGGCTTCGAGCGCCCACACCTCCATCTCGCCAAAGCGCTGGCCGCCATACTGCGCCTTGCCGCCCAGCGGCTGCTGGGTGACGAGCGAGTACGGACCGACGGCGCGGGCGTGGATTTTGTCGGCGACGAGGTGGCCGAGCTTGAGCATGTAGATGTATCCGACGACGACATCCTGCGCGAAGGGATCGCCGGTGCGGCCGTCGTAGAGGCGGGATTTGCCGTTGAGGCCCATCCACTCGTAACCGGGGACTTTCTTGGCCTCCTTGATGAACTCCATGATCTTGGCTTCGGAGATGCCGTCGAAGACCGGGGTGGCGACCTTGAAGCCGAGCGCCTTGGCGGCGACGCCGAGGTGGGTCTCGAGCACCTGGCCGACGTTCATGCGCGAGGGCACGCCGAGCGGGTTCAGGCAGATATCGACGGGGGTGCCGTCCTCCAGGAAGGGCATGTCCTCCTCCGGCACGATGGTGGCGAGCACGCCTTTGTTGCCGTGGCGTCCGGCCATTTTGTCGCCGACGGAAAGCTTGCGCTTGCTGGCGATGAAGACGCGCACCTGCTTGACGACGCCGGAGTCTCCGCCGTCCTCGCCGCTGGCCTCGATGCGGTCGAGGCCGCGCTCGCGCTCCATGTCGGCATCGGCGAATTTCTGCTCGAAGGAGCCGACGATTTCCATGATCTTGTTGCGGACGGGGCTGGGGTCGATCTCGATGGTGTCGTAGCTTTCGGCCAGCTTGCGCAGCAGGGTCTTGGTGATTTTTTTGTTGGCGCCGATGATGATCTCGCCGGTCTGGCCGTTGACCACGTCCAGCGGCACCTTCTCGTTGAGCAGGATGTCGGAGAGCTTGTCGGTGAGCTGCTCGGTGAGGTTTTCCTTCTTGGTCTTGTAGTCCTCCTCGATCTGCTTGACCTGCTTTTTCATCTCCGCGGGGGAGAGCTTCTCCTTGTCCGAGCCGCCGCGCTGGGCGAGGCGGACGTCCATGACGATGCCGGAGCAACCGGAGGGCACGCGCAGGGAGGTGTCCTTCACGTCGGCGGCTTTCTCGCCGAAGATGGCGCGCAGCAGGCGTTCTTCGGGGGCGAGTTCGGTCTCGGATTTCGGGGTGATCTTGCCGACCAAAATATCGCCGGGCTTGACCTCGGCGCCGATGCGGACGACGCCGTCGGCGTCCAGGTTCTTGAGCGCTTCGTCACCGACGTTCGGGATGTCGCGGGTGATTTCCTCAGGTCCGAGCTTGGTGTCGCGGGCGATGACTTCGAAGTCCTCGATGTGGATGGAGGTATAAACGTCCTCCTTCACAACGCGGCGGCTGATGGCGATGGCGTCCTCGAAGTTGTAACCGTTCCAGGACATGAAGGCGACGAGCATGTTTTTGCCGAGCGCGAGTTCGCCGTTGTCGGTGCAGGGGCCGTCGGCAAGCACGTCGCCTTTTTTCACCTTGTCGCCGCTGCGGACGAGCGGGCGCTGGTTGATGCAGGTGCCGGCGTTGGAGCGGCCGAATTTGCGCAACTCATAGACGTAGGTGCCCTTGTCCTCGTCCGTTTTCACGGACTTGGCGGGATCGGCGAGGAACTTGGCCTCGGTGACGGGCAGCTTGCCGTCCTTGGTGACGATGATGACGTCGGCGGTGGCGACGGCGACAGTGCCGTTGCCGTCGGCGACGATGACGGAGCGGGAGTCGCGCGCGGCTTTGCCTTCCATGCCGGTGCCAACGAAGGGCGCCTCGGCTTCCAGCAAGGGCACGCCCTGGCGCTGCATGTTGGAACCCATGAGGGCGCGGTTGGCGTCGTCATGCTCGAGGAAGGGGATCAGGGCGGCGGCCACGGAGACGAGCTGCTTGGGCGACACGTCCATGAGCGTGGGCACGCCGGGCTCGACCTCCAGGAACTCACCGCGGTAACGCACGGTGACTTTGGCGCTGGTGAATTTGCCTTTGTCATCGAGCGGGTTGTTGGCCTGGGCGATGTGGTGGTTTTCCTCCTGGTCGGCGGTGAGGTATTCGATCTTGTCGGAGACGACGCCGTCCTTGACGGTGCGGTAGGGCGTCTCGATGAAACCGAACTCGTTGATGCGGGCGTAGCTGCCGAGGGAGTTGATGAGGCCGATGTTCGGGCCTTCCGGGGTCTCGATGGGACAGATGCGTCCGTAGTGGGAGGGATGCACGTCGCGCACCTCGAAGCCGGCGCGGTCGCGGTTGAGACCGCCGGGCCCGAGGGCGGAGAGGCGGCGCTTGTGAGTCAGTTCGGCCAGCGGATTCGTCTGGTCCATGAACTGGCTGAGCTGGCTGCGGCCGAAGAAGTCGCGCACGACGGCGCTGAGGGCTTTCGGGTTGATGAGCTTGGCCGGGGTCATGGTGTCCATGCTCACGTCAAACAAAGTCATGCGCTCTTTGACGAGGCGCTCGGTGCGGGCGAGGCCGACGCGGCACTGGTTGGCCAAAAGCTCGCCCACGGCGCGCACGCGGCGGCTGCCGAGGTGGTCGATGTCATCGAGCAGCCCCTCCCCTTCCCGCAAGCCGAAGAGGTAGCGCATGGAGGAGATGACGTCCTCCTTGGTCAGGATGCGCACTTCGGTGTCGATGCCGAGGCCGAGTTTCTGGTTGATTTTGTAACGGCCGACGCGGGTGAGGTCGTAGCGCTTCGGGTCGAAGAACAGGCGCTTCACCAGGGCGCGGGCGTTCGGCACGGTGGGCGGATCTCCGGGGCGGAGGCGGCGGTAGATTTCCTTGAGCGCCTCGTCCTCGTCCGGCGCGGTGTCCTTGCGCAGGGAGGTGATGAGCAGGTCGTCCGGGGAGGCGGTGATGACCTTGAGGCTTTTGTGGCCGAGTTCGATGAGTTGGCGCACGACGCTGTTGGTGAGCGGCTCGTAGGCGCGGGCGACGATGAGTTCTCCGTCGAGGATATCCTTGAAAAGCAGCTTCTCGGCCAGATCCTCGTCGGCCAAGCCTTCCTTGAGCTTGAGGTCTTCGATCTTGTAGAAGAGCTTGAGGATGTCCTCGTCCGTGGGGTAGCCGATGACGCGCAGCAGGGTGGTGGCGAGGAACTTGCGGCGGCGGCGGCGGCGGTCGAGATAGACGTAGAGCAGGTCGTTGGTGTCGAACTGAACCTCCAACCAGGTGCCGCGGTCCGGGATGATGCGGAAGCCGTAGAGCCAGCGGCCATTGAGGTGCATGGAGGTTTCAAAATTGATGCCAGGGGAGCGGTGGAGCTGGCTGACGACGACGCGCTCGGCGCCGTTGATGACGAAGGTGCCGCGCGCGGTCATGAGGGGCAGCTCGCCCATGTACACACGCTCCTGCTTGGCGCCGGCTTCGTCGCGCAGCTCGAAGGTGACGTAGAGCGGGGCGCTGTAGGTCTCCGCCTCGCGGATGGCCTCCAAGGCGGTGAGCTTGGGCTCGCCGATCTCGTACTGTGTGAAATCGAGCCTCATCTTGCCGTCATAGCTCTCGATGGGGAAGACCTCCTTGAACACGGCTTGCAGGCCGAGTTCCTTGCGCTTGGAGGCGAGGATGTTGCGCTGCAGGAACTCCTCGTACGAGCGGAGCTGGATTTCGATGAGGTTCGGAGCCTCGGCGACTTCGTGGATTTTGCCAAAGTTGGTGCGCTGGGACATAGGAGGATTATCTGGGGAGGGTGTTGGCAACGGTCTGGGGTGGAGGGGAGATCAGTGGACGATGTCTCAGGGGTCAGTGAGCGGTGGGCAGTGGGCTGTCGTCAGTGGAATGCGGGCGGCAGGGGCGAAAAACGAGTGTGGACTCCCTTCCGGTCTTCTCCTGCCCTCGTGTTTTGATGGAGGGCGGGAAGAACGGCGGGAGACCGGGGAGGCGGCGCGCGAGGTTCAGCAGGAGGGGGAGTGGGAACAAAGGCGGTGAGAAAAAACGGACAGCGGACTGGCTGCTGAAGACTGAAGGGATGAATCTGCAGGAGTCAGGCGGCTGGGTGTTTGGATTGGGGATTTCAGATTGCGGATTGCGGATTGGGAGTGGCGGTTTGAACTGATTACTGACTACCGGCCACCGGCTATTTGGGGTTCCACGCGGGCCGCCGGAGCGGCCCGCATGGAGGTGAAGGTTATTTGATCTCGACTTTGGCGCCGGCGGCCTCGAGTTTCTTTTTGATCTCCTCGGCTTCCTCCTTCTTGGCGCCTTCCTTGAGGGGCTGGGGAGCGCTCTCGACGAGCTTCTTGGCCTCGGCCAAGCCCAGTCCGGGCACCACGGTGCGGACTTCCTTGATGACGGCGATTTTGTTGCCACCGGCATCGGTGAGGATCACGTCGAACTCGGTTTTCTCTTCGGCGGGAGCCGCGGCGGCAGCGCCGGCAGCAGGACCCGCGGCGGCAACGGCCACCGGAGCAGCGGCGCTCACGCCCCACTTCTCTTCCAGGGTTTTGACGAGGTCAGCGACTTCCAGAACGGTCAAGCCGCTCAGGTCTTCTACGATTTTTGCAATGTCAGCCATGTTATTGTCTTCGGTATCGCCGTGTCCCGGAGCTCCGGGTGATTTCAGGAGGCAAGCCTGCCTTCCGGCGAGGAACCATTGGGTGTTTGGGGTTCAGACGGGATGATCCGTCATCTAGTCAAATGTTTCGTTTGTTCGTTTTCGGTTTGTTCGTTTTCCGTTTTCCGTGGGTGA
Source organism: uncultured Verrucomicrobiaceae bacterium (assembly GCA_964573315.1). Classification (GTDB taxonomy): domain Bacteria; phylum Verrucomicrobiota; class Verrucomicrobiia; order Verrucomicrobiales; family Verrucomicrobiaceae; genus JAGRPD01. The sequence goes on along the minus strand of CAZNKC010000226.1, from coordinate 3,845 downwards.
GAATTCGGCATTTTAGCCTTGGTCCGCCTTGGCTTGGAGCACGCGCGCCAGGGAGGCGGCGGGCTCGTTGAGGGTGCGGACCAGCTTGGAGGCCGGAGCTTGGAGGACGCCGAGCAGTTGCGCCAGCAGCACCTCGCGGGACGGCAGGTCGGCCAGAGCCTGAATGCCGGCGGCGTCGAGCAGCGCGCCATCCAGCACGCCGCCTTTCACTTCCGGTTTTTTGAATTCGTCGGAGAAATTCTTCATCACCTTGGCGGCGGCGCAGACGTCCTTGGCGCCGGTGACGACGGCGGTCTGGCCGACGAGCACGCCGCCCAGGCCCTCGGGATAGCTGGCGCGCTCGGCGGCCTTTTTCACGAGGGTGTTTTTATAGACGTGAATCTCGGCTTCACAGCCGGCGAGGCGCTTGCGCAGCTCGGCGAATTTCTCCACGGTCAGTCCGGTGTAATCCACCACGAACAGGAACGGGGAGGCGTTGACCCGCTGAAGCAGATCTTCAATTTGCAGCGTTTTTTCAGCTTTCATCGTGCGGTCGGTCTCCTGGGATTAGTTTTTGACGTAACGGCCCGCGTCGATGCGGATGGCCGGCGACATGGTGGCCGCGAGGGTGATGGAATGGACGTATTTGCCGCGCGCGGTGGCGGGCTTGGCGCGCACGATGGCGTCGATCAGGGCGGAGCCGTTCTCGGTGAGCGCGTTAACCTCGAAGGATGCCTTGCCGATGGGGGCGGCGATGTTGCCGTTTTTGTCGAGCTTGAAGTCGGCGCGTCCGGCTTTGACGGCGAGAACGGCGGCGGCGGCATCCTCGGTGACGGTGCCGGTTCGCGGGTTCGGCATGAGGCCGCGCGGACCGAGCTGCTTGCCGAGCTTGCGCACCTCGGCCATGGCGGCGGGGGTGGCGATGGCGACATCGAAGTCGAGCACGCCGTTTTTGACATCGGCGATGAGGTCTTCATAACCCACTTTGTCCGCGCCGGCGGCCTTGGCGGCTTCGGCGGCGGCGCCTTGGGCGAAGACGGCGACGCGCACGCTCTTGCCGGTGCCGTGGGGCAGCGGGCAGGTGCCGCGCACCATCTGGTCGCCCTTGCGGGGATCGACGCCCATTTTGAAGGAAAGGGTCACGGTCTGGTCGAATTTGGCGCCAGGGAGCTTGCGCACCAGTTCGGCGGCCTCCTCCAGGGTGAAGAATTTATCCTCCGGGATCATCCCGGCGGCTTTTTTGTATCGTTTGCTTCTCGTTTGCATGGCTGCGGGCAGTGGTGGCGAGTTTTCTTTCTGACTCTCCTGCGGGAAAGGGGTTAATCGGTGATTTCGATGCCCATCTGGCGGGCGGTGCCGGCCATGATGAGGGCGGCACGGTCGATGTCCTTGGTGTTGAGATCCTCAAGCTTGAGCTTGGTGGCTTCCAAAAGCTGGGCCTTGCTGATCTTCGCCACCTTTTTCTTGTTCGGCTCTCCGGAGCCGGAGGCGATGTTGGCGATCTTCTTCAAGAGCACGGAAGCCGGGGGCTGCTTGGTGATGAAGGTGAAGCTTTTGTCCTTGTACACCGTGATGACGGTGGGCAGGATGTCGCCGCCGAGCTTCTGAGTGGCGGCATTGAACTCCTTGCAGAAGCCCATGATGTTGACGCCGGCCTGGCCCAGCGCGGGGCCGATCGGCGGCGCGGGGTTGGCGGCTCCAGCTTTGATCTGGAGTTTGATGAGTTTGACGATTTCTTTGGCCATGGGGGTTTCCCTTCGTTCTGGTGATGTTTGGGGTGTCCGCCGTGTCCCGATCAGGTGATCCGGCCCCGGCGAACGGGGTTTTTTGCGTTAGGCTTTCTCCACCTGCCAGTATTCCAAATCCACGGGGGTGGAGCGCCCGAAGATGTTGACCGCCACCCGCAGCACGCCGCGGGCGGGATCGATTTCCTCAACGATGCCGGTCTGGCTCTCGAAGGGACCGTCAGCCACCCGCACGGAGTCGCCGACGTTGAAAGCGATTTTGGGAATGACGGAGTCCTCGCGCTCGCGCACCTGGGCCAGGATGGCATCGACCTCGCGCGGACGCATAGGGATGGGGTGATCCTTGCCGCCGGCGAAGTTCAGCACGCCGTCGGTTTCCCGCACGAAATACCAAGTCTTGTCCACCAAGCGGTTGTGGTCGTCCAGGAGGTACAAATTGGCGATGACGTAGCCGGGGAAGAATTTGCGGTTGCTCTCGGTCTTTTTGCCTTTCTTCACCTCCTGGACGCGCTCCATGGGCACCAGGACCTGGTAGATGTAATCCCCCATTTCCTCCTGTTCGATGCGGCGCAGCATACTGTCACGCACGCGCCCCTCCATGCCGGAGCGGACGTGGATGACGTACCATTGATCTCGAGGGGCGGGTATGGCTCCCATGATGGTGTGGATGAAAAAGAAAGGGGTGACGAGGTCCGGGCACGGCGCCGGGGCCTCAGTTGACGAAAAATTCAAAGGACTTGCGCAGCGCGAAGTCGAAGAAGGACACGAAAGCGCCGAGCAGCAGCATGGCGATGAAGACGACGATGGTGGAGTCGGTGAGTTCCTTGTATTTGGCGAAACCCTTCTCCTTCGGATCCCAGGGCCAAGTGGCCTTTTTCAACTCCAGGAGGACTTCGCCCCAATATTTGCGGATGCGGTTCATGAGAATGCGTCTGTCGTGGCTGGCTTTGAGGGGTGAGGAGGGGGTTGCGGGATGGCAGGTCAGGAGGGGCTCGAACCCCCGACATTCGGTTTTGGAGACCGACGCTCTACCAACTGAGCTACTGACCTGTGTATGAAGATGACGGGATGCTTTAAACTTTGACCAACCCAGCCTGTCTTGGGTTCAACGGAGGCGCGCTCCGTGGAGACGGCAGCCGCGGGATCCGTTTGTGGCAGATCCCGCGGCGCCCAAGACAAGCGGACGGGAGGGGACTAGTCGAGGATGTCGGACACACGTCCGGCACCCACGGTTTTGCCGCCCTCGCGGATGGCGAAACGGATGGTCTTCTCCATGGCGATCGGGGTGATCAGTTCCACCTGGATGGAGACGTTGTCACCGGGCATGACCATTTCCACGCCTTCGGGAAGGGTCACGCTGCCGGTCACGTCCGTCGTGCGGAAGTAGAACTGGGGGCGGTAGTTGTTGAAGAACGGGGTGTGGCGGCCGCCCTCGTCCTTGGAGAGCACGTACACCTCGGCCTTGAATTTGCGGTGCGGGGTCACGGAACCCGGCTTGGCGATGACTTGGCCGCGCTCGACGTCCGTTTTCTTAATGCCGCGCAGGAGCAGACCGACGTTGTCGCCCGCCCGGCCTTCGTCCAGCAGCTTGCGGAACATCTCGATGTCGGTGACGGTGGTCTTGACGGTCGGGCGGATGCCGATGATCTCGACTTCGGACATCTTCTTGACGATGCCGCGCTCGACACGGCCGGTACACACGGTGCCACGGCCTTCAATATTGAAGACGTCTTCGATGGGCATAAGGAAGGGCATGTCGAGCGGACGTTGAGGTTCCGGCACATAGTTGTCTACCGCGTCAATGAGCGCGATAATCTGCTTCTCCATCTCAGCATCGCCTTCGAGCGCCTTGAGGGCAGAGCCTTTGACAACCGGAATGTCGTCACCAGGGAATTCGTACTTGTTGAGAAGATCACGGATCTCCATTTCAACGAGGTCGAGAAGTTCAGGATCATCCACCATGTCGCACTTGTTCATGAACACAACAATCGCGGGCACGCCGACCTGGCGGGCCAGGAGGATGTGCTCGCGGGTCTGCGGCATGGGGCCGTCGGCGGCGGAGCAGACGAGGATGGCGCCGTCCATCTGCGCGGCGCCGGTGATCATGTTTTTCACATAGTC
>CAZNKC010000225.1:0-9057 GCA_964573315.1 uncultured Verrucomicrobiaceae bacterium | reverse complement strand
CGCTCATTTTCAGTCTATCAACCATCAACTTTCAACCATCAACCCCGCTTTTAGGGTTACCGGCGCTTTGGATTGGGGGAAAACGGGGAGACTGTGCGGGCGTTTTCTCCGCGTCAACGCCACCCGATGCTCGAATCCAAAGCTGCGCCAAGCGCAGCTCCAGGGAGACGCTCCCGATCCTGCTCTCTGCGCTTTGCCCCCTCCGTCAATCCTCCGTGCCGGAGGACGTGGCGAGCTGGGCGAGCACGCTCAAGTCCTCCAGCGTCGTCGTGTCTCCATGCACTTGGCCGCCGGCGCAGATTTCCTTGAGCAGGCGGCGCATGATCTTGCCGCTGCGGGTTTTCGGCAGGGCGGCGGTGAAGCGGATGTCGTCCGGTTTGGCGATGGCGCCGATAACTTTGCCGACGTGGTCGCGCAACTCCTTGGCGAGCGCGTTCGAGTTTTTGCGGCCCTCTTTCAAGGTGACGAATGCCACCACGCCCTGGCCCTTGATCTCGTCCGGACGGCCCACCACGGCCGCTTCCGCCACGGCTTCATGGGACACCAGCGCGCTCTCCACTTCCGCCGTGCCGAGGCGGTGGCCGGACACGTTCAACACGTCGTCGAGACGGCCCACGATCCAGAAGTTGCGCTCCTTGTCGCGATGCGCGCCGTCGCCGGCCAGATAGGTATTTTTGTAACCGCTCCAGTAGGTGTCCTGATAGCGTTTTTTGTCGCCGTAAATGGTGCGCAGCATGGAGGGCCACGGCTGGCGGATCACCAGCTTGCCGCCGGCAATGCCTTTGACCTCGTTGCCGTCGTCGTCATAAATCGCCGCGTCCACGCCGAAGAAAGGCAGGGTGGCGGTGCCGGGCTTGGTCGGCGTGGCGCCGGGCAGCGGGGAGATCATGATGGCTCCGGTCTCGGTCTGCCACCAAGTATCGACGATGGGGCAGCGACCGCCGCCGATCTTTTGATGGTACCACATCCAGGCCTCCGGATTGATCGGCTCACCCACGGAGCCGAGCAGGCGCAGGCTGCTGAGGTCGTGCTTTTTCACCCATTCGTCGCCCCACTTGATGAAGGCGCGGATGGCGGTGGGCGCGGTGTAAAGGATCGTCACCCGGTGCCGCTCGATGATGTCCCAAAAGCGGTCCGGCTCCGGCCAGTTCGGCGCGCCTTCGTACATGACGACGGTGGCGCCGTTCGCCAGCGGGCCATAGACGATGTAGCTGTGCCCGGTGATCCAGCCGACGTCCGCCGTACACCAGTAGATGTCGTCGTCGCGCAGGTCGAAGATGTACTTGCTGGTGCAGTAGGTGCCCAGCAGGTAGCCGCCGGAGGTGTGCAGGATGCCCTTCGGTTTGCCGGTGGAGCCGGAGGTGTAGAGAATGAACAGCGGATGCTCGGAGTCGAAGCCCTTGGCCGGACAGCCGGCGCCGACTTTGGCGGCTTCCTCGTGCCACCACACGTCGCGATTGGCGGTCATCGGCACGTCATGGCCGGTGCGTTTGTGGACGATCACTTTTTTCACCGTTTTGACGGCATCGACCGCGGCATCCACGTTCGCTTTCAACGGCACCACCGAGCCGCGCCGGTAGCCGCCGTCCGCGGTGATGACCACGCTGGCCTCGCTGTCCTCCAGCCGGTCCTTGATCGACTCCGCGCTGAAACCGCCGAACACCACGGAATGCACCGCGCCGATGCGCGCGCAAGCGAGCATGGCCACCGCCGCCTCCGGCACCATCGGCATGTAAATGAGCACGCGATCCTTGGCTTTCACCCCCTGCGCCTTGAGCACGTTGGCAAAGATGCAGACTTCGCGATGCAGTTGCGCGTAAGTCAGCGTGCGCACCTCGCCCGGCTCGCCTTCCCAAATGATGGCCGCCTTGTTTTTGCGGTGGGTTTCCAGGTGCCGGTCCACGCAGTTCTCCGCCACGTTGATTTTGCCGCCGGTGAACCACTTCGCGAAAGGCGGCTTCCACTCCAGCGCCTTCGTCCACTTCTTCTGCCACTTCAATTCCGCTGCTTCGCGCGCCCAGAATTTGCCGGGATTGGCGATGCTTTCCGCGTAAAGTTTTTTGTATTGGGCCAGACTGCTGATGCGCGCTTTTTTGGAGAATTCCGGGGCAGGTTTGAAAACGCGCTTTTCGGTCAGAACGGTCTCGATGTCGTGGCTCATGGTGGTTGGCGGGTTGGGAGAGACAATCCCGCTTCGGTTGGCGGCGGGCTGGCGGACAGAGAGGGATTCGAACCCTCGGTACGTTTTCACGCACACACGCTTTCCAGGCGTGCCCGATCGACCACTCCGGCATCTGTCCTTGCAACCCGCCAAGCGGGAGAGCCTGAAAACTGGCGGCAGGCTGGCCTTCTGGCAAGCTGAATTTGGTTTTTCCTTTCCGTGAGGACTCTATGAGAGCCTGTCTCCTTCCGGCTTATATACCTCGCGGCATCAGGTTTTGTGAAACCATATTTGACCTCCCATCGATTCAGGAAGGCCAGCAGATGGATACAAAACAAAAATCTGCTGGCCTTCCTGAATCTGCTGGAAATCACAAATCATGGTGACGCAGGGTATAAAACAAACGCCTCCGGCAGCGGCGCTGTCCAGCGGTGTTGCAGGGATTCCTCTGCGTCCGCGATTTCCAAGACGTCGGAGTGCAGCAAATGCCGCGGACTGTGCAGACGACGCGCCAAGTCCGGCGTCCAGCCGTGCTCGATGAAGTCCAAATAAGCGCGTCCGTCCGGGCCATAGATTTTGTCTCCCACGACCGGATGCCCCAGGTGGGAAAGATGGACGCGGATCTGATGCATGCGGCCCGTCAACGGACGCGCCTGCACCAGCGCCACCGGGCCGAACGCCGCTTGGCGGCGCTCCAGAACCGCGAACGCCGTCGAACATGGCGCGCCGTTCTCATGCACCTTTTGCCTGACCCAAATCTCCGATGCCTCCACCTCGCCCGCGCGCAGGATCGGCGCGTCCACCTGCTGCGTCTCCCAGTCCGGCCAGCCGTGAACCAGCGCCAGATAGGTTTTCTTCACCTGCCGCCGCTGCATCGCCAGCCCGAAGCGGCGCGCGGCGCGCGCGTGCTTCGCCACCAGCACCACGCCGCTGGTTTCGCGGTCGAGGCGGTTGATGATGGAAATCTGCCCGCCGTTGGCCAATTCGTAAGCCAGCAGGTCACGCAGACCGTCCCACAACGTCGGCACGCCGTCCGGGGTGCTGGGATGGATTTTCAACGGCGCCGGTTTGTCCACCACGATGTAGTCCGGCGTCTCGTCGAGCACCGTGAAACGCGTGTCGTTGAGGATGCCACGGAGTGCCGACGAGTCGTCGGCACTCCACGTCCGCACAGCCCGCCCGCGTTCCAGACAATCCTCATCATTCGTGCTCATTAGTGTCCATTCGTGGTTCCCAACCCTCTCACCAAAACAACGCGTCCACAAAAAACACCGCAATCATGAGCAGGCTCACCGCGATCCGCGCCAGTAATCCCGCGCCGGTGCCCAGCAGCGTGCCCCAGGTCGAACGAGCCGCCGGTTTGAATTCCTTTTTCGCGATCAGCAGCTCGAACGCAAACCCGCCCGCCAGCGGCCCCAGGATCAAACCCGGCAGTCCGAAGAAAAGCCCCACGATGCCGCCGATGAAAACCCCGGCGACGCCCCAGCGGCTGGCTCCGAACCAGCGCGCTCCCAACATGCCGCTGGCGAAATCAATGCCATACGCCGCCGCCAGCAGCAGCGCCAGCACGGCGATGCCCGGCCAGCTCATCGCCGACTCAGGGCGCAACAGCGTGTGCGCCACGCCCGCCAGGAAAATCAAAAACGGCCCCGGCAGAAACGGCACCACCGCGCCAATGAGACCGAGAAAAAGCAAACTCAAGGTGAGCGACCACACACCCCAGAACGACCAGTCGATGGCCATGAAAAAACCCGCCACCGCCTCCCAGATGCCGGCGAGCCAGTCCATCACGCTTCCTCTCCGTGGCGGACGATTTTTTCCGCCACGGGCCGCCGGGAAATGAGCGACGCGGCGCGGCCCGGCTTCGGCCAGCCCAGATAGAGCAGCCCCGTGCAAAGGTCATCCGGCCCCAGCCCAAGCCATTGCCCGAACGCCGGGCTGCCGAGCAGCGGCGGCGAGGACCAAAACGATCCCAAGCCCACCGCCGTGGCGGAGAGCATGATGTTTTGCAGCGCGCAGGCCACCGCCTCGACTTCCTCGATGAAGGGAATCTTGTCCCCGCCGCGCCGCTCCACGCAGCAGGCCACCACCACCGGCGCCAGCAACGGATTGCGCCCCAGCTTCTCCAGTTTGTCCGCGCGGAACGCCTCCGGCGGTGTCACTTGCTGGTAGATATCCCGCAAGGCCGTCGCTAGTGCCGCGCGTGCCGCACCGGTGAAGACGTGGAATTTCCAAGGCTCCGTCATCCCGTGCGAGGGAGCCCAAGTGCCGTTCTCCAACAGGCGCAGCAGCAACTCCTCCGGCACTAGCCGCTCAGGCTCCATGTCCGCCGGTTTCACGGAACGACGACCGCGGATGATTTCAGTGATCGAGTCAAGCATCTCGGCGTTGCGGGGACGGCTCACTCCCGCTCAAAAGCGAACTTGCCGCCGCCCGCGAACAGGATGGCCAGGAAACCCGCCAGATAGATGAAGGCCAGCTCCCCGCTACCCGCCCCGCTGAGCGCCATTTTGTGCTGGATGAAATAGGCCACGGCCATCGTCACCGCCAGCATCAGCGCGGCGAACCGGGTGAGAAAGCCCACCACCAAAAGCGCCGAGCAAACCACCTCCGCGAACACAGCCATCCCCAAGCTGATTTGCGAACCCACGCCCAGCGGATCGGGAAACTTGTCCGCCATCGCGGAGAATCCGGTCAGCTTGCCCTTGCCGTGCAGCAGCAGCATGGAAAGCCCCAGCCAGAGACGCAACAGCAGCAGGGCCAGATCGGGCGACTGCGGGAGGAAGGAGAGGCGGAGAAATTTCATGCCGCCATGATGCACAAAATCCCCCCGCCCGCCAGCATGTATTTGCATTCACCGTTTTTTGTAGGATAATGTCCTTTTTCGTCACCGGATGCTTCCCGCCATCGACACTTTCATCCTCCACCTCGCCACCGAGCGCGGGCTGTCCACGAATTACCAGCTCCTCGTGCGCCGGGTGCTGGAAAAGCTGGCGGACTGGCTGCGCGAGCGGCATCAGGTGGAGAAGCCCGCCGCCGTCACGACGGAGCACCTCGCCGGCTACCTGGAGCAGCGGAAAAAAGACGGGCTCGCCGCCTCCAGCGCGCGCCTGGAACTCGTCGCCATGAAAATCTTCTTCCGTCGCTGCGCGGCGCACGGCGAGATGCCGGCGGGAGACCCGGCCGAGTCCATCCTGCCGCCGCGCCAAATCACGGCGCTGCCGGACACGCTCAACGAAGTCGAAGTCCGCCTCCTCCTCGAATCGGTGGATGGCAACAGCCCGCTCGACCGCCGGGACCGCGCCATCCTGGAGCTGTTCTACGCCAGCGGCCTGCGTCTCGCCGAGCTGACCGGCGCGCGGCTGGAAAACATCAACCTGGACGAAGGCTGGATCCGCGTCACCGGCAAAGGCGCGAAGACCCGCCTCGCGCCCGTCGGCAAAGAAGCGCGCGCGGCCATCGCCGGGTATCTCGAGCATGGCCGCCCCGCCCTGATCAAACCGCGCACCAAGAGTTTCCTCTTCATCTCGCGACGCGGCACGCGGCTCACCGGCGCGCGCGTTCAGCAGATCGTCAACGAGCGCGCCGCCGCCTGCGGGCTGGAGAAAGAAATCCATCCCCACCAACTCCGCCACTCCTTCGCCACCCATCTGCTCAACCGCGGCGCCGACCTGCGCGTCATCCAGGAAATGCTCGGCCATGCCGACATCGCCACCACGCAGATCTACACCCACGTCGATCAAAAACGCCTCACCGACGTCCACAAGAAATTCCATCCCCGGCCTTGAGGGAGAGGGAGAGAGGGAGAAGGACGACGACGTCTTTGGACTGCGGCAGCCCTGCTGCCGCTTTTCCGCAGCCAGCCCTGCTGGCAAGGCGTGCGGGGGAAGCCGTTCGTGTTGGCGGCAGCCCACCCCCGGCAGCAGGGCTGCCATCCCGCCAAAGCGGCAACAGGGTTGCCGCAGTCCAAGAGCCACCCGCCCGGCCCAAGCTCTCATTCTCCCCCTCTCTCATTCCCCCCTCTCTCATTCTCTCCGTCCCTCTGTCTCATTGACGCCGGGGATGGAGACGTGAAAGACCGGGTTGTCATCGACCTCGCGCATGAGCACGGCTTCGGCCTGCTTGATGAGATCGGCCTGGGTGGAGGCGAGGTCTTTGCTCTCGCCGGGATCCTGGGAGAGGTCATAGACTTCCCAGGGACCGGGCTTCTTGGTATTGAGGCTCTGCCGGACCAGCTTCATGTTGCCGATGCGGACGGCGACTTGACCGCCGGATTCGGGGAAGACCCAAATCATGGGACGGGCGCGTTCGCGGCTCTCGCCGCTGGTGAGCGCGGGCCAGAGGCTCTCGCCGTCGAGGCCCTCGGGTTTTTCGAGGCCTACCGCCTCGCACAAGGTGGGGAACCAATCGGCGAAATACCCCGGCGTGTGATTGACCGCGCCCGCCGGGATTTTGCCCGGCAGACGGACGATGCCGGGCACGCGGAGGCCGCCCTCATTGACACTGCCCTTCCAACCGCGCAATCCGGCGGTGCTGTCGAAGTAAGTGCCCCCCGCGCCGCCGACGTTGAACTCGGTGGAGCCGGGACGTTGCATGGTGGCGCCATTGTCGCTGCTGAAAATAATGAGCGTGCGGTCGAGCAAGCCGTGCTCGCGCAGCCGCGCCACGACGCGGCCCACGTAACCGTCCAGGTCGTTGATCATCGCCGCGTAACCGGCGCGTGGACGCGGATGCGGCACATAACCGACCTCGCCGCGGTAAGGCTTGTCATCCCATTCGGCGGGGAATTTTTCCACGGACTCTTTGGGCGGATGGATGGAGACGTGCGGCTCGATGAAAGGCAGGTAAAGAAAAAAAGGCCCGCCTTTGTTGTCGTCGATGAATTTCTCCGCCTCGGCGATCATGAGCTTGGGCGCGTAGGTTTCGCCGATCCAGTCCTCAAGCTTGACCTCGCCCTCCGGCTGCTTGGCGTGGCCGGGGATGGGGTTCTTGTTGATGGTGATCTGCTCGGCGTTGCGCCAGAGATAGGGCGGGTAATAGCTGTGGGCCACGCCCTGGCAGTTGTAGCCGAAAAAGAGATCGAAGCCTTTTTGGTTGGGGTCGCCGCTGCTGCCGACGGGACCGAGCCCCCACTTGCCCATGGCGCCGGTGGTGTACCCCGCTTTTTTGAAAGCCATGGCGAGAGTGAAGGCCGCTTCGGAGAGCGGATGCTGGCCTTCAAAGTACTTGTCCGGCTCCACCTTGTTCATGGCGCGGTTGCCGCGGACCTCGGCGTGGCCGAGGTGCTTGCCGGTCATGAGCACGCAGCGCGAAGGCGCGCAGACCGGAGCGCCGGAGTAATGCTGGGTGAAGCGCGTGCCTTCCGCCGCCAGGGCGTCGAGGTTCGGCGTGGGGATTTTTTTCTGCCCATAACAACCCAGCTCTCCCCAGCCGAGATCATCGGCCAGGATGAAGACGACGTTGAGTTTTTCTCCGGGACCAGCCGCAAGCGCGCTCAAAGGAAGGATCAGGGCGGAGATGAGACGTGTGAGGAGGCTGGGCATGACGGCTGGCTGTGGTTGTGGGTCGGACAGTGAAACAGCGGGCGCGGGGGCGTCCTTTCCAGAATCATGCCGGACGCGGACAATGAATGGAGGGCTGGAGTGAGTTTCAGCAGCCGGGGCTGAGCGTGTCCAGCGCGACGAGGGCATCGCCGGGCGCGCCTTTGACCACGCCCGCGACAAGCGTCACGGGATTCAAGCGAGTCCGAGAGCGGCGGTCAGGGCGCGGCTCATCACGCCGGCATCCGGCTCGATGCCGGTCCAATATTGCACACCGATGACGCCCTGGTTCACCAGCATGCCCAAGCCGTCCAGCGTGCGGCAGCCGCGCGCCTCGGCATCGCGCAGCAGGCGGGTGCGCGCCGGGTTGAAAATGACATCGGCGACGACCATGCCCGGCCGGAGGCTGGACACATCGAGATCGAGCCGTGCGTTTTCATCGTAAAGCCCAATGGAGGTGCCGTTGATGACGATATCGGCGTCTTCAGTGACAATGTAGTCGCCGCGCCACAAGACGAGATCGCTTTCGCTGCCCGTCTTGTCACGCAGCAGGCTGGCGAGTTCCGCGCCGCGTTCCTCCGAACGGTTGACGATGGAAATCCTCCGCGCCCCGGCCAGTGCCAATTCCACGGCAATCGCGCGCGCCGCGCCGCCCGCGCCGAAGAGGACGACGTTCTTGCCCTCCGGCTCGATGAGGGCGCGCAGGGATTTGAGGAAACCCTTGCCGTCGGTGTTCTCGCCGATGAACTGGCCGCTGCGGCGAACCACGCAATTCACCGCGCCCATGAGCGCGGCGGACTCGCCCAAGCCGTCGAGATGCGGGATGACGGCCACCTTGTGCGGCAGGCTGAGGTTGAAACCACGAAACCCCATCGCCCGAGCGCCCCGCACCGCGGCGGCGAGATCATCGGGCGCGACCTCCATGTTGACGTAACGCCACTCCAGCCCGTGATGGGCAAAAGCGGCCTCGACCATGACGACGGTGGGATTGCCGGCGGCGCCTTGAGACATGGAGCCGGCGAGTTCGGGACAGAAAGTGGCGGGCATGGGTTGGAAAAAGGAGCGGGAAGAAAGCCCGGAATTCAAAATCCGAAATCCGAATTTTTGGGCTTCAAACGCCGGATTGCGCATTTTTTGGAGTGCGCCGGTTCCCGGCGCTTTGGATCGAACGCGGAGAGAACGGTCTGGCGTCCTTCCCTCATCCAGCATCTCCTGGCCGCTCCAATCCAAAGCTGTGCCAAGCCCAGCGCTCCAAAATACTGCCGCGTGTTTCTTCCTGTTCTTGCGGCCTGACCAGTCAACCTAAAAGCGGGGTTGATGGTTGAAAGTTGATGGTTGATAGACTGAAAATAAGCA
>CAZNKC010000224.1:0-9072 GCA_964573315.1 uncultured Verrucomicrobiaceae bacterium | reverse complement strand
CCCTATCCCTTTTCCTGCCTTCCTGTTTTCCTTATTCACGAATCTAGGTTGAATGACTCGTCTCAGGCAGAATGCCTGAGCCACACCCCCGCCCGTCGATCAAGTTTGAGAAAACAAGATTGACGGACGGGGGTTTTTCATTTAATTTAGCTTATCTGATAATCAATAATGCCTCTCAACACCCGACTTTTGTATGGCTAAAATAGTAATCATAGACGACGAAGCCGCCATTCTGGAGCTGATGAGCAAGCTCTGCCGCGCCGCCGGGCACACCGTGCTGGGCTTTCAAACCGGCGCTGAAGGCATGGCCGCACTGCGCTCCGAGCAGCCCGATCTCGTCATCGTTGACCTCCGCATCGGCGACGTCAACGGCCTCGACGTGGTCAAGATGTGCCGGGAGGAATTCCCCGCCACCGCTGTCATCATGGTCACCGGGCACGGCACCGTGGAGACCGCCGTGGAAGCCATGCGCCTGGGCGCTTTCGATTATCTGACCAAGCCTTTCGACCTCGGCGATCTCATCAAAACGGTCAATCAAGCGCTGGGCCGCAAGCCAAACGGCGCCGCCGCCGAGCTGCCGCCCGTGGCCGCAGCGCGCTCCAGCCAGTCGTCCAAGCTCATCGGTCACAGCGACGCGATCCAGCGCATTTTTGAGATCAGCCGGCGCGTCGCAGACACGGACAGCCCGGTGCTGCTGGAGGGCGAGTTCGGCGTCGGCAAGCACATGGTCGCGCGCGCCCTGCACGACGCCGGCCGGCGCAGCGCGGCGCCCTTCAAGGAGTTGCAATGCAGCGCCATGCCCGAAGCCGTGCTTGAGATCGAGCTGTTCGGCCACGGCGGCAACCCCGCCTCCGGCATTTTTGGACGCGCCACGGGCGGCACCATCCATCTGGCGGAGGTCCACCAGCTCCCGGTGCGCATCCAGGCCCAACTCAACACCTTCCTCGAGGAATGCCAGGCGCGGCGCGGCGCCTGGGGCAGCGCCAACGCGCCGGATTTCCGCCTCGTCACCTCCACCACCGTGCCGCTGGAGGAGGCGACTCAGTCCGGCAAATTCCGCGAAGACCTCTTTTATAAAATCTCGGTGGTACCGGTCAAAATCCCGCCGCTGCGCGACCGCCGCGAGGACATCCGCCCGCTGGTGGAGCATTTCCTCAAGGACTTGGGCGAGCGCATGGGTGGCAATGCCAAGACCATCTCCGAAAACGCCCTCGACTTCCTGCGCAAGTACCCCTGGCCGGGCAACATCAGCGAGCTGCGCAACGCCGTGGAGCGCGCCTGCGCCTTTGCCGAGACGGACCGCATCGAGCCCGCCGACCTGCCTTCCAAGGTGAGCCAGCAGATCGAGGTGCCCAGCCCCGCCGGCGCGGGCGGCGTGCAGCAACTGCCCATCGGCTCCACTCTGGATGAGTTCATCAAGGCCCAGGAGCGCCTTTTCATTCAGGAGACCCTCAAATACAACAACGGCTCCCGCGAAAAAACCGCCAGCATGCTGGGCATCAGCATCGCCACGTTGTACCGGAAAATGGACCTCAATTCCGAGCGCCGGACGACGGCTTGACCCATTTATTTCGTCCTCGTCCTCGAATAAACCTAAAAGCGGGGTTGATGGTTGATAGACTGAAAATGAGCGACTTGTGCCGCGTTAGTGACTCACTCTCCGGGTAAGTGGTGCTTTCGGCGTAGGCCGCTGGTTTTGGACTATCAACACTCAACTACCAACCATCAACTCGGTTTTTAGGATAAACGATTTCGAGGACGAGTAGGAGGGCGAGGACGATTAACGAGCAGTGACCCGCGTGCCGTCCTGGATTTGGTCGTTGGGATAAAGGAGAACGGCATCACCGGGAGCAAGTCCGTCGAGGACTTCGGCTTCGAGGTCGTTGCGCTGGCCGATGCTGACGCGGCGGAGGCGGGCGCGGGCGTTTTCATTGAGGAAAACAGCCCATTCTCCGGCGTCGCGAAAGAGCGCGCCGGCGGGGACTTTGAGCACGTCTCCGGCGGACCAGACGACGAGGCGGGCCTCGATGCGGAAGCCGTCGCCGAGGGTGGCGCGTTCCTCCGGCGGGCTGGTGAAGTCGCCGATGACGTTGACGCGCTGCTCCTCGATGCCGAGGGCGGAGATTTTCGTGAAGGCGGAGGGTTCGACGACGCGAACGCGGGCCTCCAAGGGCTGCGGACCGCCCCAATGATCGATCACCATGCGGGCGCCGGGGATAATCTGGACGGCGCGGGTGGTGAGGATATCCACCTCGACCTCAAGCTGCGCGGGATCGGCCAGTTCCAGCAGGCGGGCGCCGGGATTGACGACGGTGGCGCTTTCTTCGAAGACGCGGAAGACGAGGCCATCAATGGGCGCGTAAATCTCGAAGCGTGGCGTAGGCTGCGCGCCGTCGGCGGGCGGCTGGATGAAGTCGAGCGCGGCGCGGGCCTGCTCCATCTCGAACTGGGCGACTTGGGCGGCGAACTCGGAAGCGCGGATGCCCTCACGCGCGGCGCGCCGGCGTTGCTCGGCGGCTTCGAGGTCGATCTGGGAGGCGGCGCCGCTGCGGGCGGTGGTGGTGAGGCGGTCGAGTTCGCGGTCGGCATATTCCAGGCGGATGCGGGCCTGCTCGGTTTGGGAGCCGGCCTGCTGGACCGCGGCCTCGGCGGCTTTCACGCGCGCGGCGGCTTCGGCGAGGCTGCGCGGGTTGAGCAGATCGGGCGGCGTGGCGTCGATGACGGCGACGAGGGTTTTGCCGGCGACGACGGGATCACCCGGCTTCAACGTGACCCGCTGGAGGCGACCCATGAGCGGCGCGGAAACCGTATAACGGTCTTTGACCCGGGTCTTGCCCTCGTTGTCCACGGTGACAGTCATGGGTCCGCGGGCAACGGCGGCGGTTTCCACCAAAACGGGCAAAGGCTGGAAAGCCCAAGCGAGCAGAGCGACGGCGGCGAGGGCGAGGAGGAGCCACCAGAGTTTGCGGAGAGCGGAGGGGAATCTCATCCTCAATCCGTCACTCCCGCCAAGTAGGACTGAAGCACCTGCCAGACGAAGTTGGCGGGGGCGCCGGTGCTGTTTTTCCGCAGCACGTAGCCGAATCCCGGCTGGAAGAAGAATGTCTCATCCACCGCTTGGCCGCCGCTGTTTTTCCAGGCCGCGCCGTCGAAGGCGAGGACTTCAGACGCGGTTTTGTTGAAGCCGGTGGCGCTGTTGTCGAAGACCAGAAGCTGGTCTCCGCTGGAGAAGCCCAGATTCAACGTGCCAAGCGCCTCGGGCACGGGGCTGGCCAAGCCGATCCAGTTGTCCTGCGACACATCGGGAGCCAGCGTCCGGACAAAACGCCGGTGCTTGGCCATCGGCACCGAGCCGACCAAGCTGATGGTCTGCGGGATGTTGCCATTGTTCCGCAGGATGAAGGCCGCGCCGAATGGCAGCGGCAAGTGATCGACCGTACCGTTGGCGGACGAGCCGTTGGCGACGGAGACCGCTGCGGGCGGCGCTCCTCCCCCAGGCAAGCCAGCGACCGGCGGCTGCCCGACGGGAGTGGGCGACTGCGGCAACGGCAACTGGCCGGTTCCCTGGCCCGGACGGCGCCAGTTGGCTCCGCTGAAGACAGACACCGTTTCGGCGGCGAGATCCAGCCCGGCTTGGCTGGCGGGCATTTGCAGCACCTGGGTGTCTGGAAGGAGCGGCGTCTTGAACAGGGAGGCGAGACTCCAGTAAGGCAGCACGTCGATTTCATCCCCCTGCCCTTCCCCGTCGGCGGCGTTGGTTTTCACGCCGTCCAGGTTTTCACCGGCGGGCAGCTCCACGGTCAGGGTGGCGGCGCTGTTGGCGGTGACTTTGGCGATCATCCCCTCCTTGGCTCCGGTGGCGATCAACACGGCAAAGGCATCCTTCCGGGATGGCAGGCTCTGGACGAATTGGCTGGTCTGCCAGCCGGACGCGCCTGCCGCGGTCACCACGAAGGTGGCGCTGTCCGGCCCAGCCTGGATGTCCTGAATCTTTCCCTTGAAAACCGCTCCGCGATAGAGCGGGACCGCCAGCACCGCGTCCGACTTCGCGGGCACGGTCACATTCACCAATCCGGCCGGAGTGGTCGAGGCAGTCTGCGCGGCGGCGGATGCCACGAGGCCCAAAAGACTGAAATTCAGAAGAATTTTCTTTTTCATGGACTGGCTGAATGGGAAGATATGCCCCAACTCGGGCAAACATACCCTGTTAAAACGGTGGTAGTCGAGACTAAATTTGAGTATTTTCCATGGCCGGATCAAACATGCCATTGCCGCAAAAACCCCTCGCCGGGGCACGTTGCGATATAGATTCATGAAGAATAAACTTTGTCTTTGGCTGTTTGCCGGGCTGATCTTTGCCACCGCCGGTTCCGCCGCGGTTGCCGGGGTGGACTTCCGCCGCGAGGTCTTGCCCGTCCTCACCGACCACTGCTTTCACTGCCACGGCCAGGACGAGCAAACCCGCGAGGGCGGCCTGCGCCTGGATCTGCGCGAGGCTGCACTGAAAGGCGGCGACGACGACGGCCCGGCCATCGTGCCCGGCCAGCCGGAGAAAAGCGCCCTCATCGCCCGCCTCACCCCGCATGATCCCGCCGATCTCATGCCGCCGCCCAAGGCCAAAAATCCCGTGTCCCCCGCCCAGATCGAGACGTTGCGGCGCTGGATCGCGGAGGGAGCGGAGTATGCGGGGCATTGGGCGTTTGAAAGCCCGAAATCCGAAATCCGAAATCCGAAAGTGGGCGAGCAGCCGGTGGATGTCTTGGTGAAAGCGCGGCTTGTGGAGGCGGGGCTGGATTTGTCCCCTCCGGCAGACTCCCACACGCTGGCACGCCGTCTCTGGCTCGACCTCACCGGCCTGCCGCCCTCGCCCGAGGAAGCAAATCAATTCGGACTTCGGATTTCGGACTTCGGACTTCCCCAAGCCATCGCCCAAACCGTGGATGACCTCCTCAAAAGCCCCCGCTACGGCGAGCGCTGGGCGCGCGTGTGGCTGGACGCCGCGCGTTACTCGGACAGCAACGGTTTTGAAAAAGACATGCCGCGCGAGCAATGGGCCTGGCGCGACTGGGTCATTGAGGCGCTCAACAAGGACATGCCGTACGACCGGTTCATCATCGAGCAGATCGCGGGCGACCTGCTGCCCGGCGCCGGGCAGGAGCAGATCATCGCCACCGGTTTCCTGCGCAACGGCATGATCAACGAGGAAGGCGCCATCGTGCCGGAGCAATTCCGCATCGAAGGCGTATTCGACCGCATGGACTGTCTGGGCAAGGCCGTGGTGGGACTCACGCTCCAATGCGCGCAATGCCACACGCACAAGTTCGACCCCGTCACGCAGGACGAATACTTCGGCCTGTACGCCTTTCTCAACGACACCTATGAAGCGTGGTCGCCGGTGTATGAGGAGCCGCAATTGCAGGCCATCGAGCGCGTCCGCAAAGGGCTCGCCAACATCCACGCCGGCTTAAAAAAAGAACAGCCGCAGTGGCCGGAAAAACTGGCCGCCTGGGAGGAATCCGTGCGCCGGCAGCAAGCGCCCTGGACACCGCTCAAGGCCACGCGCCTGATGACGCAAAGTGGCCTCAATCATCCTACGCAGGAGGAGGACGGCTCCATTATGACCCTTGGCCATCCCTCGGAGAGCAGCGAGCATTGGATCTTCGCCGTGCCGCAAGAAAAAGGCATCACCGGCCTGCGCATCGAGGCGCTCACGCATCGGGATCTGCCCTTCAACGGCCCCGGCCACAGCCTGTGGGGCACCTGGGCGCTCACCGAGATGGAAGTCCACGTCAAGGACAAAGACGGCGCGGACTGGGTCAAGCAGCCTTTGAAAAACGCCACGGCGGACTGGTCGGAGCCGGACCATTTCATCGAGGAAATGTGGGTGTCGAAGAGTGAAAAAGGCCGGGAGCGCCGCGTCGGCCCCGTGTCCTTCCTCATCGACGGCGACAACCAAACCGCCTGGCGCGCCGACCGCGGGCCGGGCCGCCGCAACAGTGAATCCGTGGCCGTGGCGCAATTTGAAACACCCCTCACCCTGGCGGAAGGCGCGCAGATGCGCATCACCCTGCGCATGAACCACGGCGGATCGGGCAACGGTCGCAACGGACGCCTCACCACCCTGCTCGGACGCTGCCGCCTCTCCACCACCACCGCGCCCGATCCGAAAGCGCCCGCCGTGGACCACGCCGCGCAGCTTGCCATGCAGGCGCCGCCGGAGCGCCGCTCCGAGGCCGGGCAGGAAGCGGTTTTCACCGCTTGGCGCAAGACTTTGCCGGAAGCCAAAAAATTCAACGACCAAGCCGAAGCGCTCTGGAAGACTTGGCCCGCCGAACCCAAAACCTCCATCCTGCATCTGGCCGAACGCGCGCCCGCGCAGACGCGCCCCACGCAACTGCTTGACCGCGGCGTCTGGAACCAACCCAAACACGAGGTCAAACCCCACGTCCCCGCCGCGCTGCACCCGCTCCCCGTCCAGCCGGGAAAAAAAGAAAAAACGCCAAACCGTCTCGCCTTCGCCAAATGGCTGGTGGACGAACGCTCACCGCTGGCCGCGCGCGTCGCCGTCAACCGCGTCTGGCAGACCTTGTTCGGCGCCGGTTTGGTGGAGACCTCCGAAGACTTCGGCACCCGCGCCCCCGTGCCGGAGCATCTGGCGTTGCTCGACTGGCTGGCGGTCGATTTCATGGCGCACGGCTGGAGCCAGAAACACCTCATCCGCACCATCGTCACCAGCGCCGTCTATCAGCAAAGCTCGCGCCTCACGCCCGCGCTCAAGTCCAAAGACCCGAACAACCGCCTGCTCGCCCGCGGCCCGCGCTTCCGCGCCGATGCCGAGACCGTGCGCGACATCGCCCTCGCCGTCTCCGGCCTGTTGCATGAGCAGGTGGGCGGCCCCAGCATCTATCCGCCCGTGCCGCAAAGCGTGCTGGACTACAATTACTTCCCGGTCAGCTATTGGCTGCCGCCGACGGATGAGCAGCGTTACCGCCGCAGCCTCTACCACTTCCGCAAACGCTCCATGCCCGACCCCGTGCTCACCGCCTTCGACGCCCCGAACGGCGACTTCTCCTGCGCCCGCCGCCCGCGCTCGAACACCCCGCTGGCCGCGCTCGCCAGCCTGAACGAAACCCTGTTCGTCGAAGCCGCGCAGGCATTGGCCCAGCGCATCCTCAAAGAAGGCGGCGGCACGGACGAATCCCGCATCGCGCGCGCCTACGCCCTCTGCGTCAGCCGCGCGCCCGCCGCCGCCGAGACGGACGCCGTATTGAAGCTCCTCGCCGAAAACCGCGCCCGCCTGCAAAAAGGCGAACTCAAAGCCGGCGAAATCGCCTTTTCCGAACTAACCAAGCCCGAAACCCTGCCCGCCGACGCCACGCCCAACGAACTCGCCGCATGGACGATGGTGGCGCGGGTGCTGTTGAACTTGGATGAAACCGTAACGAAAGGGTGAATGTCGGAATCCTAAAGCTCAAATTTGACGCCATGAAATCCGAAGTCCGAAGTCCGAAGTCCGAACATAGCCTGACCACGAAAAGGCGTGAAGAGGTGAATGGGGCTGACTGGGCGTTGAGTGATTTGACGGAGATGGAGCTAGCCTTCTGGGATGTGACCGATTGTGTATTCGCGCAGTCTGTCGCAGACTCTTCGGATGAGAATGTTTTGCGCGAAGATCCTCCTATAAGTGCAAAAATCTACGACCTCAGCGAACGAACCGCGCAGTTTGGAGAGCGTGTCATCAAGTTCGCCAAAACTCTGCCTTTTAACCCGGTCAACAACCGGCCAATCAGCCAATTTGTCGGAGCCGGGACCAGCATCGGCGCGAATTATTGCGAGGCGGATGACAGCATTTCCGAAAACGATTTGAGACATCGCATTTCAATCTGCCGGAAGGAAGCCAAAGAAACCCGGTTTTGGCTGCGCATGCTGGCCACCGCTGAGCCGGGCCGCAAAGATGGAGCCCGCGTCCTCTGGCGGGAAGCCTCGGAATTGAGCCTTATTTTCGGCTCCATCTGGAGAAAACTCAACTCCCGCCCCAACAAAGGCAAACCCCATCAAGTCTCGCCATGATCTCCACCCTCAAAAAGAGCACCGCCAGTCATTCGGATTTCGGATTTCGGACT
Source organism: uncultured Verrucomicrobiaceae bacterium (assembly GCA_964573315.1). GTDB lineage: Bacteria > Verrucomicrobiota > Verrucomicrobiia > Verrucomicrobiales > Verrucomicrobiaceae > JAGRPD01. Next base: position 949 of record CAZNKC010000224.1, on the reverse strand, counting down.
TCGGATTTCCGCCTTAAGGCGACCCGCCGCTGGTTCCTCCGCGACTGCGGCATCGGTCTGGCCGGCATCGCCGCGAACTCGCTGCTGGCGAGTGAAAGCCATGCCGCCGCCGCGCCCGCCCTGCGCCGCGGCCCGCATCACGCGCCGAAAGCCAAGCGCGTCATCTACATGTTCCATGCCGGCGCGCCGAGCCATCTGGAGCTTTTCGATCCCAAGCCGGAGCTGGCCAAACGCAGCGGCCAGCTCCCGCCCGCCGAACTGCTCAAAAACTACCGCGCCGCCTTCATCCAGCCGGACTCCGCCCTGCTCGGTCCCAAATACCAATTCGCCAAGCACGGCCAGTGCGGCATGGAACTCAGCGAGCTGCTGCCGCACACCGCCGCCCTCGCCGACGACCTCTGCCTCGTGCGCTCCATGCAGACCGACGCCGTCAACCACGCCCCCGGCCAGATTTTGATGAACACCGGCTCCGAGCAGTTTGGCCGCCCCAGCTTCGGCGCTTGGGCGCTTTACGGACTCGGCAGCGAAAGCCAGGACCTCCCCGGCTACGTCGTGCTCACCAGCGCCAAAGGCACCAGCGGCGGCGCCAGCAACTACGGCTCCGGCTTCCTCCCCACCCCATACGGCGGCGTGCCCCTGCGCGGCACCGGCGACGCCGTTTTGTATCTCTCCAACCCGCGCGGCATTGACGACGCCGCCCAGCGCGCCTCCCTCGACACCCTGCACCGCCTCAACGACCTCGCACTCGACGACACTGGCGATCCCGAAATCACCGCCCGCATCGCCAGTTATGAAATGGCCTTCCGCCTGCAAAGCAGCGCGCCCGAATTGATGGACCTCTCCCAGGAGCCGCAGCATGTCCTTGATATGTACGGCATCAAAGACATCAACGCCCCCGGTTACGCCCGCAACTGCCTCCTCGCCCGCCGCCTCATGGAGCGCGGCGTGC
>CAZNKC010000223.1:0-9077 GCA_964573315.1 uncultured Verrucomicrobiaceae bacterium | reverse complement strand
GGGCTTCGTCGATGTTGGTGAGGTCGAGGGAGATTTGGACGATGGGTTTCATGGGATGGCGAATGACGAATGGCGAATGCCGGATGCGGATCAAATGCATTTGCACTTCCTGTGCGGGTTGGAATGCTCTTGATCGGAAGATGGTTCGCCGCCAGTTTCCCACCCATGCTTGGCTGGAAACCTCCCCGGGAAAAATCAATCTGGGCCTTGGTGGTCATTTTGCTCATCGGATGGGGAGTGCTCCACTGGCTTTGGAACCGCTCCAAAGCGGACGAAACAAATGCGGCAGCCTTTCGTTTGGAGTTGTTCTCCTTGCTCGAAGCCTGGGAAGCGGCGCAAGACGAGGACATTCCCGGCTGGCTGCGGATGCTGGCGCGCGCAAATGACCTGCCGGATCGAATCGCCCAAGCGCTGGAAGCAGCGGATCAAGCGGGATTGAACGATGAGGGACTGCAAGTGGACAAGGTGCTCGCCTGCCTTGCGCTCGCGGAAACGACCGGGGAAAAGGACCGCTGGCAGGTTGAAGCCGTCCGCAGGCTCGCCGCCGTGAAGGATGCCTCTCAATCGGCTTACCATGAGTCTGTCACGAACTGGGCAAACGGCGGGCTGACTTTGCGGGCTGAGGAAAAAATGGCGTTCGAAGGGCTGATGGCATGGTGGCCTGCCGATTGGGCGGTGAATCGTTTGGCCGCGCGCTATGGCATCGTCGAAGAGGGCGCGCTCGTTTTGCATCGCAAGCAGGGCGTCCGCCAGCTTTGGCGCTCGGCCTTATTCACGGTATTGGCTGTGCTGGCGGTTTCCAGTGCGATCCCGTGCTCGGTGTGGTTTGTGCGAAAGCTGCGCGCCGCTCGTCACGACCGGCCCAAAACCCACCGCTGGATCGGCGTGGTGCCGCCGGATCTTTTGCTGCTCGGTTTTGCGCTGACCGAGTTCGCCCTGTTGGCGGGCAACGTGGGCATTCACTATGTGAGTCTCGCGCTTGTTATGCAGAATCCGGTGTCGCATGAGATTTATGCGCAGGCTTGGTGGCTGGGCATGGTGTTGTTTGCCTGCGCATGGATGGCCGCGCCGAAGCTGCTGGCCGTCTTGACCGGTTTGGGCCGGGTGCCGGTGGCAAAGATCGCGGGCTGGCGATGGGCGGATTTGGTGCGCGCCGATGTCTGGCGCTGTGCCGGAGCCGCGGCCTGTGTGTTGGTTGTTGGCATGGCGTTGTTCAACTATGCGCTGGATACCGCAGGCATCACTTCGGAAAGGGATTTTCTGGACTCGCTGCGTTTTTCCACACGCGGATTTTCCATCGCGCAGTGGCTGGCCTTCATGGCCTGGGGCGCGTTTCTTGGGCCGGCGCTTGAGGAGGTGGTGTTTCGAGGCTTTCTTTTCCAAGGAATTGCGCGGGCGTGGGGAGTGCGTTGGGGGATGGTGGTCTCGGCGCTGCTGTTCTCCATCGGGCATGCCTATGGGCTGGCTGGCACCTTGGCGATAGCAGGCTACGGTTTGATCTTCGCGTGGCTATATCACCGGACTGGCAGCTTGGTGCTGGTGGCGCTGACTCACTGTCTGCACAATTTTTTGCTCGAGATATGGGAGGCACTGGAAGGCGTGTGGTGACTCCCCCGCTTCCTCTCCACCGAAACCTCCCTTGCAGTCCGGGCGTTCCCATTTCATTGTCAAGCCCCCCAAATGCCCGGATCCCCCCAGATTCTCTATTGCCGCTGCGCTTACGCCCAGGTCGTCCCCAACGGCGTGAAAAACGCGGTCTTGGAAAACCTCGCCGACGGCGGGGAAAATTTCGAGGCCGTCTCCGACTTGTGCGAGTTCGCCGCGCATCGCGATCCCCGGCTGGCGGAACTCAAGCAATGCGCGCTCAACGGCGGTCTGCGCATCATCGCCTGCTACCCCCGCGTCGTGCGCGGCCTTTTCAAGCAGGCCGGCGCGGAACTGCCCGAGTCCGGCGTCACCTTTCTCAACATGCGCACCCAGAGCGCGGAGGAGATCGCGCAGCATGTCCAGGTTTCGGAGGCCGGAGAAAAGTGAAAAAAAGCTTTTCCCCGCTTGGTTGGGTGGCAAATTCGGGCATGATCTCAAGCACGCTGACCTGGGCGGATGTCTGCGCCATCCCGTGGCTGAAGGACATCCCGGCCAAGATCGAGACCAACAAGCACAACAAAATCCTGATGAGTCCGGCATCGAACTGGCATGGCCGCTACGAGTGGAAGGTGGGGCTGCGCCTGCATGAACTGCTGCCCGGCGGAGAGATCATCATGGAATGCCCCATCGACACCTCTGACGGCACGCGCGTGGCGGACGTGGCGTGGATGTCAAAGGAGCGCCACCGGCCCTACCGGCGCGCCATCAGCCTGCCCGTCTCGCCGGAGATTTGCGTGGAGGTGCTTTCCCCCTTCAACAACCGGGAGGAAATGCTGGGCAAAATGCGGCTTTACTACGCCGCCGGAGCCAGGGAGGTGTGGCTGTGCGACGAGCATGGGAACATGGAATTTTTTGTCAAAGAGCAGAGCGATTCCGTGCCGCGCTCGGTGATGTGCCCGGAGTTTCCCTCATGCGTTGAAGATGAGGACGAGTGAGAATGTGGAGCGCGGGCGCTCGCGTTGATCCCTTGGCACAAACCTGAACGACACACGCATCCATGCCGCTCCTCCCTCGCGCCGTCCTCCTGCTGCTGGCCGCCTGCGTCATGCAGCCCGCGCGCGCCCAGCAGCCCGCCTCCATCCCGCCGCGGGTGAAGAGTTCCGTGGACCGCGCCGTGCGCTGGCTCATGCTCCAGCAAAAGCCCGCCGGTTACATCAACGACGATAAAACCCCCTCCGAGGTCCGCCCCGGCAGCCTGCCCTCCCACAGCGCCGCCATGACCTCGCTCGCGCTCATGGGCTTGGCCTCCGTCGGCCATCTGCCCAGCGACACCACACCCGAAGGCCAAGCCGCCGGGCGCGCCCTGCGTTACGTCGTCCACAACGTCGAACCCGACGAGAACGGCTACCTCGGCAAGTCCGACCGCTCCCGCATGTACGGCCACGGCATCATCACCCTCATGATGACCGAGATGATTGGCCACGCGCCGGATGAGGAAACCGACCGCCTGTTGCATCAAAAAATCCAGGGCGCCCTCCAGCTCATCCTGCGCGCCCAGGCCGTCTCCAAAAGCGACGCCAACCGCGGCGGCTGGCGCTACGAACCCAGCTCCAGCGACTCCGACATCTCCGTCTCCGTCTGGCAGCTCATGTCCCTGCGCGCCGCCAAAAATGCCGGGTTCGAAGTGCCCAAGGAAGGCATCGACAACGGCATCGCCTACATCAAGCGCAGCTACCGCGCCGAGCGCGACGAGCAGGGCCGGCCGCTGGGCGACGCCGCCTTCAGCTACGAACCCTACGGCGGCCGCCAGACTTTTTCCACCACCGCCGCCGGCCTGCTCTCCCTCCAGGTCGCCGGCGAGTACGACGCGCCCGAGGTCATCGGCTCGTCGAACTGGCTGCTCTCCTCGCCGCCGGAAGTCAACGAGCCTTGGTTCTTTTACGGCGCCTACTACTACGCCCAGGGCATGTACCAGCGCGGCGGCGAGCACGCCGCCATCGCCCGCCAGAAGACCGAGCAAATGCTCGTCGAGACTCAGAACGAGGACGGCTCCTGGTTCCCCCGCAACGGCAACGAAAAGAGCGCCGGAGCCGTCTATGCCACCTCGCTCGCCCTGCTCAGCCTCTCCGTTTACCACCACTTTTTGCCCATCTACCAAAAATAGACCGTCATTTCTCCTGCGCCATGAATTGACAAATTCCACGAAAAAGCCACTCTTGGCGCTTGGCGTCCCGTGCCGGCGCCGGCGGAGCCTTTTTGAAATCGCCTTCACAATCGCTCCCCCTTTCAGTAGTATCCCAGGCGACTCCCTCCTCTCAAGACCAGATGAACCTCTATGTCAGCAACTTGGCTTACACGCTCACAGACGAAGAACTGCAGAGCGAGTTCGCCGCCTATGGCGCCGTTGCCCACGCGCGCGTCGTGAAAGATCGGGAAACCGGCCGCTCCCGCGGTTTCGGTTTTGTGGACATGCCCAACGACGACGAGGCTCGCGCCGCGATGGAGGGCCTGAACAATGCCGCCGTCGCCGGACGTCCCCTCAAGGTCGTCGAAGCCCGGCCCAAGGAGGAGCGCCCGCCACGTCCGGGAGGCCCGCCGCCGCCCCGCCGTGATTTCGGCGGCGAGCGCCGTGGCGGCCCGCCGCCGCCTCGTGACTTCGGCGACGACGGCAGGCGTGATGATCGCCGTGGCGGTGGCGACCGCCGGGGTGGCGGCGGCGGACGCAGCGACCGGGATCGCGACCGCGGCTTCTCCCGCGGCGGCAAACGCGACTTCAGCGACTTCGACGAAGATTGATTTTTTTCCTATCTCCCGCACTCTTGCCAAAGCCCGTCCCGCCAAGCCGTGGGACGGGCTTTTTTTATGGATGGATGACAGAGGAATGGGGACAGGGGCATGAGAAAGAAGGAAAGGGGGCTGAAAGTGATCTTTGGCCTGATATATACCCTGCGTCACCATGATTGGTGATTTCCAGCAGATTCAGGAAGGCCAGCAGATTTTTGTTTTGTATCCATCTGCTGGCCTTCCTGAATCTGTGGGAGGTCAAATCTGGTTTCACAAAACCTGATGCCGCGAGGCATATAAAATTCCCCTGTCCCCATTCCTCTGTCATCCTTATTGCCGTTCCCTGATGTCCCCGCCACCGTCCGCCATCTACATCGCCGGCCCCACCGCCTCCGGCAAATCCGCCGTCGCGCTCGCCCTGGCGCAGCAAACGGACGGCGAGATCGTCAATGCCGACGCCTTCCAACTCTACCGCGGTCTCGACACCCTCACCGCCAAACCTTCTCCCTTCGAGCGCACCCTCGTTCCCCATCATCTCTACGGCCTGCTCGACCCCTCCGAGACCTGCGACGCCCAACGCTACCGCGACTTGGCGCTGCCCGTGCTGCAACGCATCGCCGAGCGCGGACGTGTGCCCATTGTCGTCGGCGGCTCCGGCCTTTACCTCAAAGCCCTCACCCACGGCCTCGATCCGCTGCCGGCGGCGGACCCCGCTCTGCGCGTCCGTTTTGCGGCGATGAGCCTGGAGGAAAAAACCGCCGAGCTCCTCGCCCTCGACCCCGAAGCGTCCGCCAACGTCCCGTTGCAAAACCCCCGCTACGTCGAGCGCGCCCTGGAGATCTGCCTGCTCACCGGCAAGCCGCAGTCCGCGCTGCGCAGCGCCGCCCGCAAAGACCCGCCCGTGCCCGTGCGCGGCGTCTGCCTCGTCTGGGAGCGCGCGCTGCTGCACCGGCGCATCGACCAGCGCGTGCTCGACATGATCGCCGCCGGCGCCGTCGAGGAAGCCGCCACCGCCGGGCCTCTCTCCGCCACATTCGCCAAAGCCATCGGCGTGCGCGAATTGCGGGCGCATCAGCGCGGCGAACTCACGCTTGAGGAAGCCATTGCCGCCATCCAGCAGGCCACGCGCCGCTACGCCAAGCGTCAGACGACCTGGTTCCGCCGCGAGACCTGTTTCCAAACGATTTGCCTGAGCCCCGATCAAACGCCAGACTCCGTTGCCGGTCAAATCCGCGCCCTGTTCCATGTCTGACACCCCGCCGCCCAAACAAGTCCGCGTTGATCTCGACGAGCGCGCCTACGACGTGCTCGTTGGCCCCGGCCTGCTCGACCAGCTCGGCCCTCGCGCCGCCGGCCTTTTCTTCCCCGGCAAAAAACGCGCCGCCTTGATCACCGACTCCAACGTCGCGCCCCTGTTCGCGGAACAAGCCCTCGCCAGCCTCCGCGCCGCCGGCATCGAAACCACCCTCATTACCGTGCCCGCCGGAGAAGCCTCCAAATCGCTCGCCTGCGCCGAATCCGTGCTCAGCCAGATGGCGCGCGCCAAGCTCGACCGCAAAAGCTTCGTCGTCGCCCTCGGCGGCGGCGTCATTGGCGACCTCGCCGGTTTCTGCGCCGCCGTTTATCAGCGTGGCATCCCTTACATCCAGATGCCCACCACCCTGCTCTCGATGGTGGACAGCTCCGTCGGCGGCAAAACCGGCGTCAACCTCCCGGAAGCCAAAAACCTCGTCGGCGCCTTCCACCAGCCTGCCCTCGTGCTCGCCGACACCGATACCTTGAACACCCTGCCGGAAAAAGTGCGGCACGAAGGATTTGCCGAGATCATCAAGCACGCCGCCATCCGCGACGTCGATATGTTCCCTCTCATCGACGCAGCCGCCGCCGGCAGCGGCGACCTGCCGGAACTCATCCGCCGCAACATCGCCATCAAAGCCCGCATCGTCGAAGAGGACGAATTTGAAACCATCGGCACCCGCGCTCTGCTGAACTTCGGCCACACCCTCGGCCACGCCATCGAAGCCGCCGCCGGTTACGGCGGCTTCCTGCACGGCGAGGCCATCGCCCTCGGCCTGCGTGCCGCCGCCTGGCTCTCCGTGCGGCACAGCAGCCTGCCCGCCGCCGATGCCGCGCGCATCGAGCGCGCCCTCGCCGCCTTCCACCTGCCGCTCATCCTGCCGGACGAACCGCGCTTCTCCAACGACGCCCTCATCGAGATCGCCCGCAGCGACAAAAAATACGACCAAGGCCGCATCCGCTTCGTCCTCCTGCGCGCCCTCGGCGACGCCTTGGTCAGCCACGACCTCACCGAGTCCGATCTCCGCGCCGCGCTCGACCACCTGCGGACACAGCCGGCGTAGCCAGCGAGTCAAACCACGAATAGACCCGAATGAGTTTTACGACCCGCTCGCCCCTGACAACCGATTACCTCCCTTCATGCGAGGACGAGCAGGAGAACGAGGACGAGGACGAATTTCCACCACCAACCGCAACCGCGCACTGCTAAATCTTAAATCCTAATTCCTAAATCCTAACTACCCAATGACCCGCACCGAGGCCTTCCTCGCCCTCAACCTCATCCCCGGCATCGGCCCCGCCCGCCTGCGCAAGCTCGTCGAACATTTCGGCACGCCGGAGGCCGTGCTGCGCGTCAAGGCCGCGAAACTTTCCGCCGTCAACGGCATCGACACCAAACTCGCCGACGCCATCGCCGCTTGGGAAGACAGCGTCGATCTCACCGGCGAGTTGCGTAAAATCAGCGAGCGCAACCTCACCCTCCTCACCGAGGAAGACGAGCTTTACCCCGATCTCCTCCGCCAAGCGCCGAACGCGCCCTTTTTGCTCTACGTCTGGGGCAGTCTCACCAAGCGCGACCACAATGTCATCGGCATCGTCGGCAGCCGCCAAGCCACTCATTACGGCCTCAACGCCGCAAAAAAAATCAGCTTCCAGCTCGCCTACGCCGGTTACACCGTGATCAGCGGCCTCGCCCGCGGCATCGACACCGCCGCGCACGAAGCCGCGCTCGCCGCCAAAGGCCGCACCATCGCCGTCATCGGCTCTGGCATCGGTAAACTGTATCCGCCGGAGAACCAAGCTCTCGCCGAACGCATCGCAGAGAACGGCGTGGTCATCAGCGAGTATCCGGTGGACCGCATCGCCGACAAACAGACCTTCCCCTACCGCAACCGCATCGTCGCTGGCTGGAGCAGCGGCCTGCTCGTCGTCGAAGCGCCGGGCCGCAGCGGCTCGCTCATCACCGCGCAGCAGGCCGTCGAAACCGGCCGCACCGTCTATGCCGTGCCCGGCCCCATCGACAAACCCACCTCGCTCGGCTGCAACCGCCTCATCCAGCAGGGCGCCAAACTCGTCGTCGATGGCGCCGACATCCTCGACGACCTCATGACCCTTTTCCCCACCGCGCCGACCGCGCCCAAAACCGAGCCGCCCCCGCCGCCCGTCACCGATCTCAGCCTCGACGAAAAAATCCTCTACGAGGCTCTCGGCACGGACGAGAGCCACATCGACGATCTCATCACCCGCTCTGGCCTCACCCCCGCCACCGTCTCCGCCACCCTCATGCGCCTCGAAATGAAACGCCTGCTCAAACCCCTGCCTGGCCGCCGCTACGTCCGGCTGATTTAGAGCCTATCCGGAAGTGGGGGTGAAGAGCCTCCGGCTCCTTGCGTCCCGGCACGCTGCCCTGCCGCCGGCCAGAATGAAGTCCGCTCCAGCTTTCCGGACGAACTGGAATAACTCTGTTTCCGGAAATCCGCGCAGAAGCTGGTCATGGCAGTTGACCACCGAGAATGACCGTGGCAGTGGCGTTTTCTTTTCCGGCCCGGTTCCACCACCGGCCAGATCCGCTTCAGCCATGAACACCAAGCTACTCTCCCCAGTTGTCTGCGCCGTCTTGAAATCATCCTGGCGGGCGGTGTCACTCGGCGCGGCCTTCTGCGCCCTCGGTGGGGCGCCCGCCGCCGAGACGCCCGCGCAACCGCCAAAACCGGAGACCGGCGCGCCCGGCCCAGGCAGATTCGAGGTGCGGGTTCCCGCGCCCGGCCCCGAGGTGCTGGCGGACAAGATTCTTCAGGATGCGATTGACGCCGTCGCTGACGCGGGCGGCGGGGTGGTGGTGCTGGGCGCGGGAGACTTCAAACTCTCGCGTCATGCCGGGGATGAGACGGTCGTCATCAAGAGCAACGTCACGCTGCGCGGCCAGGGTTATGCCACGCACATCTATCTCGATCCCAAAACGCCGCCGAATGACCTGCGTTACTTTCCCGTGCGCATCGGCACCAGCAAAGTTCCGGCGCACAACGTGGTCATCGAGCATCTGCGCTACACCGGCAACGACAAGGCCATCGGCGCCGGCTCCATCATGGGGTTCAACGCGCGCCTCGACGAGCAGGAGTCGCTGCTGCTCTCCTGCGACAACATCACCGTCCGCCACTGCTGGATTTATGACGCGAAACAGGCGGCGGGCTGCACCAAACCAGCGACAGCGATGTACTTCGCCAAGTATGTCATCCCCCCGGGGGAGGCGGCGGCGAAGGCGGACGACGCTGAAAATATCCGCACAGGCTATTTCGACGCCGACCGCCTCGACTCGCAGTTCAAAAACTGGCAGGTTCACAACAACTACATCGAAACCTGCGGCAACAAGGCGATCGAACTCGCCGAATGCAACGGCGGCCTCATCGCGG
>CAZNKC010000222.1:0-9142 GCA_964573315.1 uncultured Verrucomicrobiaceae bacterium | reverse complement strand
GGCGTCGCGCCGAAAAGATTGAGCGCAGCGAACACTCAGGGTGCGCGTCTGCGGCGGACAACGCCCACCCCCGTGTGCGGCTGCCGCCGCAAAGCGTTCGGCGGGACGCCGAACGCTGCACGCGAGGACGCGTGCGCTCCAGGCTCCGCCCCTCCGTCCCAAATCGTCCTCGTCCTCGAAAATCCGAAGGATCGAGGACGAGGACGAGGACGAAAAAAGTGTGGCTGCGCCACCCGATCATGAAACGCGCGCGAGCGCTCCCTTGGAGGGAGGGAACAGATCCCCGTCATCCGGCAATTTTCAGAATCAATCGCCGCCGTCCGGGAGCACATCGACGGCGACTTGGAGGCGCTGCTCACCGGAGCCGATGGTGACGCCGCGCAGGGGGCTGACGTCGGCGAAGTCGCGGCCCCAGGCGAGGGTGATGTGGCGCTCCGAAGGGAGGACGTTGTTGGTGGGATCGGCATCGACCCAGCCGATGCGCTCGCCGCAAAAAACGGAGACCCAGGCGTGGGAGGCATCGGCGCCGACGAGTTTTTCCTCGCCGGGCGGCGGCTCGGTTTCCAGATAGCCGCTGACGTAACGCGCGGGCAGGCCGAGGGAGCGCAGGCAGGCGATCATGAGCTGGGCGAAGTCCTGGCAGACGCCGCGCCGCTGCTGCAAGACTTGGGCGACGGGAGTGGCGATGTCAGTGGCCGCGGGATCGAAAAGGAAGTCCTCGTAAATGCGGCGGTTGAGATCGCTGATGGCATCGAGCACGGGACGCCCGACGGGGAAAGAGGGGAGCGCGTAGCCGGCAAAATCAGGGCCGACGGGAACGAGGGGGCTGGGGCAGGCGAGTTCGGAAGCGGGGCTGACGGGCGACCAAGCGCCGGACTGGCAGGCGTCGCGGATTTCCTCCCAAGGGGGTGTGGCGAGCGGGTCGATGGGGTCGGGACTGTTGACTTCGACGAGGCTGCGGGAGATGACTTCCAACTGCGAGTGAGAGCCTTCGATTTCAAAATACAGGCTGGCATTGCCGAAGTAGTCCAGGCGGGTGGCGCGCTCGACCGGCTCTGGGCGAATGTGGATCTCATGCCAGGGGCACTCCTGGCCAGGCAGCGAACGCGGAGCCAGCCGCGCCAAATAATGGCAAACGGTGACGGGGCTTTCGTAGGTGTAGGTGGTGCGGTGGATGATGCGGTAGCGCATGAGGGGATCGTTCAGTTTGCAAAGAAAATCGTTTTCGTCCTCGTCCTCCTGCTCGTCCTCGAAAATTCGGACTTCGGATTTTCGAGGACGAGCAGGAGGACGAGGACGATTTGTTCATAGCTGCCTCACCGCACGCGGCGGGTGGCGTGGCTGAAGAAGTGTTCGGTGATGGTGTTGGAGAGGGTTTCGAGGCCGTCGGTGAGGGTGCTGCAGAGGGTGGCGAGGTTTTGGACGAGAAGGTCGGGTTCGGCGGCGAGTTTATGAAGGGGAAAGGCGACGAGATGGGATTGGAGGTCGTCCATGATGGCGCGCTCGGCGCCGTTGGTGGCGGAGGTTTTGTCTTCGGGCAAGTGGCGCGCGAGCTGGGCCAGTTTGCGCAGTTGATAGGCGGCGGAGCGCGGGTTGACGTCCTCCAGCAGCAGGAGGCCGAGGACCGGAGCGAGGGCGGGCCGGGCGAAGTGGAAGCGCCGGTAGGTCATGACGCTGTCGAAGATCTCAAGCAGTGGCGGGAGGATGGTGTCATCCTGCTTGGCGACGGGGGCGGCGGTGTTGATGAGACTGAGGACGGCGGCGGCGCGCTCCAGGCGGCGGCCAATCTCCAGGAAACGCCAGCCGTGACCGCGGGTGACGTTTTCCAAGTGCATGCCGGCAAAGGCGGCGAGGTCGAGGACGAGGGTGTCGAGGGTGCTCTGCGCGGTGGTGAGGGTGAAGGTGTCCGCAGGCAGCCGTGCGTCACGCTCCATGCGGTGCAGCAGGCGCCAAGTGTCGTCGGAAAGGCGGTCGCGGGCGGCGGCGGCGTTGACGCGGATGCGGGTGAGGAGATCGGGCAGGCTGCCGGGCAGCCGCGCGTCCCGCATGAGGGCGGGGAGGTGTTCCTGGAGGCTGGCGTTGGAGTCATCGGGGGGGAGCAAGTCACCGGCGGCGAGGAGGTGGAGACAGGCGGCGCTTTCCCGGTATTTGGCCTCGGAACGCTCGCCGATGAGGCGCTGGATGGCGGTGCGCAACAGGCGCACGCTTTGCTCCAAACGCTCGGCGTAGCGTCCCAGCCAGAACAAGTGATCGGCGGCGCGGCTGGGCACGCCGCTCGGCGGGCGCGCGGGGCGGATGGCGGAGGGGATGGTCGTGACCGGGGCGGGCGCGGCGGCCAAAGGCTGCGGGGAGACGATCCAGGTGTCCTTGCTGATGCCGCCGGAGCGCATGGTGATGACCCAGCGGTCCGGCGCGGCGCTGACGCGGGTGAGGCCGCCGGGCATGAAATTGAAATTTTTCAGGCCCGAGGCCACGCCGAGCGTGCGCCAGACGAGGGGACGCGGCTGGATGCGGCCCTGAATGCAGGCGGGTGTGGTGGAAAGGGTGAGCATTTCCTGCGCTACCCAGTCCTGCGGCGCGGCGCGCAGGCGGTCGAGCATCCGCGCGCGGTCTTCCCGGCTGAGATGGGCGAGGAAGATGGGGTCGCGCGCGCCGGCGGCGAAGGCGGGTTTGAGCACCCAGCGGGCGGGGTCATCCAGGACGAGTTGCAACTCCCGCGGCTGGCCACACCACCAAGTGGGCACGCAAGGCATGAGCAGTTCCTCATCCAGCAGAGCGCGGCAGATGCCGGGCAGGAAAGGGTGCATGGCGGGGGTCTCGATGAGGCCGGCGCCGAGGCCGTTGGCCAGGGTGACATTGCCGGTGCGCCAAGCTTCGGTGAGGCCGGGCACGCCGAGTTCGGTGTCGGCGGCGAGTTCGAGGGGGTCGGACTCGATGTCGTCGATGTGGCGGAGCAGCACATCGACGCGCTTGAGGCCCTCCAGGGTTTTGAGCCAGAGGCGGCGGTCGCGCACGGTGAGGTCGGCGCCCTCGGCCAACGGGAACCCGAGGTGGCGGGCTTTGAAGGCGTGCTCGAAGTAGGTCTCGTGTTTGGGGCCGGGCGTGAACAGCAGGATGCCCGCGCCGCCTCCGCGTCCCTGCGGGGAACGCGCGCGCATGGCGTCGCGCATGAGATCGAAGTAGGCGGTGAGTCCGCAGACGTGGGAGGTGTGAAATTCCTCCTGGAAGACTTGGCCGAGGATGATGCGGTTTTCCAGGGTGTAACCGTGGGCGGAGGGGCTTTGCACGCGATCGGCCAGCACCGACCAGCCGCCGCCGGCGCCGCGCACGAGGTCGCAGCCGTAAATTAGCAGGAAGCGTCCGCCGGGCGGATTGACGCCGCAGACCGGACGCAGAAAGCTGGGATTGGCATAGACGAGACGCGACGGCAGCAGGTTGTCCCGCAGCAGATGCTGGGGGCCGTAGAGATCCTGCAAGATCGCCTCCAGCAGCCGCGCGCGTTGGGCGAGCGCGGCGGTGATGGTTTGGAATTCGGCGTTGGCGACGAGGAAAGGCAGCAGGTCCAGCGCCCAAGGGCGGCTGGTGCCGAGGGCGTCGTCGAAGACGTTGTAGGTGACGCCGTGGTCGCGCAGCAGTTTTTGCACGCTGTCGGCGCGGGCGCGCAGGTCGTCCGGGGTGCATTGCTCCAGGAAGCCGGCGAAGGCCTCCCAATGCGGCCGCACCGTGCCATCGGGAAACATCATCTCGTCAAACGTCCCTGCCGTCGGCAGGTAGGGGCCTTTGCGGGGTGTGGAGGCTGGAGTGGCGGACAGAGCGATGGGCATTCTACGGGACACGACTGACGAAGGAGGGTATGGGCAGAGTATGGAGGTATCAGGATCAATGCCAAGGGGTTTTGGATTTTCAGCCGCCATTCGCGCAAGGCGGCTGCAAACCGCCGCTCCTTGGCCTGCGGCGCCACAGCAGCGGCTGCGAAGTGTGGAGGCGCGGCCATTGGATGGCATGTCCCGGGATTGAGAAAGAGGGTTGAGATTTTCAGTTTGCGGGCTTTGGTCGGCGGATGGTATTGCCGATTGTCCGTTATCCCGCGCAGGTGCTGCGCGCCAAGTGCCGTCCCGTGACCGAGGTGACGGAGCGTCATCGCACGCTGGCGGCGGACATGATCGAGACGATGCGGGATGCGCATGGGGTGGGGCTCGCGGCGCCGCAGGTGGGGGTGGAGGAGCAACTGGCGGTGATCGATGTGTCCCACGATCCGGAGTGCGTGAGCTTTCTGCGGGTGAACGGGGCGGGCACCACCTTGGCCGCGTTCATGCCGGTGGTGTTTTTGAATCCGCGGCTGGAGCTTGGCAAGACCAAGGAACTGAGCGAGGAAGGCTGCCTCAGCATCCCGGAGATGCGGGCCAAGGTGAACCGTCCGGCGGCGGTCAAGGTGATCTATCAAACCCTGGACGGCGAGACGGTGACGGTGGAGACCGACGGACTGCTGGCGCGGGCGTTTCAACATGAGATCGACCACCTCAACGGCGTGCTGTTCATCGACCGCGTGTCGGCGGCGGCGAAGGTGGGGGTGATGCGGCGGCTGAAATGGCTGGTGCAGGAGTGGGCGGAGGAGGACGCCAAGGCGGCGGTGAAAAAAGCCTGAGAGCCGGTTTAGGTTTCGCATTCAACATTTAAGACGGAGAGACGAAAATATGGGAGCGCAATGGAAGCAAAAATGGCGTGAGCTGGCCGCTGATAAGAAGGGCAAGCTGGTGGGCAAGCTGGTGCGGGAAATCCAGGTGGCGGCCAAGCTGGGCGGGGCGAACCCGGAGTTCAACGCGCGGTTGTTCGTGGCGCTGGAAAATGCGCGCAAGCAGAGCGTGACGCGGGACACCATCGAGCGGGCGATCGCGAAAGGCAGCGGCACCGGCGCCGATGCGGTGCAGTATGAGACGGTGGTGTTTGAGGGTTTCGCGCCGCACCGGGTGCCGGTGATCGTGGAGGCACTGACGGACAACAACAACCGTACGTCCTCGGAGATCCGGGTGTTGTTCCGCGCGGGCAGCCTCGGGCAGCGCGGCTCGGTGGCCTGGATGTTCGAACATTGCGGCTTGATCGAGGCGCGGCACGCGGGCACGGGCACGGACATCGAGGTGGCGGCGCTGGAGGCGGAGGCGGACGACGTGGAGCCGCTGGAACTGGACGACGAGGACGCGGAGACCCGCGGGCAAACGGGCGCGCGCTTCTTCTGCGCCAGCAATCAGCTCGACGCGGTGACCAAGGCGCTCAAGGCCGCGGGCTGGGTGGTGACGCTTTCAGAGTTGCATTACCAGCCGAAGGAATACCCGGAACTGGACGAGCCACAGCGCGAGGAGGTGACGGCCTTCCTGCGGGAGCTGGACGAGCACGCGGACGTGCACCGGGTGTACGCGGCGTTGAGGTAGGGAGAGCCAAGGAGTGGCGAATGCAACAAGGAGAGGCGGTTTGCAACCGCCTGGGGGGCGCTGCAAGTTTCCAGGCTCAAGTTTGCAGCTTCAAGCCCGCAGCCTCCTTCTTGACACTCTTTTTATCGAGTGGCTGCGCCATCCATGACGGGTTGCAGGCGAGGGCGCCTGCAACGGCGGGTGAGGGCACCCGCGCTCCATGCACACTCAGGGCACTTTGACCACGCCGATGGTGGTGTTGTCCTGGCGCTCGTGGTTGATGCGGCGGATGGCGAAGAGGATGGCGTCGGCGATTTTGTCGGCGGTGGTGTGGCGGCCGAAGGCGAGCATTTCCTCGATCTGGCTGTGGGTGAGGGTGAAGATGCCGTCGCTGGCGGCGATGATGATGTCGCCGGATTGCAATTCCACGGCTTCGGACGGGGCGTCGATGAGGTGGATGTCGTGGCCGAGCACGGCGGACTGGAGGGTGTGACGGTCCGGGTGATGCGCGGCTTCGTCCGCGGTCAGTTCGCCGGTGCGGACGCGCTGCTCGATGAGCGGGGTGAGGGAGTGGTCTTCGTTCAGGCGGTCGAGCACGCCCTCGCGGTACAGAAAGAGCGGGGAGTCGCCGACGCTGATCCAGCGCAATTCCGCGGGCGAGACCAAGGCGGCGAGCAGGGTGGTGCCCATGGGGGTGCCGATGATGGGCAGCTTCTGCCCCAGGTAAGCCAGGGTGTCGTTGGCGGTGTCGAGCGCCAGCCGCAGGCGCCAGGCGGGGGCGATCTCGTTTTCCTGAAAGGCGCGGACGAAGGCGTTGACGGCGATGTAGCTGGCCACGGCTCCGCCGGAGTGCGCGCCGAGGCCGTCGCCGACGGAGAGCAGCAGGCTGCTCAGCGGTTCCTCGCGCTCGGAGGAGGCGTCGGCAAAGGCGTAGTAGTCCTCCTGGTTTTCCCGGCGGCCGCGGAATTGCCGCGCGGCGAAGTCCCGCTCCTGGCTGAAGCTGACATTTTTCCGGGGCATGGTTTGAGGGTGGGACATGTGTGGGTGCTGATGGAGAAATAAAGACGCGTGAGGATGGCGGTTTCTTAGTCGGTGGTGAAATGAAAAGTCGTGGTGGAATGAAACCGCTCTCCGGGACGCAAAGTTGTGCTGGGAAAGTGAGATTTGTTCGGGCCGTCGGGAAAATGCTGGGTCTCCAGGCAGAGCGCGGAGCGGGCGGGGTAGGTGTGGCCGTTTTTGCCGGGGACGTTTTTGAGGTGGTTGGCGGTATAGAGCTGGACGGCGGGCTCGGTGGTACGGACTTCCATGACGCGCCCGGAGGCGGGGTGGCGCACGCGGGCGGCGAGCTTGAGACCGGGGCCGCCGGTGAGGATGTAGTTGTGGTCGTAGCCTTTGCCCTGCTTGAGCGGGAGGAAGCCGGCCTCGATGCGCTCGCCGATGCGGTGCGGGCGGGTGAAATCCATGGCGGTGTCGAGCAGGGAGGCGATCTCGCCGGTAGGGATCATGTTGTCGTCGGTGGCGGTGAAGGTCTCGGCGGGGATGGTCAGCTCGTGGTCGAGCACGCTGGGAGTGCCCTCCCCGGCGAGGTTGAAGTAGCTGTGGTTGGTGAGGTTCAGGACGGTGGGGGCGTCGGTGGCGGCGTGGTAGTCGATGGCGAGGGTGTTGTCGTCTTTCAAGGTGTAGGTGACGGTGCAGTCGAGCGTGCCGGGGTAGCCTTCCTCTCCGGCGGGGCTGACGCGGGTGAGGTCGAGCGCGACGCCGTCGGGCAGGCTGCGGGTGGCGGCTTTCCAGATTTTTTTGTCAAAACCGGAGACGCCGCCGTGGATGTGGTTGGCGCCGGAGTTGGCGGGGAGTTTGTATTCCACGCCGTCCAGCGTGAAGGTGGCGCCGCCGATGCGGTTGGCGTAGCGCCCGGTGATGGCGCCGAAGAAGGGGTGCTTTTGCAGGTAGGGTTCCAGGGTGTCGAAGCCGAGCACGACATCGGCGAAGCGTCCGTCCCGGTCCGGCGCGGTGAGGGAGACGATGATGCCGCCGTAGTCGGTGATGCGGGCGGTCATGCCGGAGCGGTTGGTGAGGGTGTAAAGCGAGACTGCCGCGCCGTCCGCGGTGCGGCCCCAGGGTTCGGCGGTGATGGAGGGCGGGTTGGCGGCGGCGGAGTCGGGGATGGAGGACATGGCGAGAGACAGAAACAAGAGGTGGAAGACCGTCAGGCGCGGGTTCATGGGATGGGGAGGCCGGTTGGGTGGTGCGGGGCTGCGATCATCGCAGCCGGATGCGCGCGGCGCAAGGGGGAGCTAGCGCCAGTAGGGCGGACGTGTCGTCCGCCTCGTCAAGCGGGCTTGCAGCCCGCTCCCCTCATACAGATATGGCGGGCTAGGAAGCCCGCCAGACAGGGCGGACGACACGTCCGCCTTACGGGGCGCGTCTTGCGTCTTGCGTCTTGCGTCTGGATGTCTTTAATGCCGTCATGGTGACTGATGCTGTACTGGGAGCGTTGGCGGGCTTTTTGAGCGGCTCGCTGCCGTTCGGGTATGTCGCGGGGCGGCTGCGGGGGATTGATATCCGCGAGCACGGCAGCGGGAACATCGGGGCGACGAATGTGATCCGGGTGCTGGGGAAGGGGATCGGGGTGCCGGTGTTCGTGCTGGATGTGCTGAAGGGGCTGCTGCCGTGTCTGTGGATCAAGGCGCAGGGGGCGGAGTCGTGGGTGTGGGTGCTGACGGGGCTGGCGGCGATTTTGGGGCATATGTTCACGCCCTGGCTCGGCGGCAAAGGCGGCAAGGGCGTGGCGACGGCGGCGGGCGTGCTGGCGGGCATCGCGCCGTTGGCTGTGCTGGGCGGGCTGGCGCTGTGGCTGTTGTTTTTCTTTACCCTGCGTTACGTGTCATTGGCTTCGATGATGGCGGGCGTGGGCGTGGCGGGGACGCTGGCGGCGCAGATGGCGCTGAGCGGGAAGTGGGACGCGGTGCTGCTGGGGTTCGGGGTGGTGCTGGCGCTGCTGGTGATCTTGCGGCACCGGGCGAACATCGGGCGTTTGCTGGCGGGCACGGAGCCGCGGGCGGGCGCGGGAAAAAAAGCGGCGGCTGACGGAGGCGGCGGGGCGGAATGAGCACGGCGGCGATGGCGGATGGATTCGAGTCGGCCACGGTGATCGGGGCCGGGAGCTGGGGCACGGCGCTGGCGGCGCTGCTGGCGGAGCGCGGGCTGCGCGTGCAGCTTTGGGGTCGCGACGCGGACCTGATGCGCGCCATTCGCGAGACGCGGCGCAACGCGCGCTACCTGCCGGATTTGACCCTGCCGGAGACGGTGCGGGCGACGGCGGATTGGGAGGAACTGGAACCGGCGGAGGCGGTGTTTTTTGTGACGCCGTCCAGCCATCTGCACGAGACCGCCCGGCGTGCGCGGGAGAGCGGCGCGGCGGCGGGCGCGCGGGTGGCGGTATCCTGCGCGAAGGGCATCGATCTGAGCACGGGACGGCGGATGAGCGAGCTGCTGGCGGCGGCGCTGCCGGGGCTGCCCTGCGCGGTGCTGACCGGTCCGAACCACGCTGAGGAAGTGGCCCGGCGCATGGCCACGGCGGCGGTGGCGGCTTGCGCGGACGCGGAGACGGCGCGGCGTTTGCAGGCGGCGCTGAGGCTGCCGTGGTTTCGCTGCTACACGACGGACGACGTGGCCGGGGCGGAGTGGGGCGGGGCGTTGAAGAATCCGTACGCCATCGCCGCGGGCATCGCGAAAGG